>SIBG01000035.1 GCA_009695305.1 Opitutus sp. | reverse complement strand
CCCGGAATACACGGAAAAAGTTAGCTTTGAATTCCGCCGGTTCGCGTGTTCCGTGGTGCTTCATGTCCGACAAGCTCACCGAGATCATGGCCTGGAAGCGGCGCGAAATCGCGCCGCTGCTTCGCGCCGTCCCGGAATCTGAGCTCGCCCAGCTCCACGCCTCGCTGCCGCGACCACCGTCCTTCACCGCCGCGCTGCGTCGCGCCGACGGAAAACTCGCCGTGATCGCAGAGATCAAACGCCGCTCGCCGTCCGCCGGTGAGATCAAGGCCGGGGCGTCCGCGGTCGAACAGGCCCAACGCTACCAAGCCGCCGGGGCCGATGCGCTCTCGGTGCTGACCGATGAGAACTTTTTTGGCGGGTCCCTCGACGATCTCCGCGGGGTCACCGCGCAGTTTCGCACGACACCGCCGGCCCGCCCTTGCATCCGGAAGGATTTTTTTGTTCACCCCATCCAGGTCCTCCAGGCCCGCGAAGCCGGAGCCAGCGCCATTCTCATCATCGTGCGCGCGCTCACGGAGGACGAAATCAGCGTCCTCTTCACCGCCGCCACCGCCGCCGGACTGGAGGCGCTGTTTGAGATTCATACCGAGCCGGAAATTGCCCGCGCGGTCGCGCACGGGGCCCGCATCATCGGTGTGAACAATCGCGACCTCGCCGTGTTCAAGACTGACCTGGGCCTCAGCGAGCGCTTGATCCCAAAAATTCCGCGCGACGTCATCGCGGTCAGCGAGAGCGGAATCTTTCACGCCGCGGACGCCGCTCGCGTCCGCGCCGCCGGCGCGCACGCCGTTCTCGTGGGTGAAGTGCTCATGAAAGCGCTCAATCCCGGCGCGCTCATCGCAGAGTTTCGGGGCCATGTTTGAACAGCGCAAACAACGCCTGCTACCCCGGCGCGAGTTCATCCGCCGGCTGGGCCGGAGCGTGGCCGCCGGCGGCGTGGTGCTGACGTTTTCCCTCGGCTGCGGCATGATCGGCTACCACGTGCTGGCGGGACTTTCGTGGATCGACGCCTTTCTCGACGCCGCGATGATTCTCTCCGGCATGGGCCCGCTCTCGCCGTTGCACAACGATGGGGCGAAGTTGTTTGCCGGCTGCTACGCGATTTATTGCGGCATCGCGCTCATCGCCACGATCGGTCTCATCCTCGCCCCAGTGATCCACCGCGCGCTGCACCGATTTCACCTTGAAGACGATTCGTCAGCCTAACCCGATGCCGCTCTCGCCCTCTGCCACGCGCGACTTGCTCGCCACTCTCGGCCACCAGCCGAAACGGTTTCTCGGACAAAATTTCCTGGTCGATGGCAACATCGTCCGCAAATCCCTCGAACTCGCCACGGTGACCGCTGGCGACACGGTCGTCGAGATCGGTCCCGGCCTCGGCACGCTGACATCCGCTCTGCTGGAGGCGGGCGCGACGGTGTGGGCGGTTGAAAAAGACCGAGCCCTGCACGCGCACCTGGCGGCGGAGCTGGCGCCGAAATTTCCGGATTCGTTCCACCTGCTCGAAGGGGATGCGATGGAGTATCCGCTCGCCGCGCTCCCGGCCGCGAGCGCCGCCGCGAATTTCAAGATCGTCGCGAACCTGCCCTATGCGATCGCCACTCCGTGGCTCGACGCCGTGCTCGGCGGGCCGCTGCCCGCGCGGATGCTGCTCATGCTGCAACAGGAGGCGGCGCAGCGTTATGCCGCCCAGCCGGGCACCAAGTCGTTTGGGGCCATTTCTGTTTTCCTCCAGACCGCCTACGATTTCGTGCCCGGCCACAAGGTCGCCGCCGCGTGTTTTTTCCCCCGACCCGACGTCGAGTCGCACCTCCTTAATCTCGTGCGTAAACCCGCGCCCATGGTGTTTTCGCCACCGATTAAGGCGCTCGTGCGCGCCTGCTTTCAGCAGCGCCGCAAACAGATCGGCGCCCTGCTGCGCCCGCGGGTGCCAGGCGACGGCGCCGTTTGGCGGGAACTTCTCCGCGCCGAAGGCCTCTCCGAGCAGACCCGACCCGAAGCGATTCCCGCTGACTGGTGGTTGCGATTTGCCGCCGCCGTGCCAGCGTTGACTTGAAAGTCAGCCCGCGCTACTTCTACTTGCTCCATTCCCCCATGTTCCGACTCATCCTTGCCCTGGTGTTCCTCACGGTGTCGCTGGTTGTTCGTGCCCAGGAGGCGGCGACCGGCCTCGCCGGCCGCGTCGACGGCCGCACCTACATTTCACCGACCGGCACGTTCAAGGTGACCATTCCCGTCCTGCCCGAACTCGGTGGCAACATCACCGACACGCCCAACGTCGTCACTTTTCAAGATGACTTTAACACGCACGCCAGCATCGCGGCATTTATCCAGGACGCCACGCAGCGCTGGGAAATGTCGACCCGCGGCATGAAGGACTACCTGGTATATTTTTTCAGCAACTTCGTGCTCGCCGACTTCAAGCAGAGCTTCGAGGGCGTGCAGATCGAGAGCGCCAAGTTTATTCCCGGCATGCTCGAGGGCGCGCTCATCACCGCGACCCTGATGCCCGGCGGCTCGATGTTTGCCAGCAAGGTGCCGCAGTATGAGGAAGGGCGCATGGCAGTCGCCAAGCGGGGCAATCTGCTCTTCGTGAAAAACGGCCACATCTTCGTGATTAGCGTGGAACTGGCGGAGCGCGTGATCGAGGGTCGCGCCTACAAGAAAACGACGGAAGAGGAGGACGAAATCCTCCGGCAGCGGCTCAACGATGTCGTCGGCAAGATTCAGTTCGCCAAGCCGCCGGCCGCCGCCGCTCCGTCGATTCCTCCCGCCCTCGCCGCGCCAAAGAAGTGAACGCTGCGCCCGCCGGGCGGCTGGCCACTCCGCTCCCGCCCATCGTCCCGTGCGCGCCATGACGCTGCGCGATGCCACCGCGGCCGACCTTCCGGCCATCGTCGAGATTTACAACGCGACCATCCTCGGCCGGATGGTCACGGCGGATTTGCAGCCGGTCACAGTCGAGAGCCGCCGACCCTGGCTGGCCGCCCATCAAGCGCCGACGCGCCCGATCTGGGTGCTGGTCGATGCGGCTGGCACCGTCGGTGCCTGGATGAGTTTCGACACGTTCAATCCGCGCGCGGCCTACGACGGCACCGCGATGATCGCGATCTACGTGGCCGAGTCCCAGCGCCGCCACGGGCTGGCGCGTCGCCTGTTGGATGAGGCCGTCGCGCGTGCACCCGCTCTTGGGCTGCACACGCTGCTTGGCTATATTTTTGGTCATAACGAGCCAAGCCTGTGCCTCTTCGAGTCGCACGGTTTCGCCCGTTGGGCGCACCTGCCCCGCGTCGCCGTGCTCGACGCCGTGGAACGCGACCTGATCATCGTGGGGCGGCGGATCGCGCCCTAAAAACTCACAGGCCGGTGGCGCGGCCGAACATCACCGCCTCGTCGTTAACGACCGCCTGGCCGCTTTTCGCGAGCATGAGGAGCTCGCCGCCCGCCAGCAGCACCGGGCCGTAGCCGTGCGCCGCCAGCGCGCTCACCGGCCGGTGATAGTAAAAAGTGGGGTCGAAGCCCATGCCGGTGCCGACGCAGACGTTTTCGACCTGGCCGATCTCGTTCACCTGGGTGGTAACCGCGTGCCACGCCAAGATCGCCATCGGCGCGTGCGCGAGCGGATCGAGCCAACCGTGACTTACGCCCCGCGCGATGCAGTAGGCGTAGATGGCGGTCGCCGAGGTTTCGAGGAAGGAGTCCGGTCGGTCGAGCAGCTGATGCCAGCGTCCATCCTTGCCCTGCAACTCCGCGAGCGCGCGGACGTGGGTGCGATAGAGCGCGAGGACCGCGATGCGGCCAGCATGCTTCTCCGGCAGCACCTCGAGCAATTCGGTCAGCGCGAGCAGCGCCCAGCCGTTGGCGCGTGCCCAGCGAAACTCCGGATGCACCGCCATGCTTTGCACCCAGCCGTGCATCCACAGGCCTTTCTCGCGATTGAACATCCGCGCGGCGAACTGCGTGATCTGCCTTACGGCGTCGCGAAATATTTCTGCTCGCCGGTAAGTTTTCCCATCTGCGCGAGCGCGGGCACGCTCATGTAGAGGTCGTCGAGCCAGAGCGAATCCGCCAGCGGCCGGCTCCGCGACAGCGGGCCGTCGGCGAGCCGTTGCTGTTTGGTGTGAATCCACGCCATGTAATGGTCGATCAACGGACGCAAATCACCGCCGACTCCCGCGCGGCTCGCCTTGATCATCGCGGCGCACATCGAGCCGGAATCATCCAGGGTGTGGGGATTGAGCACGGCGCGAAAGGCGTTGAAGCCGCCGCGGAGACGGCGCGGAAATATGGCGCTTTTTCCGCGATGAACGCCAGGCGCTGGGCCGCGTAGTCGCGAAAGCGCGTGTCGCCCGTCGCCTCCGCGGCGAGGAGCATGCCCGCGTAGGTCACCCCCCATTCATAGCCCATGAGGTTAAACGCGCCGCGCTCGATGGTCGCATTCGGATTCGGCGACGTGAGGTCCGTGATCTCCGCGCCCGTCAAACGGTCGACGAGCCGCGCCGGAGTGTTCACCGCGAGATACCCGTGCACCCGCACGAGCACCTTCGTGATTTCCTGGGCGCTCGGCGGGCCATACGGGACCGGGTAGGTCGCGCGCGGTCGCGCGGCATTGAACTGCGGATTGATCATCCCGGTGCGGTTGGGCGTGGCCGCGGGCGGCTGCGCCGGCGCGACCATCGGCGCGCTGAGAGAAATCAACGCAGTCAGGGTTGGGACTTTCATGACGATAAATTCATTGTTTCGGCGGGAGTGGCCGGCCGGCCGGCGGCGGGCCGCTGCGCCCCCCACGCCCACCGCGCCCGCCCGGGCCGCCCTCGGGCGGAGGCGGAAGCTCGTTGGGCAGCGCATCGGCGCACAGCGCGAGGATTTCGATGACCGTGAGGCTCGTCTGCGCCGCGTCGTTGGTGGAGACCCCGGGTGCTTCATGCACGGGATTCAGCGAGTCGGGCCCGTTTACCAGGCGTTGGTTGGCGCCGCGCGCCCGACTCAGCGCCACGATCGCGATGCGTGCAAACGCGGGATTCTTTGTCTGGGCGTAGGCATACGCGGCGAGTCGCGGGCCGCCTTGCGCAGTCTCGACAAACTGGCCGTCGGCACCTTCGTTGCCGGTGATGCGATCCTGGTCGAGCACCTCGGCGGGTGCGCCACCGAGCCGGCAGTATTGCAGCCAGGCCTTCGCCCAGTCGGCGCGTCCGAGCAACGGCACGAGTTCAAACATCACCTGCGCGCCGCCTTGAATGGTGGAGAGATTGTAATTCACCGGCACCTGTTTCCCCACGATAGGATCGGGAATCGGAAAAAGTTTTCCGGTCACCGGATCATAGCCCACGGTCATGCTGCCCCCGCCCTTGAGCGGCCCGATCTGCCCGCTGGCGATGTCAGGGTTCAGGCCATTGCGCACCCCGCTCTTAATCCAATAGGGCATCGCGAGAATCGCGTCCACCCCGGCCGTGATCCGGTCGCGCCATTTCGTGTCGCCTGTGCGCTCCCACTCCGTCATCCAGTTACCCGCGAGGGCAAACCAGTCCGGGCCGATACGAATCCGGCCGGGAAATTTCGGGTCCTGCGGCAGCACCGGCTGCGCCAGCCGCATCGGGTCGTGCGTCACCGCCGCGAGATCGGCCGTCAGTTGCTCGCGCATGATGTCGCCCGTGCGCTCGTCGGTCGTGAGATAATAATACGGCCGCCAGTGCGCCGCCTGGCTGACGCGCGCTTCCTTCGCCCCGTCGCCCCATTTGACCACATTGTGCCGCGATCCCAGCCCGGCCATCGGGCCAAGGTGATAGACGTTCGTCTCGCTCGTGTTGCGCGTATGCGCTTCCGCCAGCCGAAACACCTCCGCACGGCCCGTGCGCAGGAAGCTCAGCCACATCCACAACGGCGCGCCCAGTTCGGTGTTGTCCCACGCATGCCCGCCCCAGTCGTAATACCAGTTGTGCGCCGCGTTGCTGTAGCTGTGGATAAAGTCGCCATAATACCAGAAACCATACCAATGGCGCTCGTCCACCTGCTGCTGGTAGAACGCGAGCACCGAATCCAGCCGGTCCTCCACGGTCGCCTTCAGCGGCGTTGACCGATCCGGCAAGCTCCAGGTGCCGAAGACTCCCGTGGAATGGATATGGCTGGGCGACGCGACGAGCAACGCCCGCCGCTCGCCCGACTGCGCCATCGCGACCGTCGCCGCTTTCGCGGGGACATCGCCGGAGGGGAAAATAGTCAACTCGCTCGTCCGCGCGACGCCGTAGGCGACGCTCATTCCCGCCTGCACATCCTCGTAGGTCGCGTTGAGCCCGTAGGCGCGGGTCGCATAGTGCCGCATGTCCATCGCGGGCGCATCCGGCGACCAAAGCCACACCGTCAATTGCGCCGCCGCCTTCCCCGCGTCGCGAATCTCCAGCCCGGTGGGAAACGATTGCCAGAAATCCTTCACGCTGATCGCGAGGCCGCCAGTTAGGTCGCCGACGAAGCCCAGTCCCGAGGCGCGTTTCCCCGCGCCGGCAAACACCCATGAACTTTGCGCGTTGGTGCGCTTGTAGATGGTAAAGCCTTCGGGAGTCGGTTGGGTGAGCTTGTAATCGCTCCAGACCGGCTGCTGCTCCTGGTCGTTGGGCGAATAAGTCCGGCCCCCTTCGAATCGCTGGCCGGCCTGCTGCGTGACATTACCACCACCCGGCTGGATCGGCTCCGCCCACAGCCCGCCGTCCGGACCCGAAAAGCGCACGTGCCGGTTCCACGACTGCTCGCGCAGTGGCACCGCAAACGTCAGCCCGACGCCGCGGATGAAATCTTTCTCCTGGTCGCCATCATACGTGAGCGTGTGCACGACGCGAATCGCCTCCTCGCCCGCGTAGAAATAAAGCCGCACGCTGAACGGCAGCCATTCGCGCGCCCCGCTCACCGCCTGGTGCTTGCCGTCGATCTTCACGACCGCGCGGACCGGGCCCGATTGTTCGACCGTGACGCGGTGCACGTTGCTCAGGAATTTTTCGCGCCGGGGCACCGCGCCGTCGTCGACCTCCGGCCCGTTCTGCAGGATGCACACCAGTTGTCCCGCGCGCGCCACTTCCTGACCACCAACCGCGAGCGACTCGATCAAGTTCGCCCCGGACTTCAGCAACCGGGCTTTCATCGCACCGGTATCGATGTCGATCGCTCCGTTGCTCTCCTGCAGCGTCAGCTTCGCGCCATCCATGAGGGCGACAGTTCCGGCTGCGAGTTGGAACGGCCCGGCCGCGGCCGCCACCGTCGCGAAGCCACTCCACTTCAGCGAGCCGTCCGGCCAATAGGCCAGCGGCCAGGTTTGCAACGGGAGCGGCTGACCGTCGGCTCCCGTGAGCGTAAACGTCTGGCCGCTTGGCGTGGCACCCTTCGGCCACGGCACGCCCCAACTCACACCGGTCTTTGACGCTGGCGCGGTCTGGCCGAGCCAGCCCACGGCGACATCGCCGGCCGCGACGAGTGGTGAGACCAAGGCGAGGGCGGCGCAGGCCGCGAAAGTTTTGCAGCGAACTGTGGTCATGAGATAAGAGGGGTGAGCGGGTGATTCTCGGATTCAGCGATACGGGGTTCAAGCACGGCGGACGCGCCGCCGGCCGCACACCCCGGGCGAGCGAACTGTCAGAATTATTTTCCATGTGGGCCCGGGCCAAACCATGTCCAAATGGCCGCTAATGCCTCTAACGCGCGCTTCCCGGGTCCATGTAAAGCCCCACCTTCTTGGCGACGATTGCGTGAAGGTTTCTGCTTGGGCCTGACCGTTCACCATTTCCGCCACCGTTGATTCCGCAGCCCGACCTCACCTCCACCACATGAACTCTACCCCTCACTCCCGTCACTTACTCCCAGCCTGCGCTCGGCCCACGTTGATCCAGCTGATTGTCCTGGTCGTGGTTGCCGCGCTCGGCGCGACGCAGCTCTCGGCCCAGGCGGGCGGCGGTGCCCTCACCGGCACTGTGGCCAATTCCGCCACCCGCGCTTTTCTCGACCATGCCGAAGTCAAAGTAACCGGCACCAACCTTTCTGTCCTCACCGACCGCGACGGCTCCTACCGCTTCGAAAATCTCGCCCCCGGCACCTATTCGCTCGCGGTCTCCTACACCGGCCTCGACGTCGAGACGCGCTCCGTCGCCGTCGGCGCCGGCCAGACCGCCCGGCAGGATTTCAATCTCACTTCCGGCATATACAAGATGGGGGAGTTCGTGGTGGCCGCCGAGGCCGAGGGCAACGCCGCCGCGATCAATCAGCAGAAGAAGTCCGACGTGTTTATTCAGGCAATCTCGGCTGACACCCTTGGCATCGTCCCCGATGGCAACATCGGCGAGTTTCTCCGCTACGTGCCAGGCATTCAGGTCAATTTTTCGAACGCCGACGCCAGCACCGTCTCCATGCGCGGCCAGGATCCCGAGGCCACCCTCTTCACCTTCGACGGCCAGATTCCGGCCGCGGCCGGGACGCCACCGCGCTCCAGCACCGGCAGCAGCGATGCCTCGAGTCGCGCCTTCGAGTTCAGCTCCGCGACGATCAGCAACATCGAAACCATCGAGGTCTTCAAGGCGCCGCCGCCGTGGATGTCCCCCTCGACGGGCGGCGTGATCAACGCCGTCACCAAAAACGCTTTCGCTCAAAAAGGCCGCCGCTTCAGCACGACCTTCATGTTGTCCGCGAACAGCGAGATGCTCCGCCTGGGCGAGGTGCCCGGCCCCGGCGCGCGTCCCACCAGCCGACTCAAGCCCGGCGGCAGCATCAACTACTCGGAGGCGTTTCTCAACAACACCCTTGGCCTTACGCTCTCCTACTTCGAGAGCAACGTCATCAATCCTCAGCACAATTATGCGATGGGCTATTCCCCGGTCGTCGCTGGCACCGTCGCGAATCCGGTCACGGGGCAGTCCCGCTATAACGTCAACACCTTCACCCTCGTCGACGGCCCGCAGGTGAAAAACCGCCGCACGCTCGCCCTCAGTGCCGACTACAAGCTCGGCGCCCACACCGTCGTAAAACTCAAGACTTCGTATAACGGTTTTCTCAATCAAAGCCGCAGCCACACGTTTCGCGTGAAGCCCGGCACCATCGACGCCGCCGCCACCACCACCGACGCCATTGTCCGCAATGCGGGCGTCGACGTCTTCGACGACTACAGTGACCAGGTCGGCGTCAGCTATGGCTACGTTGGCAGCATTGAGCACAGGTTCGGCCCTTGGAAATTTGACGGCTCCGCGAGTTATTCGAAGTCCGACTCGAAGGTCACGGACCTGCCCTCGATGATTCAGTCGGTCCAGTTTAACCTCGTTGCCGCGCAGGGCGTCGCCGTGCGCATCACCGCCGACCCGAATATCCCCGCCCCGCTCACGATGGTGCAGACCGCCGGTCCCGATCTCTACGATCTCCACAGCTACACCAATACCACCGGACTTTCGCTACAAACGTCCCCGCGCTTTCAGAATGACCGCACGTGGAATCTCAAGCTCGATGTGAAGCGGGACTTCGCCAATTTCCGCATCCCCTTCGATCTCCGCGCCGGTGCCAGTCTTTACCAACTCCATCGCAAGAAACAGGCTGGCCAGATTGTCCTCAATTTCCTCGGCCCGGACGGCATCACCGGCACCGCTGACGACGGTCCCAACACCCTCAATGCCTCGCTCTTCGAGGGTGCCGCCACCTACGGCGACAAATTTCTCTACGGCATCCGCAAGCCACCGCTCCTCGATCCCTACAAGGTGGCTGCCTATATGAAGCAAAATCCGCTGGCGATTCAGGACATCGCCGCGGCCAACATCGCGCGCCGCTTTACCAACAGCCAGTCGATGGCGCAGGACATCACGTCCGCCTATGTCGCCAGCACGGTCAAGGTCGGCTCCCGTCTTACTTTGATGGGTGGTGTCCGCGCCGAGCAAACGGAGAATTTTTTGCGCGGTCTCTATCGCGTAAACTCCGCCACGCGCGGCATCACCGATGCGCTTCAGCAGCAGCTCGCCCTCTTCTCACAGACCCAGCGCGCGACGAGCGACTACACGGATGTTTTTCCCAACTTCCAGTCGACCTACCGCTTCACGCCCGACCTGCTCTTCCGCGGCGCCGTCACCCGCTCCATGTCCCGCCCGGGGGTGCAGAGCATTTTACCCGCTACGACCGTCAACGACACCGCGACCATCCCGAGCGTTACCGTCAATAATGCCGGCCTCCTCCCGACCTACTCGCGTAACATCGACCTCCAGTTCGAGCTTTACACGCGCCCGGCTGGCACGGTGACGCTCGGGTGGTTCCGGAAGACGATCACCAATTACATTATCACCGCCACGGAAGTCATCCAGCCCGGGAACGACAACGGCTTTGAGGGTCAGTATGCCGGCTACAACCTCGTCACGCAGGACAACGGCGGCAAGGGCCAGTTCGAGGGCTTGGAGTTTTCCGCACGGCAGGGTCTTCAGCCGTGGCTCAAGTTTCTCCCCGAGCCACTTCGCGGGTGGGAGGTATTCGGCGGCTACAACAAGAACACCAAGGGCGAGGCGCCCAATCGCGCCGGCGTCGTCACCAAACCGCTCGCGCCGAATTTTTACGATTGGAACGCCAACTGGGGCGTCAGCTACATGACCCCGCGCCGGTTGCTCTACGTTAACGTCCGCACCACAATTTTCCCGGAGGCGATCACGACCGCCGCCACGACCACCAACCTCCTACCGGTTTTCGAGTCCAGCCATCAGCGCTGGGACGCCACGGTGCGTCTCCAGTTCAGTCGCACCTACTCGGTGGAGTTGACCGGTTCCAATCTCACCAACGACTCTTGGCGCAACTTCTACCAGGGCGGACGCAACACCTCGCGCCGCACCTTTGGGGCGCAATACAGTCTGTCGTTCCGCGCGAACCTCGACCAGCTCCGTCTGCCGTTCCTCGACCGCGGCAGCTGAGTCCCAGCGGACTCCAGTCATCCCGTCACTCACCGCGACGGGATTTTTTTGCCGCCATCCGGTTTGGCATTGCGAGGAACTGCGGGACAAAGCAATCCAGCTAGACGTTTTGCCCATGCCCACGCCCAAGCCCTTTCCCTCCGCCACTCCCATCCGCCCCATCAAAAAGCTGATGGCGGCCAACCGCAGCGAAATCGCCGTCCGCATCTTTCGCGCCGGCACGGAGCTGAGTCTCCGCACGGTCGCCATTTACGCGCAGGAGGATCGCCTTTGCATCCATCGCTACAAAGCCGACGAAGCCTATCAGGTCGGCCACGGCAAAGGCCCCGTCGCGGCCTATCTCGACATCGCCAGCATTGTCGGCGTCGCAAAAGAAAAGGGCATCGATGCCATCCATCCCGGCTACGGCTTTCTGTCGGAGAACGCGAACTTCGCCCGCGCCTGCCGCGAGGCCGGCCTCATCTTCGTCGGCCCGCGCCCCGAGTTGCTCGACCTGATGGGCGACAAAACCGCCGCCCGGGCGCTCGCCCAACGCATCAACGTCCCCACGCTCCCCGGCACCGAGGAGCCCATCACCGACCGCGACGAGGCCCTGAAGACCGCGAAGTCCATTGGCTTTCCGCTCATCATCAAGGCGGCGTTCGGCGGCGGCGGTCGCGGCATGCGCGTCGTCCACCGGGCCGCCGACCTCGCGCATCTCCTCGACGAGGCGCAGGGCGAGGCGGAACGTGCGTTCGGCAACGCCGCCGTTTTTCTCGAGAAATACATCCCCCGCGCCAAGCACATCGAGGTGCAGATTCTCGGGGACCAGCACGGCAACGTCATCCATCTCCACGAGCGCGACTGCTCCGTGCAGCGCCGCCACCAGAAGGTCATCGAGGTCGCACCGAGTTTCGGGCTGCCCGCCAACATTGTCCGCGAGCTCTGCGACGCCGCCGCCCGCATGGCGCGTGAGATCCGCTACGACAACGCCGGCACCGTGGAATTTCTCTACGACCTCGACCGCCATGAGTGGTTCTTCATCGAGATGAACCCGCGCATCCAGGTCGAGCACACCGTCACCGAGGTCATCACCGGCCTCGACCTCGTCCGCGCGCAAATCCTCATCGCCCAAGGCCACGCCCTCCACTCGCCCGAGGTCGGCATGCCGCCGCAAGCCGACATCCCGCGCAACGGCTACGCCATCCAGTGCCGCATCACGACCGAGGATCCCGAAAACAAATTCATCCCCGACTACGGCCGCATCCTCGCCTACCGCTCCCCTGGCGGCTTCGGCGTGCGGCTCGACGGCGGCATGGGTTACGCCGGCGCCGTCATCACGCCGTTCTACGACTCGCTCCTCGTGAAAAGCATCACGAGCGCCCAGACCTACGAGATCGCGATGCTGCGCGCCCACCGCACGCTTTCTGAATTCCGGATCCGGGGCGTCAAAACCAACATCCCGTTTCTCGAAAACGTCATCGCCCACCCGCAGTTCCGCGCGGGCCACGCCACGACCACGCTCATCGACACCACCCCCGAGCTCTTCGCGTTCAAGCCCCGCCGCGACCGCGCCACCAAGCTCCTCAATTTCCTTGGCAACGTCATCGTCAACGGCAACCCGCACGCCAAAGGCTACCGCCCCGAAAAGCCACTCCTCGCCGCTCCACCCCTCGCCTACGACCGCCGCATCGCCCCGCCCGACGGCACCCGCCAGCTGCTCCTGCAACTGGGTCCGAAGAAATTCGCCGAATGGACGCTGAAACAGAAGCGGCTCCTCATCACCGACACCACGTGGCGCGACGCCCATCAGTCGCTCATGGCCACGCGCGTTCGCACCTACGACATGCTCGCCGCCGCCGACGCCCTCGCCCACCGCGTGCCCCAGCTTTTCTCCCTCGAAATGTGGGGCGGCGCCACCTTCGACACCGCCATGCGTTTTCTGAACGAGGACCCGTGGGAGCGCCTCCGCCAGCTTCGCGCGCGGGTCCCGAATATTTGCTTCCAAATGCTGTTCCGCGGCGCCAACGCCGTCGGCTACACCAACTATCCCGACAACGTGGTAGCCGGTTTCGTGAAGCACGCCGCCGCGAGCGGCATGGATATCTTCCGCGTCTTTGATTCGCTTAACTACCTCCCGAACCTCCGCGTCGCGATGGAATCCGTCAACGAGACCCACGCGATCTGCGAAGCCGCCCTCTGTTACACGGGCGACATTCTCGATGAGCGCCGCGACAAGTTCTCCCTCAAGTATTACGTCCGCCTCGCAAAGGAGCTGGAAAAAATGGGCGCGCATTTCCTCGCCATCAAGGACATGGCCGGCCTCTGCCGGCCCTATGCCGCGCAGAAACTCGTGAAGGCGTTGAAGGACGAAGTCGGCCTGCCGATCCATTTTCACACGCACGACACGAGCGGCGTCGCCTCCGCCTCGGTGCTGCGCGCCGCCGATGGCGGCGTCGATGTCGTCGATCTCGCGCTCGCCTCGATGAGCGGCAGCACTTCGCAGCCCAATCTCAATTCGCTCGTCGCCGCGCTGCAGCACACGCCCCGCGACCCCCAGCTTGATCTTGGCGCGCTCAACGAGTTTTCCGATTACTGGGAGCAGGTGCGGGTGTTTTATGCGCCTTTCGACACCGCGCCGAAGACCGGCTCCGCCGAGGTTTACCTCCACGAGATGCCCGGCGGCCAATACACCAATCTCAAGGAGCAGGCCGCTTCGATGGGCGTGGCCCACCGTTGGCCCGAAATCGCGCGCATCTACTCCGAGGTCAACCAGCTCTTCGGCGACATCGTGAAAGTCACGCCGTCCTCGAAGGTCGTCGGCGACATGGCGCTCTTCCTCTTCAGCCGCGGCATCAAGCCCGCCGACGTCGTCAACCTGGAGCCTGGCTCAATGCCCTTCCCCGAATCCGTGATCGACATGATGTCCGGCGGTCTCGGCTGGCCCGAAGGCGGCTGGCCCGAGCCCGTTTCCCGCGTCGTCCTCGGTGAAAAACGCCACAAGGAAGCCCGCGCAAAATATCAAGCGGCGCTGACGAAGGTCGGGCGCGTCGCCTCCAACGCGCCGGGTTTGGATCTGGAAAAAACCCGCTCCGACGTCTCCGAAAAACTCAAGCACCCCGCCACCGACGACGACCTCTACTCGCACTTGATGTATCCCGGCGTCTTCGCCGACTTCGCCAAACACGCCGCCGCCTATAGCGATGTCTCCGTGCTGCCGACCCCCGCGTTTTTTTACGGTCTCAAGGTCGGCGAGGAAATTTCCATCAGTATCGAAGAAGGAAAGATTCTCATCGTCCGGCTCATCTCCGTCAGCCCGCCCGACAAAGACGCCCGCCGCACCGTCAGTTTCGAACTCAACGGCACCGGTCGCGAAGCGTTCATCCTCGACCGGAGCACCACGCCAAAAACGAAGGCCCGCCCCAAAGCCGACCTCGCCGACGTCACGCAAATCGCCGCCCCCATTCCCGGCCTGATCGCCACGCTCTCCGTCTCCGTTGGCACCAGGGTCACCAAAGGCGACAAGCTCCTCATGATGGAAGCCATGAAGATGCAGAACACGGTTTACGCCCCGTGCGATGGCGTCGTGGCCGAACTGCACATCGCGCTGGGCGACACGGTCGAGAGCAAGGATCTGCTGATCAAGATCCGCGCCGTCGGATAGAGGTGCCTACGGCTTGATCCCATCCGCGGGCCCGACGCGCGGGCCGGCGGACGACGCGAACTGCGGGTGGGCCTCGAAGCACTGCTCGAACGCGGCCTTTTTCGATTCGTCGAGTCCCGGGGGATATTTCGAGTCGCTGCGCCGCCAGCGGGCGAGCCACTCCGCGCCCAGCAGGCGCGGTGAACCAGGCGTGTTGCTTCGACCGTCGCGGGCGGTGAAAGCCACCGTCGTGGTCGCCTTGGGCCCCGTGCCGATGCCCTCGGCGACAAAAAATCCGGCCAGGAGCAGCGCCACCCGCACCGCCGTGCCGGCCGAGTAAGTGTAGAGTTCCGCCGGACCCGGCCGGCAGTGGCGGTGAATGCGCGCGAAGACATCGGCGTGCCAGAGCGCGGTGTCCGTCTTCGACGAAAACGGATCGTAATAAATCAGGTCGGGGGCCGGCGCGCTTTCGAGCTGATCGAGAAAATCGCCGCGCCGCAGTCGCCAGTCGATCAGACCCGCGGCGTGACGCCAGTGCCCAGCGCGCAGGAGGTCATGCGGCGCGGCGTGGCGGAGATGGGGAAACCGGCCGGCGTGGCCGGCCGCGAGCGTGAGCGGGTCGAGGTCGCGCTCAAAGCTCACGAGCTGCAGCGGCCGCAAAGCGGCCGGGCCCGCCGCGGCGAGCTCGCGTTCGGCGCAGTGGACGGCGGCCATGGCGTTGGAAGCGGCTCCGAGGCCGACATCCCAGACCACGAGCGGTTGCTCGTCGTCCGCCTGCCGGCGACGCAAACGCGCGGCCAGGCGGGACTGCTCGACGTAAAGCCGGTTGGCTTCGTCCGCGGGAGCGGAGACCGAGTGCATGACCTCGCCCGAGCTCAGCTGGCGGATACTGGAGAATCCCTGGGGGGAAACCTGAATCTCGTAGTCGCCGAGCTGGGGCGCCCGTCGGACGCGGGCCGGCGCCGGCTGCACCGCCGGGTTGGCCTCGTCGCTGCGGACGAGCTCGAGTCGCTGACGTTCATAGTAGGCGAGAAATTCACCGCGCAGGATGTGCGCCCGCATTTCCGCCATGAGCCGCTGGTAAAAAGCGAGGTTGTGAGTCGCCAGCAGCTGCCAGCCGAGAATCTCACTGGCCTTGACGAGGTGGTGGAGGTAGGCGCGCGGATGGTGGCGGCAGGTGTGACAGTCGCAGCGGAGGTCCAGTGGTTCGTCGGAAAATTTATAAACCGCGCGCCCACAGTGGATGCGCCCGTGAGAGGTGAACGCGGTTCCGCGCTGGGCCAGCTGCGTCGGAATGATGCAGTCAAACATGTCGACGCCCCGGTGCACGGATTCCAGCATGTCGCTCGGCGTGCCCACGCCCATGAGGTAACGCGGCAGGTCTTTCGGCAGGTGATCGGTCGTGAGGTCGGCGAACGCGTAGCGCTCGGCGTGAGTTTCGCCGACGGCGAGGCCGCCGATGGCGAGGCCGTCGAACGGCAGCGCACGGAGAAATTCGGCACTGCGGATGCGCAGGTCGCGGTGGCAGGCGCCCTGCACGATGCCGAACAGCGCCGCCGGCGAATCGCCGCGCGCGTGCAGCGATCGTTCGGCCCAGCGGTGGGTCAGGTGCATGGCAGCCTCGGTCTCCTCGTGCGACGCCGTGGACGCGATGCACTGATCCAGCACCATCATGATGTCGCTGCCGATGGCGCGCTGCATCGCGATACTGGATTCGGGCGAAAGGAAATGGATGTCACCATTCAAGTAGCTGCGGAACCGGGCGCCGTCCTCCCGCATGACGCGGTTCGCCGACAGGGAAAATATCTGGAAGCCGCCCGAATCGGTGAGCACGGCCCGATCCCAGTTCATGAACCGATGGATCCCACCAAATTTCTTAAAAACCTCCGGACCGGGGCGGAGCAGCAGGTGGTAAGTGTTGGCCAGGAGCACCTGGGTATCCAAGGTCTTCAAGCTCTCGACGGTCATGCTTTTGACGGTCGCCTGGGTGCCCACCGGCATGAAAACCGGTGTGCGCACCTCGCCGTGCGCCGTCTGAAAGCGCGCCGCCCGGGCCTTGGATCCGGGGGATTCCTTTTCGAGTTGGAAGGACAGGCGGGACATGCGGGTGCCGCGGCGGAAGCTTAGGTGCCACCGTGCCCGTAGTCGGCATCGCTGACGTGCTCGAGCCACGTCGCGAAACTTCCAGCCGCGTTCGCCTGCTGGACGGCGAGGTGGACCATCTGCTGTCCGGGCGCGGCACCATGCCAGTGCCGCTCGCCGGGTTCGAACCACACGGTATCGCCCGGGTGGACTTCGACGATGGCCCCGCCGGCTGTTTGCACGCGGCCCACTCCACTTGTGATCTGGAGGACTTGGCCGTGGGGATGCGTGTGCCACGCGGTCCGCGCGCCGGGCTCGAAGGTTACCCGCGCCACGCGCACGGTCGAATTATTGGGCGCTGCGGTGACCTCATCGAGCCACACGGTGCCGGTGAAATATTCCGCCGGGCCACGCTGGGAGACTGGCGTGCCGGCACGTGTAATGTTCATCGCCGGATTTGAACCGCAAAGATGCGCTGGAGCAAAGGACGGAAAAAACTTTCTTCGACTCCGACCTGCAGCGCGAGCGCCCTCGCGCTTGGCTCATTCTGGGAGCCGCAGCAGTCGCCGGGCGCCACCGATGACTATGTCCCACTCGAAGGCCGGGCCGGGATCAACCTTGTTGGTCTGCACGTGAAAGTGCCCCAGCACGCCGTGATAGGCCTTCA
This sequence comes from Opitutus sp., assembly GCA_009695305.1. Taxonomy (GTDB): domain Bacteria; phylum Verrucomicrobiota; class Verrucomicrobiia; order Opitutales; family Opitutaceae; genus SIBG01. Next base: position 24,925 of record SIBG01000035.1, on the reverse strand, counting down.
GCTCGCTGTCGGGGAGTTTGCGGCGGATGAGTTGACCGGTGGCGTCGCGCGGATAATCGCACGTCAGCTTGGGGAACACGGTGCAGAGTGCGGCGGTGAGTTTCACGAGCGCGGCGTATTGCTCGGGCGTGAAGTCGTATTGGATGAGGTCGCTGCCCTGCACCACTCCGCGCACGACAGCGGGACGCGCGGGGTGGCCGGTGAATTCCTTGCGATAGAACATCGGGTCGCCGAAACGCTCCGGCACCTTGAGATAAGGCTGACCGGCCGGATCACGGGGATACCACTCATCCAGGACGCGCGAGACGCCGGGCGGATGGGCGCCCACGTTGGCGACCTCGACGCCCACGGAGCGGGAGTTCGCAATCGTGGCGTGCGAGGCGCGCTCCTTGAGGTCGAGCGTCTGGTAAATTGTGCCGTCCACATCGAGCATGAAGTGCACGCTCAGTCCCCGAAAATCCTGGAGCGTCTTGAAACAATTTTTGCTGATGCCGGAGGCGTCGTAGTGCACGACAAACTGGTCGACGACTTTCTGGAGCGTGGGCAGATCCCAACCGCCGCCGCGCACGCGCTCAAGTTCCTCCGGCGTCACCCCATCGCGACGCAAGCCATAGCGGTTCGGATTGGTGAGTTCCTTGATGGCGTTCTTGCTTTTTTCCCAGCCGCTTTCGTCGAGCGGACTAAAGCGCCGCTCGACGCGATAGGCATCGTAGCCGCCTGGATCCATCCAGGTGACCACGCGCGTGCCGGTGTGAAACAACTGTCCGGCGACAATTATCTCGTCCCCCTGTCGCGGCGCGAACGTGCGCGATTGGGTCGTGCGACAGCTCGTGCCGGCGAGTCCAACGGCCAACAACGCGATGAGGCCAACGGGACGATGGAATTTTCTCATGAAGCGAAGGCCCCACTCTCGCGGAGCTGGGCGACCGGCACAATCGAGAAAGTCCGCTCGCTCGGACCAGACGAGGATCCTCGCCGCCTCGCGCTGGAAAGTTCGCTCAGCGGCCGACGGCCAGAATCGTAAACGAATCCGGCACCATTGGGGCGCGGCCGCCCTTGCCTTTCTTGTCGCTCGGCGGCGTGCCGCTGGGCGACGCTGCCGGCGCTGGCACCGGTCCGTATTCCGCGGCGATCAGCAAAATTCGGTTGGTTTTGGGATCGAGCGTGCAGGTCTTCGCCCGCGGCATCGTCGTCACATTCTGGGTCACGGAAAAACTCGTCGGGCTGTTTTCTTTGATGATGGTCAGCGTGCCGTCGCCCTGTGAACTGAACGCCTCCATCGTGCTGGCATTAAATCCGCCTCCGTCCGTGCCCGCTCCAATCGGAAGCGTCGCGAGAATCTTTCCGTCGTCGGCGCTCATGATGACGGCCGTCGCCGGTTTACGACAAAAAACGAAGAGGATGCGGTTCTTCACATCGAGGGCCAGGCCGGCGGGCGTTCCGCCCTGGCCGCCGAGGTCGTAGTGGGCGGTCACCTTGAGCGTCTTCGCATCGACGACGGCCACGTTGTCCTTGTCTTCGATGTCGATGTAGAGGTGGCCCTGACCGTCACTCGCACCCTGTTCTGGCGCACCGCCGAGATCGATCGTGCCGACAATCGAGCCATCCTTCGCATCGATCACGGTGGCGTTGGGCGCGCGATGGCTGAGCACAAAGACGCGCTGCGTCGCCGGATCGAACAGCATGCCATCCGGATTACCCTCGACCGGGATCTGCTTGAGGGTTGCGAGCGTCTCCGTGTCCCACATCAGAACCGGATTGCTACTGCTGAAACCGTGGTGCGATTTGGGATCAACGGTCGCGCCGCGGACCGACTTCGCTTCGGGGATCACGCCGACCGGCTTGAGCGAATCGAGATCAAACACCGTCACGCGATCGCCCCGCGGAATATATAGTCGCCGCCCAACCGCGTCGGCGAAAACGTAATCATGACCGCTGGTCCCGCCGACCTTGGCGGTTTGCACGATTTTGTAAGGCGCGAAGCCGGACGGCTGGGCGGGTGAAATCGAAACCGCTCATCCGAGGTCGACCGTGAGAAGCAGAGGTAAAAGGCGCATGGTGGGTTGAAAGACGGGTCCGCGGCGGAATGGATTCGCCAGACCGGGGCGACCGGCGACAACGAAAATCCTGTCTGGTCAGATGCCACGGCGTCAGTAATTTCATATCTTCCCCATGAGCACTCGGCGCAAATCCATCGGCGGCGGGGCCACCGTTCCCGTCGGCACCGAGCCGGCGCGCGAGGCGGACACCTCGGCCGCGTGCCTCGTTTATGTGGGCACCTACACGGACTGGGAACTCTTCGGCCCACCACGCCGCAATCCGCCCGGCCCGCGCAGCCAGGGCCTCTATGCTTTCCGTTTCGATCCGCATCGCGGCCAGCTGACGCCACTGGGCGTCGCCGCTGAAACACCGAATCCGACCTACGTCACTTTTTCTTCGTCGGGTCGATTTCTCTACGCGGTAAATGAAATCTACCATTTCGAGGGGACGGCCACCGGCACGGTGAGCGCATTCGCCATCGACGCCGCGAGCGGTCGGTTGACGCTCCTGAATCAGGTCGTCGCCCGCGGCACCGGACCGTGTCACCTGAGCATCGACCGCACCGGGAAAAATCTACTCGTCGCCAATTTCGGCAGCGGGAGCGCGGTGGTGCTCCCGATCCACGCGGATGGCACGCTGCGGCCGGCGTCGGCGCTGGTGCAGGACACCGGCTCGGGGCCTGATCCACGGCAGGCCACGCCGCACACTCACGCGTTCAATCTGACGCCGGACAACCGCTTCGCCCTCGCCTCGGAGTTCGGCACCGATCGCCTCCTCGTCTACCGGTTCGACGCCACGGCCGGCTCGCTCACTCCCGCGAAGCCACCGCAGGTGTTGCTCAAGCCGGGCTCCGGGCCGCGCCACCTCGCGTTTCATCCGGCGCGTCAGATCGCTTATTCGCTCAACGAAATCGACAGCACCATCACCGCGCTCTGCTACGATGGGGACCCCGGAGTGTTTCGCGAAATTCAAAACGTCTCGACTCTGCCGACGAATTTCAAGGGCCCGAATACCGCCGCAGAAGTGCTCGTGCATCCTACGGGGAAATTTCTCTACGCCTCCAACCGCGGACTTAATAGCATCGCGGTATTCGCCATCGATCACGACGGACAGATTCAGATCGTGGCCAACGTCCCCTCTGGTGGGGAGACGCCCCGCGGCTTCTGCCTCGATGGCTCGGGCCGCTGGCTGATCGCCGCCAATCAGGACACGCACAACCTCGCCGTTTTCGTCCTCGATCAAACCACCGGAATTCCTGCGCCGACGGGTCAGAGCGTGGAAGTGCGCACGCCCACCGGAGTGAAGATCCTCGCTCCGGAGAACTGGTAGGCCCGATTTCTGACCCGCTCTCGGGTCTAGCAACTCCGCGTGGGAAATGGCCGGTCGCAGATCTGCCCTGATCCTACTGGATTTTTTCCGGGTAGCTCCGCGCGAGCCACGACTTCGGCACCGGGACGACCACGATGTTCAGCGACCGGTTGTCCGTCGAAAGCATGGCCGACTGAATCTCTATCTTCGTGCTGTCGGCGTTGAACGTCGGGTGGATGTGATCGGCCGCCGTCGTCTTCTGGCCCAGGTCGGCGAGCACGGCCATCTCGCCCGAACGGCGATCGACCAGCCAGAGGCGGTAGCGAAAATCATCCGCGACCGCCCAGCGTCCGTCCGGCGAGCCGTTCACGTGCCAGACCGAGCGGCCGGGGTTGCCCATCGGCACCTGCCCCACGATGCGCATTTCGCGGGTGCGAAGATTAACGATGCCAAGACCCGTCGGAAATTCACCCGTGCTCGATTGCCCCCAAGCGTCGGTCGCTGGCACACCGGGCCGGCGATGGGCGAGAATCGCGATCGCAACTTCGTCCTGAGTAATGACGGCCTCATGCGTGACCCAGTCGTAGGTCGCCTCCGGCCAGAGCGGTCGCAGGCCGGTGCCGTCCGCCTTGACCGTCCACGTGCGCTGCGGCGCTTTGCCGCCGGTCTCCCAGCAGAAAACAATTTCGCCCGGCATCCACGGGTTGGTCTGCACGTGCCCGATTTGAAACGGCACCGCGACAATGAACTTAATTTCGCCGGTCTTGAGATTCACACTGACCAGGCCCGTCGGCCCGGCGCCCATCGCGCGCGGGCCAAACGGGGCCTCTATTTTAGTATCGGCCGGCAAATGCTTGGCGGCCTCTTCCCGGCCGACCCGGACGTAGGCAAATTCTTCGGTGGGATCGAGCGCCATGTCGCCCGGCGCGCCCATCTCCATCGGCATGGTGGCGCGCACGCGTTCATATTCGGTGGACGCCTTGAGTTTTCCGGCTGCGCTGTCGGCAAAAAGTTTGGCGAGATCCACCGCGATAATTTGCGCCGGACCGCGCGGGCCGCCGCTCCGGCCGCCTCTGCCGCCTTTGGTGCCCGGCGCTCCGGGGGCCGGAGGCGCAGCTGCGACGGGCGGAGGAACTGGCGCCGCGACAGCACTCCCGGCTCCGGGCAGCCGCGGCGAACGGAGGAAATAGAGCGTCATCGAGTGATCGGCGATGCAAAGCATCCCTTGAAAACCCGCTTCGGTCACCTGCACCATATCGCCTGTCGTTTCATTCACCGCCATCGCCTGGCCGGGGGCGCGACTGGAACGGAAGATGACCCACTGGCCGTCGGAGGTCCACTGATGATGAGTCGGGTAGATCTTCGAATCGCCGTTGCCCTGCGAGCTCGTCAAGAAGGTCAGCGGCACGCCGGTGACGGGATCGTTCACAATTTTTCTCTCGGAGGGAAAACGCCGACCGATCTGGGCGGCCAGCGGCGAGGCGACGAGAGCGCAGACGAGGATGGTCAGCGTGGCGCGAAAAAAATTCCTTGTTTTCATGGCGAGTTTCTCAGGGAAGCCGGGGGTTAAATATCGAAACTGAATGCTGGAAGATGGATGAGCTGCCTGCCTTTTGAAGTGAAGTGGTTTAATATCTGACCGTCCCATCGCGCGCGATTACGTTGCATTTTTTTTGAGAGACGTGGGGAAAACTTCGCGCGCCGCTCAACGATTTGGGTAAATCTCCGCGCCTGCGCCTGCGCTCGCCCGCAACTTGATAATTGTTAAGCTTTGCGGCTCAGCGGGCAACATCACTCGCGTGAGGTTGGCACGGACAATGCCAACGACATGCGCATGGAGTCAACCATCCCCACCAATCAATCGTCGCTCCTCCCGACCGAAACTCGGCGACCCCGGACGTTGTTCAACAGCGTCGGCGCGCGCGTGGGCCGGGACGCCGTTTGGGTGGCAATCGCGGTCGCCTTTTGCCTCGTTGAGGCACTCGTGTTCGTCACAAATCTGCCGGTCACGAGAATTTTCAAACGCCGGGATCTGCCGAAGATCTCGCGTCTCGGCCACTGACGTTTTGCGCGCTGGGTGCCGTCAGAGCTTCCGTTGCGCCGTGAAAACCGGACGCAACGCCAGACTCAGCCGATCCTGCACCGCTTGGATTTCCCGGTAGCGCGCGACGTTCGCTTTGCTCGGCTGGCAACGTGACGTCTCATCCAGTGCGACGATGCCGGTGGTGAACTCCGCCAGTTTCGCCGGCCGGCCCTCTCGCCGCGCCACACACCACGCGGCCTGCAGCGCGCCGCCGAGTGCTGCCCCCTCGTCCGCGACCATCGCGACCACTGGCACGCCAAAGATGTCGGCCATAATCTGCCGCCACACGGGTGACTTCGCGCCCCCGCCGGTCACGCGAATTTCCTTCGCCCTGACCCCTAGCGCCGCGAGCCGGCGCAAGCCGTAATTCATGCCCATCGTCACGCCTTCCATCGCGGCGCGCGCCAGATGCCCGGCGGAAAAATTCCGGTTGTTCAACCCGAGTAGGACGCCCGAACCATCCGGGACGTTCGGCGTGCGCTCGCCCGCGAGATACGGCAGCAGCACCAGCCCACCTGCGCCGGCCGGCGCGGCGGAGACCGCGGCGTTGAGGGCGGCATGGTCCTGGTCAAAGAGTCCGCGCACCTGCTCCGTGACGGTCGTCACGTTCATGGTGCAGAGCAACGGCAGCCAGCCGCCCGTCGAAGAGCAGAAGGCCGCAATTTCACCCTGCGGATCGACGACCGGCTTGCTGGCGTAGGCGTAGATCGTCCCGCTTGTCCCGAAGCTCGCCGTCACGACGCCCGGCACCACATTGCCCGTGCCGATCGCGCCCATCATGTTGTCGCCCCCGCCCGCGCTCACGACGACCGCGGAGGAGAATCCGTATTTTCGCGCCAACTCCGGGCGCAGGATTCCTGCGGCCTCGTGCGAGGCGGTGAGTGGCGGCAGCCAGTCGGCGAGGTTTTTGTCGATCGCGTTGACCGCCTCGCGCGACCAAGCGCGCCGGCGCACGTCCATCAGCGCCGTGCCCGAGGCGTCGCCAAACTCCATGGAATAGTTCCCGGTCAGGAAAAAATTCAGGTAGTCATGCGGCAGCAGCACGTGCCGGAGTCGGGCGAAGTTCGCCGGCTCGTGCCGCTTCAGCCACAGAATTTTCGGCGCGGTAAAGCCCGGGAGGATCAGGTTGCCCGTCTTCCGGATCGCCGCCTTCGGTCCGTCGAGTTTTTTCGTGAGCAGCGCGCACTCCGCGGTCGTGCTGGTATCGCACCAAAGCTTGGCGGGCCGGATCACTTCGCCGCGCCAGTCCAGCGGCACGAACCCGTGTTGCTGGCCGGACACGCCGATCCCGCGCACGCGGGCGCGATCAATTTTTGCCGCGACCTCGGCCAGCACCGTATCGAGCGCGGCCGTCCAGTCGCTCGGATGCTGTTCCATGTGCCCCGCCGGCAGGCCGGCAATGAGCGCGTGCGGCGTGCGGGCCTCGGCAATGACCTGGCGGTTCTCGAGGTCGAGGACGACGGCTTTGACGCTCTGGGTGCCGGAATCAATGCCGATGAAAAGACTCATGGGAGATAGTTGCCACAGTTCGCCGCCGCGGAGCAAGCCGGACTTGGAGCGATTGCAGGGTTCAGACGATCAGCATTGGAAACCAAATGGCAGGGCGGGACCACCAAGTTCGCGGAAACGATTTGGGCGGTCCGGCGATCAGCGGTGCGACCAGCGGGGTCGGCGTGTTATGGGTGAAACGCCCCTGACACGCCGCACCGAGCACCAGCATTACGGCACTTCGTAAACTTCGACGAGGGCCTGGCCGGTGCCGCCATCCTGGCCGACGACGGGGATCGTGTAGCTGCCGGAATCGAGCAGGGCCAGCGTGCCAGCGTCCTTACTCTGGTCCAACAGGGCGAAGGCCCCGACGTAGTTGGAGGCCAGCACCAACTCGCTCAAATAGTCGGCCTGACCCCAGTCGAGGTTCGAAATCACGTTACGCTGGTTGCCGTCGATCACCGTGAGCTTCGGATCGGTGAGCCGGTCGCCGACGCCAAACGCGACCAGCGATGGTCCCACCCCGCGGACGAGCAGCGTGCGCTGGCCCGAGCCGCGGAGCACGAGGCCGAGAATCAGCGTAGAATCACCCGTGGCGGCACGGCTGAGCACGGAGACGTTGGTGAGCTTCGAAGCGCCGGTAGGATTGCCGAGGTCGTAGATCTCGAGGAGCACGATGCCGGCGGTGCCGTTGTTACCGGTGACCTGCACGGTGTAGCCGCGGCCCGTGGCGGAAGCGTCGAGATCGACGACGATCCCAGCATCCTTGCTGCCGACGGGGAGACCAAAAGCGCCGACCGCGGCAAAGGTGCTGGCCAGCGAGCTGTTCCAGTCGTTGTTACTGAAACCGGGAATGGCCGTGGAGCCCTCGAAGACGGTGAGCGCGGGGTCCCCCATTACATCGGCGGCGGGGAGATTGAACTGCGTGAGGCCAGGGCCGACGGCGCGGATGAGGATGCGTTTCTTACCGGTGCCGGCGATCGTAAAACCGGGCGTGATGATCTGGCCGGCGACGGCCGCGACCCGCACCGAGATATTGACGATCACGGCGGCGTTGGGGTCGAGCGTGACGGCAGCGGGCGCAGACGTGATGCTGCCGAGACTGTTAGTCACGCTGACGGTGTAGCTGCCGGCGTCGTTCGCGTTGACGTTTTGACGGAGCAGCACGGGGCCGGTCTCGCCGGCCAGCGCGATGAGGTTGCGAAACCACTGGTAACTCAGCCCGGCACCCGTGGCCGAGGTCGCGATGGCAAAGGTGCCGCCTGGAGAAACGATTTTGTTAAACGGCTGAAGATTGATGACGGGCACGCCGACGGCACTACCCGAGACCGCCACGGAGCCGGCGGCAATGGTGGAGGAGCCGGCGGAGTTCGTCACGCGGACGGAGTAGGTGCCGACGTTGGCGGCGGTGACGCTCGCGAGTGAGTAGCTGGCGGACGTGGCGCCGGAAATGGCGATACCATTGAGAAACCATAGGTAGCTGAATGGTCCAACGCCGGTGATCGGAACCGTTAGCACCAACGAGCTGCCAAACGAAATCGTGCGGGCCACGTTCACGGTGCTCGCGGCGACGGCGAGCAATGGGGCGGCCGTCGCGGTGCCGGTCGCGCCGGTGCCGCCCGCAAAGGAAAAACTGCCACTCCAGGCACCCCACGCGCCGGTGGTGACGCCGTTGCGCGTGCTCGCAGCATAGCTGGCCTGGCCGGGGATAATGTAGACCGTCACGATCTTGGTCTGCCCGGCGGTGAGCACACCGGCGTGAACGGCCGCGACGCCAACGTTGGAGTCGTCGGTATAGACATCGGTGCCCCACACCGAGCCGCTGGCCGTGCCAGTGACGGTGAACTCAAACGTCGAGCCGACCTTGTTGCGATACGATGTGAGGCTGACGGGCGCCGTCGCCGCGGTCGTGCCCGTGACGGTGGTGGTGCCAGCGGCGGCAGCGACGGCGCTGGTCTCGCCGCTGGAGCCGTTGAGCCGGACGTTGTCGAGGGCGGGGCCGTAGGCGGAATTTTCCTGGCTCGCAAAACTCAGGGTGGTCGTAGCGGCGGAGGCGGTGAAAGTGAAGGTCTGCGTGGTCCAGCCCATGTTCGCGAGCGTCCGGCCAGTGGTGTCAAAGCTGTAATCCTGCGACGTGCCAGCGGTGTTGTTGACGGAGACGCGGGTGCGCTTCACTCCGGTGCCATTGCCATAACCCGGGTTGCCAGCATAGTCGAACGTGACGGTTTAGGCGGCACCGACCGTCGTCGTGAACGTCTGCGCGACGGTGCCGGCCGAGATACCACTGAGGTCGAGCGAGCGAGTGCCATGGGAGGAGGACCACGCCGTGCCAATGTAATCAACCGTGCCGCCGGTGACCGTCCAGCCATTGATGGCGGCGCTGCCGACACTGAGCGTGATCCATGCCGCGCCGGGATTGGGCCCACCCTCGAAGGAGCCGTTCTGCCACGCGCTCACGGTGCCGCCACCGGTGCCGCCGCCACCCGTGCCACCGCCGGGCGCGGCCGTAAAGGAGGTGCTGTTGTTAAGTTTGAACTGGGTGGTGCCGTTGCCGAGGAGATCACCGTAGGCATAACTTAGCTGGTTGTTGGCAATGGTGGCGGAGCGGATGCCAAGGGAAGCGAGGGCGGTGCCACCGGTGATAGTAACCGCGCCGGTGGCCGAGACCGTGCTGACAAGTGATCCGCCGCTAAGATCGAAGGCCCCGGTGGCGCTGACGACCGCGATGTAGCCGCCGGCGGCCGACTCGATCGAGCCGATGACAGGGGCGGTTACTTTCGTGTTGATGGTGCCGGTGTAAGTGCCGGCAAACTGAGCCTGGGCGTGCAGGCTGGTGACGAGGAACGGCAGCGCGTGTAGCGCCCCGAGACAAAACAGACGGGAGACGAGTTGGGTGGTTTTCATTTCGTTGAAGCGCAGGGGGAAATTGCGACGACGGGAAACACGGGGCGGTCAAATCTGGCCGCAACGGCTGTAGAGCGGGATCATCGCTCTCCCTCGGCAAGAACAAAGTGACGCAAGCGCTCCGCGCGGCCGGCGGCCGCGGACAGGGCGCGCAGCGCGCTTACCTCTGAAACCGCACCGTCCGCGTCAGCTCGCGTTTCGTCGCCAGCTCCCGGACCACGACCGTCGCCGTGCCACCGGTGACGTTTTCTGGTATCGCGAAGAAATGATACCGATCCGCCAGCCCGCTGCCGTTGGGCCGCTTTCGCTCCACTAGCGTCGGCGTCACTTCGGACCCGTCCACCATTAGCTTCACCAACTCTGCCAGTGGCGTCTGCGGCATACCCTGGGGCGTATTTTTCCACGCACAGCGCACGCGCAAGACCATACCCTGCGCCGGGCGCCCCACTTCAAATTCATCGCCGGGCCGCAGCGCCACCAGCGACACGAGCGGCCGCTCAACCTGCGCGTTCCCCCACCAACGCCACTCGCTTTCCCGCGCCCGCACGAACTCGCTCACTTCGTCCGAACCACTGTGCATCCACGTCTCGCCGCGGCTCACGTCGTCGTGCCGCACGGCCACAACCCAGTGCTGTTTGAGCGCGTTTAGCCAGGCGTCCCACGTCGGCTCCGTGGCCAGGAAAAGCGTGCGATAGCCCGTCGTCTGATCAGCAAACCACCACGGCTCGGACCCGTGGGCATCCTGCAACCCGATAGACGGAATCTGTCCGCGCCAGCGGTGCAGAAACGGCTCCGAGTTCATGAAATCCGGGTTACCAAAATGAAACGTGCTGATCGCCGCGAACCCGCCGCGTTCCACCGAGTCGTCGAGGAGCGCGCGCACGAGTTCCTCGTTCTCGCCAAACTGCCACACCAGTCGCCCTCGGCCCTGCTGGAGTGGCTCCAGCCGCCGTTTCCGGAACTCCGGCCATGACACCGGTGGCGAAGACTCGCCGCGTATCCCCAGCGAGGGACCGATGTCGGTATCGGCCGGCGCGATAACATCGCTGGTGTGACTGTAGGTGCCGAGGCCAGGCACCTCAACCCAGGTGCCGTATTCTTCGTTGGCCCGGAAAAACTGCACCGGCACTTTCTGCTCCGCTGCCAGCGCCCGCACCCGCGCCAACCACTCGGGCCGCGCGTTCTTTGCGCCCCACCAGTCGATGCGCAACGCGCTCGCCAGCGCCACCGCCTCGGCCGGACTCCCCGTGCCATGGGACTCAATCTGCATCGACCACACTTTCAAATTTCTGGGCAACTCCGTCTTTCGTTGCGGGGCGCGGCGCTTCAGCGTCGCCACCGATTTCAATTCACCCAGCCACTCAAAAGCATCGAGCGCATAGTAGGTCGCGAGTGGATTGCTCAGCCAACCCGGCCGATCCGCAAACCCGCCGTCGGCATTCGCCAGCGATCGCAACCACGCGAGGCACGCGTCGCGATTCGCCACTTCGCCACCGAGCAGCGTGAGCGCCTTCAGCGCCGCCCGCGTGTAGGCCACATCGTCCACGCCGCCAAACATTGGACTCGGTTGATACGTAAACCCGCCGCTCGGCAATTGGCAGGCACGCAGCCAGGCGACGGTCTCCGCCCGAGCTTCCGGTAGCGCAAGCACGCGCGAGGCTTGCAGCCCCCACAGAGTGTTAATCACGTGACCATCCCCTCCGTCGGCCGCCGGCGTGTTGTTGAAACTGCCGTTCGCTCGCCGCCGGGCCGTCACATAGTCCGAAAACGCCGGCTTCAGCGGCTCGACCGACAGGCCGAGGAGCGCGCGACACTGCACGAGACCAAGTTCCGATTGGAAGATCGGATAACCGTGCTGCTCATATTGCTTCAAATAGCCCAGCGGGGCCGTCCACGTCTCGAGCCGACCGCGAAACTCCGCCGCCGGATCTCCAAGCCATACCAGCGCCTGCACCTGCTGGAATTCAAAGATGCGACGCTCCTGCTCCAATTTCTTGAGCTCTCGCGGATGGTGGGTGCGAACGTAGTTCGCGAGGGCGGCCGGGTTCGGCGGCATCTGTCCGAGCAACCGATACGCTCCGATCACCGCGTAGGTCGGCGTGAGGTGCGAGCGTTGCTGATCCGCAAACGCGTAGCCCCCGTCGCCGCGCGCGTGCGTTGCGAGATAGTTTGTCACCGCCGCGGCGGATTCCGCGGCCCGCAGCCGAGAAAACCCCCACGCCGCACTGACAATCGCCGCCGACTTCAGGAGGGCGCGACGAGTGAGAGCAGGCATGACAAGATTCAGTATTCCACCGATAACGTCAGCCGCAGCGAGCGCGGCTCACGGAGGTAAATGCGACGGGCGCCGCTGAAATCGGCATTGTAGCGCGCGAGGCTCACGCGGTCGGAGTTGAAGATATTGCGCCCGTTCAGCTGCACGCTCATCGGCAACTTTTGCCAAGGCAGCCGAAAACGGTAACCCACAAACGCGTCCGTAAACAGCGTGCCCTCCGCAAAGTAATCCTTGCCCGTGCCACCAGCGCTCGCCGCCCGGGTATCGGTCTGGCTGAACGCCTTCGACTGGTAGCGCACCGCCGCGCCGACAAACCCACCCTTCAGGCGGTCGCCCAACGGGCTGCTGCCGTCGAACTTGTAACGCATCGTGAGCGTCGCCTTGTGCGGAATGGAACCAAACCCCTGCTCCTGCGCCACCGCCCGGCCATCGAGTTCATTGGTCTGAATCGCCGCAATGTTCGTCTCGACCGTCGCGGGTAACGTCGCGTTGCCGGCAGCGAGCGCGCGCCACTCGGCGAACTTCACGGCGAAGAACGCATAGCCTTCCGCGAAAAAATTCTCCCGGTCGCGCTCGGAGTGCGAGTAGTTGGCGCGGATCGTCCAGTTCTTCGTTGGATTTGCGATCAGCTCAAGTTCGACGCCCTTGCTCGCCGTGTCGATGATCGCCGCGTTCCAATTGAAGCCCGCCGCGTCCGACTGCGCCTGCGTCATTTTTCCAGCGGCGACAAACGCCGCGTTTACCGCCAGCGTTTGCGATCGGCCAAGCGCAGCCGCATTCGTCACCGCGCCACTCGGCGAAACCGCTGCGTCGCTCACTTGCTTCGTCTCAAAATAGGTCACTCGCGCAAAGAAGCGATCGTCGCCCAACAGATCGACCATGAAACCCAGGTCGCGGCCCTTGCCCTCCGGCGGCTGAGGAATTGCGCCGGTCGGCAAAATGCGACGGTCGAAACGTGGCGCACCGTGATTCGTGGACTGGTTATAGAAAACCGAGAAACGCTTGTGCAGATGCGCCACGCCGCCGGCGGTCAACGTGTCCGCCATATAGGTGTTCTGGTTGAAACCCGGGAGCGCGACGACTTCGTTCAGCACCATCTGGCCGGATGTGATGCGCGGATCGGCGGCGTCCGTGACGCGGCCCGAAGTCGTGTCGAGATACACGATGTCGTCGCGGCGGTAGCCCAGCGTGGTGGTGACGCGGCCGGTGAACCACGCGCTCTGCGCGGCGAGCATGAGGCTGTCGATGTCTTTCACGGAACTGAGTTCGCCGGTGTTGATCTGGCGGGAGTTGACGGTGAGGCCGTTGTAGACGAAGGGTGCCAGCGGCGTGTAGAGGCCCGTGAGGGCGTAGGTCGAGAAATCGCCCTCTTTTACGTAGGTGCGGCGGTAAAGAAGATTCTGGGCGTTTTCCGGTGCACCGACGTTGGCGAGTGGTCGACTAAGCTGATCGACCAAAATCTCGCGGCGCGCGCCAGTGTGCTTGTGCTGCACAGCATTCTCACCCAGCGCGGCGAGGCGGTGATGGCCGAGCCATTTCCCGAGTTTGAATTCATAGGCCACTGTCACGCGCTTCACCTCGTTCTCCGTCTCCGTCGCGTCCCCGAGTTGATTCGTCTCGAGGTAGAGTTGGCTCGCCCGCGGATTGGTGATAGTCCCGGTGCCGCTCTGCGCGGGGATGGTAAGATTCGGGTCGCCGAGAAAATCCATCGCGTTGCCGGTGTAGACAAACGAGCGCGCCTTCGCCTTCGTCTCGTTCTTCAGATAAATCCCCTGCACGGTCAGCGCGTCCGTGAACCGGTGCTCCAGGGAAAACTGGTAGTTGTTGAACTCGCGCGTGAGCTTCGTCTGCGGCCCGGCCCAGTTGACGTCGTAGGGAAAAATCGAGGGTGCGAGCAAGGTGTCGGCCGTGCCGGGCGCGATGTTCGAACGCAGCTCGTTACGCTGATTAGAGACAAACCCATCTTGGGTGAAAAAGGTGAAGCGCTGGTTAGCCCCCTGGCTCGAAAAAGCCTTGGTCGTGTCCGCCGCCGCGGCATCGGAGATCGGCCGACCCGCGGCGATCCAGCGCGAGACTTGGTCCGTCGTGTTCCACTTCAGCCCGACACTATTCTTCGTCAGGCCATTTTCGTAATTCGCCGTGAAGGTGGTCTGCTTAATCGGCCGGTAGGTCACCGCGCCGCTGTAACGCTTGGCGTCATTGAACTCATAGCGGCGCCACGCTTTCGCGTCGCTGTAGAGGGCGTTGAGGCGCACCGCCAGCGTCTTGGGCACGAGCACTTGATTCAGATCGATCGTGTAACGCTGGTAGGCCCACGAGCCCACTTGCGCGCTGGCGGAGTATCTATTGCGCCCGACATTCGCCTTCTTGCCCGTGAGCGAAACGAGTCCGCCTGCGTCGCCCGAGCCGAAAAGAATGGAGTTCGGTCCACTCGCGACCTCGGCCCGCTCGATGTTGTAGAGATCCTGCGGTGCGGAGTTTTCCACGTAGTCGGTTGATACTCCGCCAGGGATGCCGCGGATGCGGAACGGCTCGCCGCCGGCGGAGTTGAAGTCGCGGGGATTGTTGAATCCTGAGCCTTCGGAGTCGCCGGCGTTGAGTTCGGCGTTGGCCGCGTAGGCCAACATCTCGTTCACATTTGTCGCGGCGATATCGGAGAGAAATTCCGCCGTGAATGGCGAGATCGACGCCGCCGTATCCTTCAGGCTCGTGCCGAGACGGCTGCCCGAGGTCGTGTTCATCGCCTGATAGCCGACGTCATCGCCGGCGCGCACTTCAAAGACCGAGAGTTCGATGACGATATCGGAGGCGGGCTTGGCAACCGGCGTGACGATCTGGGACCACACCGGTCCCACGGCCAGCGCCCCGATGAAAGTCCCAAGACGCCGCGTGAGGACCGACAAATTCAGGAGAAGGGATTTCATGGAGAAAAAGCAATTAACCCACCACGGCGGTGCACCTGCATGGCCAATACATCCACCGCTGACACCGTTGCAAGAAGCCAGTTCGTCACCCGCCGGGTTCCAGCCTCACGCCGCGAATTTCCATCCTACTTGGCCTTGGCTCGCTTCTTCTTCGCCCCGGCTTCCGCCTGGCCGCCGGCGACACGCGTTGGCCAGTTTTTCTTCACCAACGCTTTGAGCTCGGTAATGACGGCGGCTTGGCCCGGATCGGCGGCGAGGTTCTTCATTTCTTTGGGATCGGCGTCGTGGTCGTAGAGCTCCGCGCCCTGTTTGCCCTCGTCCCACTCGGTGTAACGCCAACGCGGCGTGCGCACACTCCGGCCTGGAAATCCTCCCCGCTCCACCTGCGTGAACGCGGCGCGGTCCCATGGGGCGTCCGGCTTCACGAGCAGCGGGCGCAGGCTCGCACCGGCCAGATTCGCCGGCGCCTTCAATCCCGCGAGGTCGGCGAGCGTGGGATAGACATCCACAAATTCCACTATCCGCGGTGACGGCATTCCCGCCTTGATCCCGGGACCGGCAAAGATCATCGGCACGCGGGCGGCGTCCTCAAACAGGTTTTGCTTCATCCAGAGACCGTGCGTGCCGAGCGAGTAGCCGTGGTCGCTCCAGAACACGATGATGGTGTTATCGCGTAGGCCCAGCCGGTCCAAGGCGTCGACCACCCGGCCAATCTGCGCGTCGACGAAGGAAATCGCCGCGTAGTAAGCCAGCTTGCTCAAGCGCGCCTGCTCGACGGTCGTGCCGAAGTTCGGCCACGGTTTCGTGGAGGCCAGCGCGCCTGCCGGCACGGTTTTCTCGTAGCCGATCGGCATCGCGGGGATGTCGATTTTTTCCTGCGGATAGAGGTCAAAATATTTTTTGGGCGCGACGTAGGGTGTGTGCGGTTTGTAGAATCCCACGGCGAGAAAGAATGGCTCACCTCGGTGTTTCTCGAGGAGCTTGATCGCTTCCGTGGCCACCTTGCCATCGGTGTGGTCTTCGTCGCGACCCTTGGCGTCGCTCAGAAACGACATGGCCGAGCCGAGCCCGCGCTGTGGCGTAAAATTCGTGATGTCGGGCTCCAGCGCGGTCTTGTCGACGCCCGCCGGATTGACGACCTCCTGCCACGAGGCGGGATCATCGAGCCCGCTGGTGCCGATGTCGCCTGGATTGCCGTAATGATAAATTTTCCCGACGCGGGCGGCGTAGTAGCCGTTTTGCGTGAAGAGTTGCGGGATCGTCACGACATCCGGCAAGCCTTGGCGAAAGTGATACTGGAGGTTGAACACCCTCGTCGTGTCGGGCCGCAGTCCGGTCATGATTGACGAGCGGCTCGGGCTGCACAGCGGAAACTGACAGTAGGCGCGTTCGAAACGCACGCCGCGTGCGGCGAGCTTGTCGATGTTCGGCGACTTCACGGCTGGTGTGCCGTAGCAGCCGAGATCGTTGTTCATATCGTCGACCGCAATGAAGAGGACGTTGGGTTTCGCTGCCGCCGCCTGGCTGCTCAGCGTGAACGCGGCGGTCCCGAGCAGCCGCGCAGCACAGCGGACAAGTTTCGTTATCATGGTCAGAGACTCTCCTTTTTGGCCTGTTTCTTTTTCTTTCCCCCTTCTCCACCCGCGCCCTGATTGCCGTAGAAACGCGCCGGGATTTCCGCGGGCACCTTCAGCTCCAGCCGCAAACGCGTGAGTTCCTTCTTCAACTCGGTGATCGTGGCGGCATACGCGGCGTCCCCGTAGACGCTCTTCAACTCATTCGGATCCCGCTCGCGGTCGAAGAGTTCCCAATACGCTTCACCCATGCCCTCGAAATGCACGAGCTTATAGCGATCGGTGATCACCCCGTAGTGCGGGCGGACATGATGAGGGGTGGGATACTCGAAATATTGATAATAAAACGCCGTGCGCCAGTCCATCGGCTTCTCGCCACGCAACAAGGGGCGCAGGCTGCGACCCTGCATGTCGGCGGGCACCGGAACTCCGGCCAAGTCGAGAAAGGTCTCGCCGAAATCAAGATTTGAGACGAGCGCCCTGGTGGCGGTGCCGGGTTTCGTCACCCCGGGCCAGCGGACCAGCAACGGGGTGCGCACCGATTCCTCGAAGATCCAGCGTTTGTCGAACCAACCGTGCTCGCCCAGGTAAAAGCCCTGGTCGCTCGCGTAAACGACGATGGTGTTTTCCGCGAGGCCCTCCCGGTCGAGGTAGTCGAGCACGCGGCCGACGTTGTCATCGACGGCCTTCACCGTCGCGAGGTAGTCGTGCATGTAACGCTGATAGCGCCAGCTCACGAGTGCTTGGCCGGTGAGATTGGCCGCGCGGAACTTGGCGTTGCGCGGCCCGTAGTAGGCATCCCACACCTTCTGCTGCTCCGGTGAAATTCCCGCCGGTAGCGCCAGCTTGGCGTCGCGATCGGTGAACGTTTTCGCGATCGTCATGTCCTGCTCGTGCTCGGCCACGCCGCGCCCGGAGTAGTCATCGAACAAGGTCGAAGGCTCAGCATAAACGCGATCGTGGTCGAAGCCGAGGTGGCGCAGCGGTGGCGCCCACTCCCGATGCGGGGCCTTGTGCTGGCACATGAGCATAAAGGGCTTCGTTTTGTCGCGATTCTTCAACCACTCGAGCGAGACGTCTCCGACGATGTCCGTCACGTAACCGGGCACCGCGATGCGCTCGCCCATCTTGATCATCGGTGGGTTATAGTAGACGCCCTGCCCCGGGAGAATTTGCCAGAAATCAAAACCGGTCGGATCGGAACCGAGATGCCATTTGCCGATGATGGCCGTCTGATAGCCGGCCTGCTGGAGTAGTTTCGGAAACGTCTGCTGCGTGCCGTCGAACGTGGAGTTCGAGTTATTGGGAAAACCGTTCAGGTGGCTGTATTTTCCCGTGAGGATCGTCGCGCGCGCCGGGCCGCAGATCGAATTGGTCACGAGGCAGCGGTCAAAGCGCATGCCTTGTTTCGCGATCCGATCAATGTTCGGGGTGTTGAGCAGCTGGCGCGCATCGCCGTAGGCGCTGATGGCCTGGTAGGCGTGATCGTCGGAAAAAATAAAGACGATGTTCGGCGCGGACGCGGCCCGCGCGACCGAGGCGCACACGAGGAGAAATAGGAGTCGTAGTTTCATGGGGCAGTTTTTTTTGGCGGACGCCGCGCAGGCCTAAGGCGGAAAAATCGCCCAGCGCTACGCCACGACTGCCTCACCCAGCCCACACCCATGATCCGCTCAATGCAATCCAGCATCTCCGGCCAGCTTTTCCTGCCAAACGCCCGATCATCGCGCCCACCGGCTCGCGACGGACCGGACCGAAGGCAATCTCACCGCGACGCCGCCCTCAACTCACGGGATAGTCCCAGCCCTTGCGATAGGCGCGACGGAGGAGTTTGTTCGCCGCCTCGTCGCCGACGATCCGCTCCTTCTCGCCATCCCATTCGAGGCTGCGCCCGTGTTTCAACGAGAGCATGCCGAGCAGCGCCATATTGGTCGCGAGGTGAACCTCCCCGATGTCGGCCACCGGCTTGGTGCCAGTGCGGATCGCCTGCAAGAAATCGGCCCAGAGTTCCCGGATGTTTTGCGAATCCGGTTGGTTGAGCTGCGCGGCTTCGCTGATCGTGGGCTGCTTCGCATCGGTCGGATAAAAGGTCCAGCCCTTCAGCCAGCCCATATGGAAAATACCTTTCGTGCCGTAGAAATAGCAGCCGACGCTTTCGCCTTTGTCGGCATTGTTGCCGGCGAAGCGCCGGTGTTCCCATTGCACGTTGAACTTCTCGAACGCGAACGTCGCGAGTTGATGGTCGGGTGCGTCGGTCGTCTGCTCGTGAGCGGTGGCCACCGCCGGGCCGGCAATCGGGCGGCCGCCGGTGGAAAAGATGCGCTTCGGATATTTTTCGCCGGTCACCCACAGCACTTGATCGAACCAATGGATTCCCCAGTCGCCCATTGTGCCGTTCGCGTAGTCCAGATAGTTGCGAAAGCCCCGCGGATGGATGCCACGATTACCGGCGCCATCCAGCGGGGAACGGGGATCGCCGCCATTGAACGGTCGTAACGGTGCCGGCCCGCACCAGGTGTCCCAATCCAGCTCCTTGGGCACGTCGACCGTCGGGAGCGGGTTTTCGGCCCCGCCGCCGTAGTTGACGAAGCACTTCACCATGCCGAGCTCGCCGAGTTTGCCGGAGCGGATGAAATCGCGGCCGCTGACATTGTGCGGCGAGACGCGGCGGTGGGTGCCGACCTGGACCACGCGGCCGGTGGCCCGCGCGGCGTTCACCATCGCGCGGCCTTCCATGACCGTGTGTCCGATGGGTTTTTCCACATAAACGTGCGCCCCGGCCTTCACCGCCGCGATCATCGGCAGCGCATGCCAGTGATCGGGTGTGCCGATGATCGCAATGTCGGCCTTCGCCTCCGCGAGGAGTTCGCGATAGTCTTTATAGAGCTTGGGCGTTTCGCCGGTGCCGGCGCGAATGTTCGCGAGGGTGGGCTCGAACTGGCGCGAATCGACATCGCAGAGCGCGACAATCTCGCAGGCGCCACTGGCCATGGCTTCGCGGAGGATGTTGTTGCCCCACCAACCGCAGCCGATGAGGACCGTGCGGAACTTGCGACCGGTCTTGTCGGCGGCACGGATCGAGAAGGGCAGCGCCGTGAGCGCGCCCGCGGCGAAACTCGAGTGAAGGAAGGAGCGGCGATTCATGGAGGGAGAAAAGGGTCTGACGGGATTTAACGGCAGCGACCGGCGAACGGAAATTAGGCTTTTTGTCCGAGGCCGATTTTTTCGCGCAGGTAGGTGATCGAGCGGGCGAGCTCGGCTTGCTGGAATTCCTGGGTCGCAATCTTTCCCTCGGGACCAGCGGGAGCCTTGAAAGGCGTGAGCGCGTGGCCGCGTTTTGCGAGAGCCTCGAAGTGCGCGAGCGCGGCGGGCCGTTTGTCGTAGTAACGCCAGAAATCCGCCGACTTGTAGGGGAAAACTCGCTGCGCGCCGGAGATCGTCTCGATGATGATCGGGACGCGCGGGCAGAGCTGAGCCCAGCGCGCCACGTAGCCTGGCCAGTCGATGAGCCCTTCGCCGACGGCAGTCCATTGCACCGCCGCGCCTTCGGGCGTTGCCCAAATCATATTATCGCGAAGACTGGAGCAGATCGTGTAGCGGCCAAGATTTTCGAGCACATCGTGCGGGTCTTCGAGCGTCCAGGCGGCGTTCCCGGAATCGATGTTCGCGCCCACGAACTCGGGGCCGGCGGCTTCGATGAGTTGCCTGAGTTCCCACGAGTGCATGTCGCCCGCATGGTTTTCAATCGCCACTTTCACGCCCGAGTCGAGCGACTGCGTGCGACACGCCTTGAGCACTGCGACGGTGTCGGCCATGCGCGCCTGAATACCGCCCTCGGTCTTCCGATCCTCCATCGTGCCGAGGACGGCGCGGAAGACCGGCGAGCCAAGCGCCTTCGCGACGCGGAGACCGAGGCGGAGGTGCTCTTCGGCGGTGCCGCGATTGGGGCGGAAAGATTTCGAAGTGGGGCAAATGCTCCAACTGCCAGCGAAGAGCGCGATACCGTGGTCGTCCGCCTGGCGCATTAAGTCGCGGAGCGCGGCGTCGTCGAGGCGGTCAAAGGCGTCGAGGTCGGAAATGAGGAGCGCGTCAAGTTTGAGCGAAGCGGCGTGGTCGATGAGCGCGGGGGCCTTCCAACCCATCGCGCGGACGGCGTAGTTGTCCATGCCGAGACCGATCTTGGGCGAGGGGCGGGCAGCGGCGAAGAGGCGGGGACTAGCGCTGGCGGCGGCGGCGTGTGCGGCCGATTTGAGGAATGAGCGGCGATACATAGTGGAAAAGGGAGAGGCCGGGCCGAGCGAAAGCCCGGCGGACGGTGGTGTCGAGACTCAGATAGGTTCGCCCGCTTGGGGCCGATTCCCTGATTTTCATTTTACCTCTGAGAAACTTGGTGCGGGCGGCGGGAGTCGAACCCGCCTCTCATGCTTGGGAAGCACACATAATACCGATATACTACGCCCGCGTGAACTCACTTTTGATGCGCACCGATCCGCCCGCTGACAATGGAAAAATCACCCGCGCCGTCCGCTTCCCGCGTTCACGAATAGCTCCGCCGTCCTTCGAGCGCGCTCTTTAACGTCACGGAGTCAGCGTAAAGCACCCCGCCCCCGCTCGGCAGACCGAAGCCGATTCGCGTCACCTTCACCGCGCTGCCAGCACTCGCCGGTAGATGCTCGGTCAGATAATGGCAAGTCGCCTCGCCCTCGACATCGTTCGACAGTGCGAGAATCAACTCCCCCACTTCGCCGGACTCCATCCGTGCGCGCAGGGCCGCGAGGTTGAGTTCATCCGGTCCCACGCCATGGATCGGCGAGAGTTTCCCGTGCAGCACGTGATACGATCCGCGGTAGGCGCCGCTGCGCTCGATTGCGACGAGATCCGGCACGTGCTCCACCACGCAAACGACCGAGCGGTCCCGCCGCTCGTCCGCGCAGATCGCGCACAGTTCCGTCTCGGCCAGATTGCCACATCGCGTGCACCGTCGCACGGCCCGTGCCGCTTCCTCCAGCGCCGTGACGAGGGCCGGCAGCTGCGCCGGCTTTTCCACCAGCAGGTGCAACGCGATCCGCTCCGACGAGCGGTAGCCGAGACCCGGCAATTGCTTGAGGTGCTTCTGCAGCTTTTCGAACGCCGGTGTCATCGGATTTACGATTGATGATTTCTTCAGCGACGCGTCGCCCAATCATTAATCATCGATCCCAAATCATAAATTTTCAGAATCCACCCGGCATCTGGAACGCCGACGTCACCTTCTGCATCTCCGCATCGTTGTAGTCCTTCGCCTGCTTCGCGGCATCCTGCACGGCCGCGAGCACCGCGGCGGAGACGAGTTTCGCGTCCTCCTTGAGAAACTCGGGATCGAGCGTAAGCGTGAGAAACTGCCCGGTGCCGTTCACTTTGAGCTTAACGGCGCCGCCGCCGCTCGTGACCTCGATTTCTTTCGCCGCGAGTTGGGTTTGGAGCGCCTCGATGCCGCGCTGCATTTTCTGGGCTTGTTTGAGAAGTGTGCCTACGCCGGCCATGGGATGAGTAAGGGTTGAGGGTTGATCCGCCTCCGGCGGATTGAAGGAGACAGTTGAGAGCCGCCGTGCCGGTTACGGCGATAAAATTTTTTCGTAGCCTTCGCGGAAACTCGGATAGCGCGGGCGCCAGCCGACCGCGGCCCTCAGTTTTTCATTCGCGATCACGCGGTCGGGCGTCACGGCGCGTCGCCCCGCCGCCGGCTCGCCCGTAAACCGCGGCACCGCCACCCCGAGCCGCGACGCCAGCCAGGCCACCACCTCGGCTTTCGGCGCGGCGCCGTCGTCGGCGACGTTAAAAATTTCATTCGCCACTTCGGGCGCCGCGTCGAACAGAGCCCAAACCGCCGCCACAATATCGTCGCGATGAATGAGGTTCAGCCGATGGGCCCCGCGGCCGGCCACTTCGCCCGCTCGCACCTGGTTGATCAAGTGATGCCGCCCCGGCCCATAGATCCCCGCCAGCCGCAACACGAACCACCGTCCGCTCGCCCCTACTCCCGCCCGCAACAATGCCTCCGCCTCCAGCAGGATTTTCGCCCGCTCGGCCACGCCGTCCGTCGATGCGTTCTCGTCAACGCGCCCTCCGCCGTCCTGCGGATAAACCGACGTGCTGCCCGTGTAGACGAGCGTGCCCGCCGCCCCACGCGTCCGTGCCCACGCGAGCACCGAGGTCATGCCATCGACGTAGCTCCGCCGGTAGCCCTCGGTCCCCGCGCCACCCGAGCTTACGCAGTCCAAAACAAAATCCGCCCCGCCGGCGATGCGCGCATGCCACGCGTCGCCCGCCAGATCGGCCACGACGACCTCGATGCCATCGGCCCGCAGCGTCGCGGCCTTCCCCTCGTTCCGCGTCAGTGCGACGACCCGCCATCCGCGTGCGACCGCCTGCCGCGCGACCTCGGCGCCAACATAGCCGCAGCCGAAGATCACGAGACGTTTCCCCGAAAAATTTCCGTGCGCCGCAGTGCTCATGCGTGTTCAACTCACTCCATGCCCACGGTAATCGCAATCCTCGCGGAAGGTTTTGAGGAAATTGAGGCCACCGTCCCCATCAACCTGCTCCGTCGCGCCGGAGCCGAGGTGACGGTCGCCGCACTCGGCGAGGGCATCCATGTGACCGGTCGCAGTGGGCTGACCATCCACGCCGACACCCCGCTCGCCGCTCTCGAAACGCCGGGTCCGCGTGACTTCGACTGCGTTTTTCTTCCTGGTGGCCCCGGGGTGCGGCATTTGCGCGCCGACCCGCGGGTGCGGGCGCTCGTGCTGCGCCAGCACTCCGCCGGCCGCTGGCTCGCGGCGATTTGCGCCGCGCCCGCCGTGCTGCACGACGCCGGGCTGCTCGCGGGGCGGCGTTACACCGCACACTTTTCTGTCGCCAATGAACTGCCGGCCATTCTGGCCGACGAGCGCGTCGTGGTCGATGGCCGGCTGCTCACCTCACGTGGCGCCGGCACTGCGCTCGACTTCGGCTTGATGCTCGTCGAAAAACTTTTCTCGGTCGAAAAATCCCGCGAAGTCGCCCGCTCGATTTGCGCGTGAACATTCTACGCATCAAGGGGGTTGCCAATGACTCCGCGTTGCGTTGGCGTGCCTTTGTTGGGGTTTAGTCCTCAGCCCCAGCTCTTATCGCGACGGCCCAATACCAGCCGGTTTCCGGTCACTGTTACAGGAAGTGACGGAGCGAAGCTGTCGCCCGACTAAAACCAACTCGCCGACTCATGTGTGGCATCGCCGGCTTATTGATACTCGCACCGCGCCAGCAGCCCGCGCCGAAGCGGTGGCGCGCATGTGCGCGGCGATGACACATCGCGGCCCTGATGACGACGGCATCGAGTCGCGCGGCCCCGCCACGCCCGGGATGCGTCGCCTCGCGATCTTCGATCCCGCCAACGGTCATCAACCGATGGTGTCACCCGACGGGCACCTCACGCTCATCTTCAATGGCGCGATCTACAATTTCCGCGCGCTCCGGGACGAACTCGCCGCTTCCGGATGGGCCTTCCGCACGAATTGCGACACCGAGGTGCTGCTCGCCGCGTATGCGCGTTGGGGTGAACAATGCCTCGGGCGCCTCCGCGGCATGTTTGCCTTCGCGGTCTGGGACGAGCGAGAGCAGTCGCTCTTCCTCGCGCGCGATCCGTTCGGGATCAAGCCGCTCTATTACCGGCAGGACGGCGCGCGGTTGCTCTTCGCCTCGGAGCTAAACGCGCTGTGCGCCGCCGGCGTGTTCGCCGCGGAGGTCGACCCGCTGTCCGTCTCCGATTACCTGGCATGGTTCGCCGTGCCCGCCCCCCGCACCATCTACCGCGACACGTTTAGCCTGCGCCCCGGCGAGTGTGCTACCTACCGCGCGGGCCGGCTCGACATCCGCCCCGCCTGGCGCTTCCACACTATTCCCCACGGTTCGAAACCGTGCGCCACCCGCGAAGATTTCATCCGTGAATTGCGCACCCGGTTCGACGATTCCATCCGCGCCCATCTCGTCGCCGATGTGCCGGTCGGCGCCTTCCTTTCCGGTGGACTCGACTCCGCGGTCGTCGTCGGCCTGATGGCCCGGCGAGCGACGCGCGACTGCGAACATTTTCAATCGGCTTCGAGGAAGCCGGTTGAGCGGGTCCCAAAAACTGGGCCAGGTGGAATGTTAGTCCGCAGCGTTGGTTGATGTGATGACTGCGGTGGTGGTTGGCAAGCCCAAGCGGAGGGACGGACCGGCTTGGCGGTCCGGCCCGGAGCTTGGGATGGGTAAAGATTTTTCCGCGACGAAGCGTTGCGGAGCGAGATAGCCGAGCGAGCTGTGCGGCCGCTCG
>SIBG01000034.1 GCA_009695305.1 Opitutus sp. | reverse complement strand
CGGTGATCGCGACGCTCTGGCGCAGGTCTTCGCGGCGCAGTTCGAGTTGACCGGGCTCCTCGATGAGGTCGGCGACTTGGGAGAGTTTCACGACGGAGCCGTCGGCGGCGCGGAGCGGGAGTTCGCGGAGCAGTGCGATGCGGTCGAGGGCGGCGCGATCGACTTGCACGCGGATCGCGATGATGCGGTCACCTTCGAGCACCGAGGAGGCGGACTGGCCGAGCATCGCGGTGTGGAGGACGGTGGCGACGTCGACGGCGGTGAGGCCAAAGCGTTGGGCGTCGATCGGGCGCACGCGGAAGCGAAGCGTGGGGCCGGCGGTGATGAGACCGTCGTTGGTGTCGACGACGCCCTTGATTTTCTTCAACTGCGCTTCGATCTCGGGTGCTTTCCGTTTCAGGAATTCGATGTCGGTGGAGAACAGTTTTACCTCGATGGGTTTCGGGGACCACGTCAGATCACCGATGAGGTCGCGAGGATACCGGGAAATTCCCACTCGAGACCGGGGACGGACGCGTTGAACTGGTGACGCAGCCCGGAGATCACGTCCTCGGTGGAATGCTCGCGGTTGGATTTTAGTTTTACCAGAAAATCGCCGGTGTTTGGTTCGGCGATCGAGAGCGCGAGGCGGGCGCCGGTGCGGCGGGAAAAACTCTCCACCTCGGGCGTGGACGTGAGGATCTGTTCGGCGAGGAGGAGCTGGCGATGGGTTTCGGCGAGACTCGTGCCGGGCGGCGCCACGTAGTCGATGACGAAGCCGCCTTCGTCCATCGCGGGGAGGAATTCGCTTTCGAGTTTTTGGTAGAGCCAACCGCCCAGCAGCAGGACGCCGACGCAGGCGCCGAGGGTCAGCCAGCAGTGGCGGAGAGCGGCGCGCACGGCGGTTTCATAGAGGCGGATAACGCGGGTGAGGATGAAACCCCCATCGGCGCTGGTGGGCGCGTGACCGTGTTCGAGTTTCTGGCGGTCACGCAGAAACCACGCGGCCAGGGCGGGCGTGAGTGTGATGGCGAGGAGGAGCGAAGTGAGCAGCGCGACGACCATCGTGAGGGCGAGGGCGCGGAAAAAGACGCCAGTGATGCCTTCGAGAAAGGAAAGCGGGATGAACACGACGACCGGCGTGAGCGTGGAGGCGACGAGCGGGCGGAAGATTTCGCCGATGGCGGCGTGGATGGCGTCGAAGCGGGCGCGGCCGGACACGATTTTCGCGTAGATGGCTTCGACCACGACGATGGCGTCGTCGATCACGAGGCCGATGGCGGCGGCGATGCCGCCGAGGGTCATCAGATTGAAACTGAGTCCCGCGAGCTTCATGGCGACGAGCGTCACGAGCACGGTCACGGGAATGACGACGATCGCGGTAAGGGTCGTGCCCCAGTTTTTCAGGAAGAGGTAAATGATGACGACGGACAGGAGGAGGCCGAAGAGGATCGCCTCCCAGACACTCTGCACCGACGCGCGGACAAGGAGTGATTGGTCGTAGTAATAGGCCGTTTTCAAGTCCGCCGGCAGCTCGTGTTTGAGGTCGCGCAGCACGGCGGCGAGGGCGGTGGCGATGTCGAGCGTGCTGCCGTCGGGCTGGCTGCGGATGTTGAGGAGGACGGCGGGTGCGCCGCCGGCGGAGACGACGTTGAAGACGGGCTCGGGGCCGCGTTCGACGCGGGCGAAGTCCTGGATGCGGATGGGGTGTCCGTTCACGACGGCGACGGACATGGCCTCAATGTCGGCGACGGTGCGGAGGCGTCCGTCCACGACCGTGAGGTAGAGCGTGTGGTTCTCCTCGTGCATGCCGGTGGGGGCGACGACGTTGTTCTTCGCGAGGGCGTCGGCGACTTGGGCGAGACCGAGACCGGCAGCCTGAAGCCGGAGTGGATCGACGATGACGTGATATTCGGGCGTGCGGCCGCCGACGAGATCGACGCGCGCGACTCCGGGGATGCGGAGGATGCGGGGCTTCAGTTCGTAGCGGGCGGTCTCCCAGAGTTCCGTGCTGGAGCGCTGCCGGCTCGTGAGACTGACGCCGATGATGGGGAACGCGGAAAACGTGAGGCGCCACACGGTCGTGCTCGCGGTCGAGGGGAGCGTGGAGCGGATCTGGCCGAGCCG
The DNA here is from genome assembly GCA_009695305.1 of Opitutus sp. Taxonomy (GTDB): domain Bacteria; phylum Verrucomicrobiota; class Verrucomicrobiia; order Opitutales; family Opitutaceae; genus SIBG01. The sequence goes on along the minus strand of SIBG01000034.1, from coordinate 40,206 downwards.
GCTGTGCACGTAGAGTTCGGACTGGATCATGTCTACCTGCCAGTTGAAGAAGACGCTGATCTCGGCGGAGCCACGACCGGTGGTGGAGCGAATCGTGACGGAGCCGGGGATGTCCTTCATCGCCTCCTCGATGGGGCGGGTGATCGCGGCCATCATTTCGTCGGCGGGCATCACGCCGTTGTCGACGAGGATGACGGCGCGGGGAAAATTCGTCTGGGGAAAAACCGACGACGGCATGCGCAACGCGCACAACACGCCCGCGACGCACGCGGCAATCGTGATGAACGTGATGGCGAGCCGGTGGCGGACGGCGAAAGAGCCGGCACCGGCGAGGGGCGACGCGGGGGCGCTGCCGCTCATTTAGCGGCCTCCTTGGCGGCAGGCGCGCGGAGGCGGATCTTGGTTTCTTTCGGCAGACCGTAGGAGCCGACGGTCACGACGGTCGCGCCCTCGCTGATGCCCTCGCCGGAAATTTCGACGAGGTCGCCGTCGCGCAGGCCAGTCTGCACGGATTTTTGTCTGGCGACGTCGCCGGTGACGATCGAGACGGTGCTGTGGCCCTCGCCGTCGGTGACGACGCTTTCGGCCGGGACAGCGAGCTTGTTGGCGTGCTCCTCGGTGACGATGCGGGCGGCGGCGAATTTCCCCGGGCGCACGCCGCTGGCTTGCGGCAGGGCGAGGCGCACGAGCACGGTGTCGGTCGCGGCGGTGATGATCGGAGCGACGAATTGCACCGTGCCGGTCGCGAGCGGTTTTTCATCGGCGCCGAGGCGCGCGAAGAGCGCCGCCGATTGGCCGGTCTGCACCGCGACGGCTTCGGCGGAGGGGAGTTGCAGGGCAACGGTGAGGCGGTCGGCGTCGATGATCTCGCCGACTTCTTTGCCGGCGTCGAGCCACTCACCGGATTTGACGGTCAGGCGGGCGATGGTGCCGGCGAGGGGCGAGCGGATGGCGAGCTGTGATTGCTGGAGCTGGGCGGCGGCCAGTTCGGCGTGCGTGGCGGCGAGACGGTCCTCGGACTCCTGGAGCGCGCGGGCCGAGGTGCCGTCGGCGGCTTGAAGCTGAGCTTGGCGCGCGCGGGCTTTTTCGGCGTTGGTGACGGAGGTGCGCGCACGGACTACGGCGGCGTCGGCGGCGCGGGCGTCGAGTTGCACGACGGTGGCGCCAGCTTCGACACGGGCGCCTTCGAGGCCGGGCACGGCGACGTTTCAACGGTGCCGTAGCCGGTGACGTAGGCGTGCAACGTGGTGCGCACGACTTGGCTGACAGAAACGGTGACGACGGTCTCGGGCTTTTTTTCTTCCTCGGCGCGAAGGGCGACGAACGAAGTGCTGAGGAGAACGAGCAGGGCGAAAGGGCGAGCGAGGCGGGGAAGCATGGGAGAAAATATTTAGTGGGAAGGAGGGCGGGCGGAGGTGCGCCAGGCGGTTTCGGGCCAGGCGAGCGGGCGTTGGAGGGCGGCTTCGAAATCGGTAAGCGCCTGCTCGGCGCGGACGCGGGCGTCGAGTTCGGCGCGGGCGTGGTCGACAAGTTCAAGTTGCGCGCGGGTGAGTTCGAGGCGGGAGGTTTCGCCGGCGGTTTGCTGGGCGCGGATCGTTTTCGTTTGTTGCGTGAGCGTGGCGCGGAGGGTGTCGATGGTGGCGAGATCCCCGAGCGCGGAGGCGTAGGCAGCGGACGTGCGGTCAACCTCGGCGAGCACGCGATGTTGCATTGAGAGAAATTTCGCGGCGGCACTTTCGCGGCGGGCTTGGGCGGCGGCGATGGGACCCTGATTTTGGTGGAAAATCGGGAGCGTGACGCCGAGGGAGAGCGACCACTTGCCCTCGCCTTGGTCGAGTTGGTAACCGGGTCCGAAGGAGAGATCGGGGTATTGGCGGGCGATCTCGCCTTGGAGGGCGGATTGGCTGGCGGCGTAGGTGGCGAGCGCGGCGAGGAGATCGGCGCGGTTTTGCGCTGCCAAGCGGCGGGCCTCGGCGGGCGCGAGCGGTGCGGTGGGTTCGGTCAGGCCGGAGAAGGAAAGGCGCGCATCGGCTAGGGCAGCGAGCGGAACGCCGATCGCTTCCGCGAGCCGGCTGCGGGCGACGGCGACGGCGCGGTCGGATTCACGGGCGGCGAGCGCGGCGCGGCTGAGGGCGATGCGGGCTTGGGCGGCTTCGAGCGGCGAGACTTCGCCGGATTTCACCTGGGCGTCGACGATTTGGGCGGCTTGGCAAGAAGCGGTTGCTGGTCGCGCCAGAGAATCGCGGCGCCCTCAGCGGCGTGCAGGTCGGTGAGCGCGCGGCGGACGGTGGTGCGCGCCGACCACGCGGCGGCGGCGAGGTTGAGGCGGGCGGCTTCGGCTTGGGCGCGGGCCTCGGCGGTGCGGTAGATGCGTTGGCCGGCGAGCTCGAGTGGCAGGTCGAGGGCGTAGCTGAGAATCCACGGGGTCACGCCGCCAGTCGCGTCTTGGTTGTAGCCGGGAGTGAAGTTGAGGTTCGGATTCGGGAGGGCGGCGGCGGTGCGCACGCCGGCTTCCGTTTCGGTGAGCTGGGCGCGGGCGACGTCGAGTTCGGGGCTGAAATAAAATGCGGCGAGAGTGAGGCGGAGCAGATCCCACTCGCCGGCGGCGGGCGCGCCGTGGGCGGCAAGAAAACGTTGCAGGCCCGCGTCGGTGAGCGTGCGGTTCTCGAGCTGCGCCTGCGTTGTGGCCGGGTTCAGGTCTTTCGGTTGGAAGGTGGTGCAACCGGCGAGAAGGCCGAGTCCCACCGCCAGAAGGATTGGTCGCCGGGAAACCCCGTGACCTGAGCCCGACGAAGTGCATGGGTGCGGCATGAGGTGGATAGTAACTGAAATTACAGGCGATACCATTCTCCAAACTGAATCGAACATGAAAAGCTGTTCATTCGCTGTGGGTCCGATACCCCGAAGCTTGCTTCGGCTTGGTTGGACGGACGGGTTTAAGCGCGAATTGCATTATGGTCGGATGAGTTTGCGGCGGTCTTGTCAAATGCCCCGGGGCTTGCCCCGGGGATTTTTACTTTGCGTCGGCGAGTCGCGATCGGTCAGGTTCCGGAAGGAGAGAGGCGCCTAACTCCGTTCAACCGATTCAAAGAGAAGAAGGATTGATCCGGGCGGCGCCTGCCCTTGTGGTATGCAGAATCGCATGAAGCTCCTCCGTCTCGTTGCTCTCGGTCTTTTCGTTGTCGTCTGCCGCGCGGCGCAAAAATCTGAAGAGGGCATCGTCACCGGCGTGGTGTTCGGCCCGGCGGGCGAACAGCCGGTGGAATACGCCACGGTGGCGCTGAAAAAAAAGACGAGCGGCGAAACCGTGCGCACCGCGGCGACCGACCGTCGCGGCGCGTTCGCCTTGGAAAGCGTGCCCTTCGGCGACTACAAGGTGGTGTATGGCTTGGTCGGTGGCGACAGCCAGGAGACCCCGCCATTCGCGGTAAATGCGCAGCACCGCTCGGTCGCGCTCGGCCGCTTGGTTCTCACCGATGGCACGGTGAAAATGGAAAAGCTCGAGGTGAACACCCGGCGGGATGCGTTCTACAAATCGATCGACCGGAGGGTCTATAACGTCGGCAAGGACATCCAGAGTGTCACGGGCTCCGCGAGCAACTTGCTGCAAAATGTGCCATCGGTGCAGGTCGACATCGAGGGCAACGTCAGCCTGCGAGGTGACGGCAACGTCTTGATCCTAATCAACGGCAAGACCTCGACGATGATGGGGAAGAATCGGGCGGCCGTGCTGGAGCAGATGCCGGCCGACGGCATCGAGAAAATCGAGGTCATCACCAACCCGTCGGCCAAATACAAACCGGACGGCACCGCCGGCATCATCAATATCACGCTCAAGCGCAAAGCGGATCCAGGTTACTCGGGCAGCGTGCACGTCGCGGTGGGCAACGATGATCGCTACAATTCCAATGTCACCGCGAGCTATCATCCAGGAAAATACACTTTCTCCGGCAGCGCCGAGGTGCGGCAGGATGATCGGCCGCGTTTCGTGAATGACGAGCGCTCGCATCCGGATTCCAAGAATACCCTCGTCGCCACCCAGCAAAACACCACGGAAAGCTCCCGGCCGCTCTCGCGAGTGGCGCGGGCGGGGGTGGACTATCAGGCCGACGAGCACACGAAAATCGGTGCCGCCATGAACTACAACTATCGCAACTTTGTGCGACAGGCAACGGAGTCGAGCCTGACCCGCACAGGCGCAGTGGTCACGAAAGACTACGACCGACTGCGCACGAATCCCAATTTTCAAAAGGATCTGGAGTTCACCGGCACGCTCCAGCACTCGTTTCCGAAAGAGGAGCAGGAGCTGACCATTGAGGTAAAACAGGGGAAGACCATCGAAGAGGAGGACAATCGCTACACGGTCGTCTACCGTCTGCCGTTCGCCCTGAAAACATTCGACAACACGCTCAATCGAGTCACTGAGACCTCCACCGAAGGGACGGTGGACTATATTTACCCGATCGGTGATAAATCCAAGTTTGAGGCCGGCTACAACGGGCTGGCGAACAAGGTCGACCTGGATTTCCGGGGCACTTTTCTGAGTCCCCTGACGCAAACGTTGCAGGTGGATCCGCAGCGAACGAACCGCTTTATCTACGATGCGATGATTCACGCCGTCTACAGCACCTACGCGCACAAGCTCGGCAACTTTGGGTTCCTGGCCGGCCTGCGCTTCGAGCGGGCTGTCATTCACACGGATCAGTTCAACACCCGGCTCCTGGACCAGAACGACTACAATCGTTTTTATCCGAGCCTGCACCTGAACTACAACTTCACCGACCGCCACCAGGTGCAGCTCAACTACAGCCACCGGGTGCACCGGCCGGAGGGCGACGACTTTAATCCGTTTCCAAAATATCAGGACCCGACCAATCTTCGTGCGGGCAATCCCCACCTGCGGCCGGAGGAAATTCACTCGGTCGAGACCGGCTACCAATACAAGCACAACGACACGACCTACCTTGCCACGATTTACCATCGCTACCGTTACCATAGCATGACGGACGTGGCGCGGTTTGTGGACAGCGCCACGCTGTTTCCGTCGCGGGATGGCACCGTGCTGTTCACGACGAAGGAGAATCTCGGCAGCAGTCGTTCGACCGGCGTGGAACTCGGCGCGACGGCGCGGCTCAAGGAACGCGTCTCGCTCAACTTCAGCGGCAACATCTACCACAACGAAATCGATGCGAGCAACCTAGGTTTCAGCTCCCGGCGTTCGACGACGGCGTGGGACGCGAAGCTCAACCTCAATTGGGACGTGACGAAGACCACGCTCGTCCAACTTAACACGAACTACACCGCGAAGCGGCTCACGCCGCAGGGCTACCGCCATCCGACCTATCTCGCCAACCTCGGCCTGCGCCACAACTTCAAGGACAAGAAAATGGCCTTCACGCTGAGCGTGTCGGATGTCTTCAATTCGCTGAAAGAGCGGACGTTCATCGACACGCCGGCGCTGCATCAGGAAGTCACCCGCCACCGCAGCTCGCGAATCTTCTACGCCGGTGTAATCTACAATTTCGGCAAGCCGGCGAAGAAGACGAAAGACGACCTGCAGTTTGATAATTCGTTGTGACCAATCCCGGCGGCGGGCCGGATGGAACTGGCCGGGGATTTTCCCTCGGCGGAAGAGCCGGCGGGCGCCACCGCGCCCGCGCTCGAGCGGCCCGAAAAAAACCCGCTCGGCCGTGAGGGCGAGCGGGCGAAGTAACGCGAGCGACCGGGCCGAGCTTATACCAACGTCTGTTAATATTTGGACTATCATGGCGAGGAGCGAAGCGACGAAGCCATCCAGCTGGATCGCCACGGCGCGCTTCGCGCACCTCGCGATGACAAAAGTCTAATACACAACAGCCGGAGGGCTTACTTGCCCGATTTGGCGGCCTTCTGCCGGGCGGCGTTGTTCAGGATCCGCTTGCGGAGGCGCAGGCTCTTGGGCGTGACCTCGACGAGCTCGTCGGTGGCGATGTATTCGATCGCGCGCTCGAGCGAGAGCTTGGCGGCCGGCGTCAAACCCGTGGCGACGCCCGATCCCTGCGACCGGAAGTTGGTCAGGGCTTTCGCCCGGACAGCGTTGCACGCAATGTCCTCGTTGCGGGGGTTCTCGCCGACAATCATGCCTTCGTAAACCTGCTCGCCCGGGCCGACGAAAAGTTTGCCGCGCTCCTGCACCATGACGAGGGCGTAGGAAGTGGTCTCGCCCGCCTCGGTCGCGAGCAGCGTGCCAGTGATGCGCGTGAGCACTTCGCCGGCGTAGGGGCCGTATTCCTTGAAGAGATGGCTGAGCACGCCGCGACCGCTGGTGGCGTTGACGACATCGATCTCCATGCCGATGAGGCCGCGGGTCGTGATCGTGGCTTCGAGCATCGTGGAATGCGGCAGCTTCTCCAAATTGGTGAGCAGGCCCTTGCGGTTGGCGAGATTCTGCATGATCGAGCCGACGCACTCGTCGGGAACTTCGATCCAGACCGTCTCATACGGTTCATGGCGGTGACCATTGACGACCTTTTCGATCACGGTGGGGCGGGAGACGAGGAGTTCGAATCCTTCGCGGCGCATCGTCTCGACGAGGACGGCGACCTGCATGGCGCCGCGGGCCTTGACGTTGAAGATGCCGGCCTTGTCGGTGTCCTCGATGTAGATGGAGACGTTGGTCTTCAGTTCGCGGAACAGGCGCTCGCGGAGCTGGCGAGAGGTGACGAGCTTGCCTTCCTGGCCGACGAGCGGGCCGTCGTTAACGCAGAACTGCATCTCGAGCGTCGGCGGATCGATTTGAGTGAAGGGGAGGGCGTGGCCGGCCTCGTCGGCGGTGAGGGTGTCGCCAATGTCAATGTCCTCAAAGCCGGAAAGGCCAACGATGTTGCCGGCGACGGCGGTCTCGGTCTCGCGCGTGCCGAGCCCGGTGAACTCAAAGACCTTGGTGATCTTGGCGCGGATGCGTTTGCCATCGGTGTGGCGGACGATGAAGACGGTCTCGCCGACGTTGGCGGTGCCGCCGAGAATCTTGCCGACGGCGATGCGGCCGACGTAGTCGCTCCAATCGATGTTGGAGACAAGCATGTGAAACGGCTCGTTCGGCTTGGCAAACGGCGGCGGGACGTGGTCGAGGATCGTCTGAAAGAGCGGCGACATGTCCTTCTTCTCCTCGCCGAGGTGATACATCATGTAGCCGTCCCGGCCGGAGCCATAGACGACGGGGGCGTCGAATTGCTCCTCGGTGGCGTTCAACTCCATGAGGAGTTCGAGGACCTTCTCATACATTTTCGCGGGCTCGGCGTTTTCCCGGTCAATCTTGTTGATGACGAGGACAACCTTGAGACCGTGCGCGAGCGCCTTGCGGAGCACGAACCGGGTCTGCGCCTGCGGGCCGTCGTAGGCATCGATCACGAGGAGCACGCCGTCAACCATCCGGAGGGCGCGTTCGACTTCGCCGCCGAAGTCGGCGTGGCCGGGGGTGTCGACGATATTGACGATCTTGTCCTTCCAATGGACGGAGGTGTTCTTGGCCTTGATCGTGATGCCCTTTTCCTTTTCGAGGTCCATGGAGTCCATGGCGCGCTCTTCGACACGCTGGTTGGCGCGGAAGACGCCGCCCTCCTTGAGCAGCTTGTCGACGAGGGTGGTTTTACCGTGGTCGACGTGGGCGATAATGGCGATGTTGCGGATGCTAGGGTTCATTGGCTGAGGCAGTCGTTGGTTAGAAAAAGAGGCCCAAAGTGCGTGGCGCGGCGGACGAATGCAAGGCCGAAGGTCGGCGGGCAATCGGGGCGGCGGGCGCCGGGACTTGGCGCGGAAGTGGGGCGCTATTTCTGGCCCAGTTCCGCTCAATCGCGGATAGAAAAAGCCGTGCCACGATCGTCTTTACTTCGAGCGCCAAGCCACGTCTTGTGCTCGCTGGTTCGGGCGTCCGACCTCCCGCCCCGACTCGCTCCCAACCAAACCAACCACCACTCTGACATGAGAATACTAACGTTTCGAGGCCGGCTGCGCACGGGGTCGTTTTCCTTGAACACGCGGCTTTAGCGGCTTCCACTCCGCCGTTCCGCGGACCGGCGGAGCGTCATTCCTCCTGCCATCTTCTTCGATTCCCTATGTCGCTCCTGCCCCTGTTCGACGTCTCATTGATCACTCGCGCGGCGCAGCCCGCCTTGGAGTGCGAAGGCGGGGCTGGGGCGTTCACAAGCTACACGTTTGGCGATCTCGAAGCACGCAGCAACCAGCTCGCCCACCTCTTGCGGGCGCGCGGACTGAAGCCGGGCGACCGCCTCGCGTTTTTCCTGCAAAACCGGATTGAGGTCATCGACCTCTGGCTCGCGGGCGTGAAGCTCGGGCTGATCGTCGTGCCGGTCAACGTGCTCTACCGGGAGCGCGAACTCACCCACCTCCTGCGCGATGCCGCGCCGATGGCCGTCGTCACGTCGCGCGATCTCGCTGGGCTCATTCCCGCCGGGGTCACGGTCTGGGAGGTCGACGCGCTGACGGCGGAAGCCGGGGCGCAGCCGAAGTCGCGCCGCGCCGTGCCGGCCGACGCCGATACGCCGATGGCGTTGATCTACACCTCGGGCACGACGGGCGCAGCGAAGGGCGCCGTGCTCACGCAGGGAAATTTTGCGACCAACGCGCTCACGCTGGTCACCGCGTGGGGGATCACCGCGGCTGATCGTTATCTCGCCACGTTGCCGCTCTTTCACGTGCACGGCCTCGCGAACGGGCTCCATTGCTGGCTGTTCAGCGGGTGTCATCTGCGGTTGCACGAGCGCTTCGAGCACGCGAAGGCAGCGCAGTGGTTCGAGGACTACCGGCCGACGCTTTTCTTCGGGGTGCCAGCGATGTTCATTCGCCTGCTGGAACTGCCCGTCGAGCGGGCGCGCGGGATCGGCGCACGGTTGCGGCTCGCGGTGTCGGGTTCGGCGCCGCTGCCGGCGGAGGTGCATGAGAAATTTCGCCAGCTCTACGGCTCGGTGATTCTCGAACGCTATGGCATGACCGAAACGCTCATGAACGTGGGCAATCCCTCCGCGGGCGAGCGCCGTCCGGGCACGGTCGGGCTGCCGCTCGCGCACGTCGCCGTGCGAATTTGCGACGAAGCCGACGCCCCAGTGCCCGACGGCACGAGCGGCGAGCTCTGGGTGAAAGGACCAAACGTTTGCGCCGGCTATTGGCAGCGTCCGGATGCCACGGCGGCCGCCTGGCGCGACGGTTGGTTTCGCACGGGCGACGTCGGCGTGCGGGCCGCCGACGGCTACATCACCCTCCAGGGCCGACGCAGCGATTTGATCATCTCGGGTGGTTTTAACATTTATCCGCGCGAAATCGAAGAACTGCTGCTGGAGCAACCCGGCGTGCGCGAAGCCGCCGTCGTGGGCATGCCCGACCCGGTGCGGGGCGAGGTGCCGGTGGCCTACGTGGCGGTGGATGCCGCGAAATTCGACGAGGCGGCGACCGCGGCGCATCTGCGTTCACAGTTCGCGTCGTTCAAGCAGCCGAAGGCGTTCGTGCGCGTTGAGGCGCTGCCCCGCACGGCGCTCGGCAAGGTGCAAAAGCGCCTGCTGCCCCGGTGGCAGGGCTGACGACGTCCATGATTGCGTCCTGTTTTCAACTGCGTGGAGTAGGGCGGGTCTTCGACCCGCCCGCCCAACACTCAGCGCGTAAAAGGGCGGGTCACCGCCCCGCCTTACTTTCAAGCCCATGGTCATCTACGGCGTAGCCCTGCTCGCGTTTTCCTCGCTCCTCGGACTCGTGCTGGGCGACTGGCTCGGGGCGCTCATCGGGGTGAAAGCCAATGTCGGGGGCGTCGGCTTTTCGATGATCCTGCTGATCTCACTCACGGCCTGGCTGACCAAGCGCGGGTGGTTCCAGCCGCTCTCAGCGAGTGGCGTCGTGTTTTGGAGCGGAATGTATATCCCGATCGTCGTCGCGATGGCTGCACAGCAAAACGTGCTGGCCGCGATCAAGGGCGGTCCGCTGGCGTTTCTCGCGGGTGCCATCGGGGTCGTCCTCAGTTTTGCGCTCGTCCCGCTCATCGCCCGGATCGGTCGGCCGAAGCGGCCGGAGGAAAAATGATCGATCTGCTCAATCAAGCGTTCGTGAAGAACGGCCTGCTCACGGGTTTTGTCGTGGTCGGAGGTCTCATGTGGTTCGCCTATTTTCTGGCGGATCGCCTCACGCGCGGACGAATCCACGGGTCCGCGATCGCCGTTTTTGGTGGACTCGTGCTGGCCTATGTCGGCGGCCGTCTCACGGGCGGGAAAAACGGCCTGGCGGACCTGCCGGTCTTTGCCGGCATCGGGCTGCTCGGCGGCAACATGCTGCGGGATTTCTCCATCGTCGCCACGGCTTACGGCGCGAGTTTTGACGACCTGAAAAAATCCGGCCTGCCGGTCGTCGTCGCGCTCTTTGCTGGCGTCATCGTTTCTTTCCTTTGCGGCGCCGCGGTGGCGGTCGCCTTCGGTTACCGTGATGCCGTGAGTATCGCCACGATCGGGGCGGGAGCCGTCACCTACATCGTGGGACCGGTCACGGGTGCGGCGCTCGGCGCGACCTCGGAAGTCATCGCGCTCAGCATTGCGGCGGGGCTCGTCAAGGCGATCATCGTGATGATCGCGACGCCGCTCGTCGCGAAAGTCATCGGCCTCGACAATCCACACACCGCCATGATCTATGGCGGCACCGTGGGCACGAACAGTGGCGTGGCCGCCGGGCTCGCGGCGACCGATCCGAAGCTCGTGCCCTACGGCGTGATGGCCGCGACGTTCTATACCGGGCTGGGCTGTCTGCTCGCGCCCTCGGTGCTTTACTTGGCCACCCGCCTGATTTTTCCTCACTGAAAACTGTGGCCGCCGCGAAAGAAAAAAATCCCGCATGAAAACTCCCGCCATCCGCCTTCCGCTGCTTGCGCTGCTGCTCACCGCGACCGGGCCTCTTTTTGCCGCGGTCGCGGCGAAGGCTCCGGCGGAGGACGCCGCGCAGCGCTGGGAGAAATATGAGCCGGCGTTCAAGGAATTTGCCGAGACCGACCGCGCGTCGCCGCCGGTGAAAGGCGGCATCCTCTTTGTGGGGAGCAGCATTTTTCGCAAATGGACGACGGTGGCGGAGCAGATGGCACCGCTGCCGGTGCTGAACCGGGCGTTCGGTGGCTCCCGCACCGGCGATCAGCTCGCGCGCTTTGACCAAGTCATCCCGCCCTACGCGCCGAAGGTCATCGTCTACTATTGCGGCAGCAACGATCTGAAGGCCAACCCGGCCGATGCCCCGGGCGTGATTTTCGCGCGGTTCCGCGCGTTTTCCGAGCGCGTGCGGGCGACGCAACCGGCGACGCGGATCATTTACGTCTCGAGCACGCGTTCACCGGACCGCGTGGCGCGGTGGGAGCACGTGGATCACTACAACGCTCTCGTGCGCGCCTATTGCACGGCGACGCCGGGCCGCACGTTCGTCGACATCAACCCGGCGCTCGTCGATCGCGACGGCCACCCACGGCTCGACCTCTACGTTGCGGACAAGCTCCATTTCCATCCACCGGCCTACGTGGCATTCACCGCCATCATCAAGCCGGTGCTGGCGCGGGTCTGGGCCGAGGCGAACGCGACGCCCGTCGGGGTGCGCTGAGCCTGGCGGAGCCACCAATCAGCTCGCCGGAGCGGAAAAACTTTGGTCCCTTACCAGGTGGAGCGCACGGCGGCTGGTGCGCGCGATGACCCGGGCGAGATTTTCCCCCACGAAAAACTCCAAGCCGCCGGTTCAGCCCAGAAAAGGCAGTTGAAACGCGAAGGACGCGGAGCGCGCAGAAGAAAACCCATCCGGCGTGCACCGAGAATGTGTCACCGGACAGATGAGTCGCTCGAGCGCTCCATTTTTTCCTGTCTGGCTTCGCGTCCTCCGCGTTTCACTGTCGTTTTTTGGTTCAGGGGAGTTTCACCGGGCGCAGCGCCGCGTGGTCCGCGGAAAGTTCACCGGGTTTCGGCGCTGGCAACGTCACGCGGCCGGTCGCCGCCCACTCCGTGCCGCGCTGAAAGGTGATTTGAAAACCGAGCCCTTGCAGCGTCTCGACGGAGTGGCCGAGCGCCGTGTGAAAGACGCGGCCGGAGCCATAGGTGATCGCCATTAACATCGGCTCGTGTTCGTGGGTCCGGTCGGACAACGACGAGGCGAGCACCGTCAAATGCTCGGCCGGGCCGCGCAGGGCGTGATACAATTCGTCCTTCGCGTGCATCCACTTCGCGGGCAGGCCCCGCAGAATCAGGTGTTCCGGTGTGCGGGTCTCCACCAGGAACTCGTGCTGCGGCCCATGCCCGCCGCCGGCGCCCGGTGTCGTGGTATCCTTGGTCCAGACTCCCGCACGCAGTCGCAGGTAGGGGCCGGCTTTCTCGTTGCGGGCACCCCAGCCGCCGAGGCCAATCATCTCATTGTATTCGGGCCACGCGGGAAACGAATTATTGGCGGCGTGGTAGGAGACGAAACCGCCGCCACCTTTGACGAAGGCGACGAAGGCCGTGCGAACTTCCTCCGGCCAGTCTTCGCCGTTGTAGTTCGAGACGACCACGGCGTAGTTCTTGAACTTCGGGCGCCAGGCCGCCCAACGCTCGACGACTTGGGCTTTGTAAGCGGTCTCGACCGCGGCGAACGCCTTCATTTCTTCCGCGTGCGCCGCGGCCTGCACCGGCGTGGCGCCCTTGGCCGGTCCCTTCGGGGGGGAGGGCCGGGTTGGTGTCGTCGAGACATCGACCGTGAAGTTGCCGGCGTCTTCCAGAATGCGTTTGAGCACCGGAGTGGTGGCGGCCCACTGGTGATTGTTTTGTCCGTCGACAATCAGGACTTTGATTTTTGCGGACTCGGCCCGCAGGGTCGCGGTCAGCAAGACGGCCAGCGCGAACCAGGTTCGCCGGGAGAACAGGGAGTTTGGTGGGAGGTGCATGTGGTTGAAGGGAGCAGTCTCACCGGTGGCCATCGAGCAGCGGCCAGCGGTCAAAGTTGCGGTCGAGTAATTTGCCCGAGGCAGAAACGATGACTCATTGATCCGATTTGCCGAGCAAATCATACGTGAGTTTGCGGCCATCCGGAAACACCCACTCGTGCTGGAGCGCCGCCGCCGCGGGGTTGGCTCGCAGGAGGGACGGCATCAGTTCGGCCGCAGCGACGACATGGCAATGATCATCACCTCGAGGCCCACGGTGGCAGTGGCGGCGATGGCCCATTTCCCTTTCATGGCGAGAGTAGGGCGAGGCCGCGCCGGCAGCTGGCCAGAAATTGCTTTTCGGTTGCCGTCGAGGGCCGCTACCGGGCGACGCGGCCGATCTGCTGCTGGAGGCGGGGCAGTGGTTGCATCACCCCGACCGGCAGTGGCAGCGCGAGGTTTTCGATCGCGCCAGCGAAGAGGAGGCGACGCTGGGCCGGAGAGAGGCCGGGGGTGAGGATCGCGACCTGGTAGTCGCGGAGGGCTTCGGCGCTCTTTTGCTCAAGGGCGAGGCGGACGCCACCGGCCAACGCGAGGTTAATGCGCGCAGGATCCGCGGTGTGCAGGCTCTCGGCGATTTCACGGCGGATGGCGTTGCGTTCATCGGTCAGCGCGGCGTCCAGGCGGTCGTAAGCGGCGGTGAGCTCGTCAAAGCGCACTCTGACTCGCTCGGACGCTTTTGGGTTGCCGGAGCGAAAGCGAGAGCCGGAGCGAAGTTCGTAGCGGCGGATCTCGGGGATGAAGACCGTCGAGAGCTGGAGCGCGGAATCGCCCGCGCGGGACCGGTCGAACTGAACGTTGATCGCCTGTTCTTCGGTGAACTGCCGCTGACGGAGGGCGTCGATGCGCTCGACGAGAGCGGGTGACAGCGGCACGGCCGGTCGGGTCGGACGGGGCGCCGGCAAGGGAGGAAGCCCGCGACGGATTTCCTCCGCGAGCGCTTCCAGCGCCGCGAACTCCGGCGCTTGTTTTTCGGCGAGTGAACTGAAACGCAAAGTGCGCACCACGCCCAGCCAGGTGGCATCCTCCCGGTAGACGGCGTCGTAGAGCTCTTTGCGGAGGGCGGACTTTTTCGTTTGATACGCGGCGAGTTTGGCCCCGACGTCGGCGGGGAGATCGGCGGGAAGCCGCAGGCGCGATGGGCCGGGGCTGAAAAACACATACGGCTGCGCGGCGACCGCGGTGGCGACGGAATCGGCGCTGCTCCTCACCTCGATCGCGATTTCGCGAAGAACCGTGCGTTGCGCCGGGCTGCGGCCACTCTGGAAGAAGGCTGCGCCGAGCATTACATGGGCGACGTCTTCTGGCCCGTAGGCTCCGGGTTCGGTATCAGTCAAACGCGGTTTATGCGCGGCATCCCACGCGTAGTCGCGGCGAAAGAGAGCGGAGCGCATGGCTTCGGCGCGATTTTCCAAAGCGAGAATCTGAGCCTCCTGTTTTTGGGCGAGCGCCGTCAGCAACCCACCGCGAATGGCGGGGTCCTGCGCGAGAATGTAGGCCAGTTCGGTGCGGAGGTTGTGTTGCAGCAGACTCTTCTCGTCGCGATAGCGGTCGAGCGACTCGCGCTTCCTCCCACTGAGTTCGTTCTGATCGAGGCGGGCGGCGAGCACGGAATAGAACGGCTCGCCGACGTGCGCGGCCAGTAGACCCGCAGCCTCATGGCGGGTGGCGTAGCTTCTGACCGTCCGCTGGCCCACAAGATCGAGGGGCGGCGGGTCGGGCGGAAAAAAACTGGAATGGGAGTCGGAATCGGACCGGGTTTGAAGAGCGAACTGGGAAAGGGATCACCGCCGAACAGACCACGGCTGAGCGCCGCGTCGTTGCCCGCCTCTCCGGGATGGTAATCGCTCTGGGCCCGAAGACCGGGACCGCACAATGCAGCAATGACGATGCCGTAGGCGGCGGCAAATCTCGCGGTTCGACTGAGGAGGAAGAGGAGGCGCATGGCAGGAGGATCCCTGCTCTCGGGCACTTATGACCTGCAGCCAAGCCGGCGCGTCCGCGGCAAGCAGCGAGATCCTGCGTTGAACGAAATTGCCACCACGGAGGGAACGCAAGTCGTCTTCTGCGCCTGGCCGCCGACGGCTAACGCGGGAACGAAGCGAACCACGAAACTTGCGCCCAGGATGAATCGAGGACCACCGGCTGCGGCGCGCCCGGCGTGCTGCGACCGCGCTCGATGTCGGCGCGCAAGCGGCGGCCGAGGCGCTGGACGATTTCGGGCTGGGCGGCGGCGAGATTGATTTTTTCCGCGGGATCGGCGATGAGGTCGTAGAGCTGGAAAGGCGGGAGCGTGGCGAGGTCGGTGCGCTCGACTTTCAGCCACTGGCCGGGACTAGGGGTGGGTGAACTCCAGCCGCCGGAGCCGGGCCAGAGGAGAAGTTTCCAGCGTCCGTCACGAATGGAAAAACGGCCTTCTTTAGAGTGGGCGACGAGGGTGACGCGGGCGGAGGACGGGGGCTTTTCGCCCCGGAGGAGTGGGAGGAAACTGACGCTGTCTTCGGCGGCGGTCGCGGGGAGCTGGGCGCCCAGGATTTCGGCGCACGTGGCGAAGAGATCGAGTTGCTCGACGAGGGCGCAGGTGGTCGTGCCGGCTTTGATGACGGCCGGCCAACGCGCGATGAACGGAATGCGATGTCCGCCCTCGAAGAGATCGGATTTGTAGCCGCGATAGCCGGCGCTCGGATCGTGATTGAACTTCGCGTGGGCGGGGACGTCGGCGGCGGGGGCGAAGCCGTTGTCGGAGGAGAAAATGATCAGGGTGTTATTCGCTAGGCCGTGTTTTTCCAGAGCGGCCAGGAGGCGGCCGACGTCGGCGTCGACTTGCGTGACGAAATCGCCGTAGGACGTCGTGTGGGTTTTTCCTTCAAACTCCCGCGTGGGCAGAATGGGCGTGTGCGGTGCGGCGAGTGGCAGGTAGAGGAAGAACGGCTTCGCGTCGCGAGTGGCGGCGCGCTCGGCGAAGAAGGCGATGGACTGATCGATGAGCCGCGGTTGCACGTCCTCCATTTTGAAATCAGGGCCGATCGGGCCGGCGCGCCAGAGCTTGGGGACGGGACTGTCGGCGACGGTGCCGGTCGGCACCGCGGTGGCGCGGTCATTGGCCAACCACACGTAGGGCGGCATGTCGAGGGAAGCGCTGATGCCGAAGAAGCGGTCAAAGCCGTAACGGAGCGGGCCATTGGCGAAGGGTTGGGCGAAATCGACGTTCTCGAGTGCCGGACCGGTGCGGGCCCAGTCGAGGCCGAGGTGCCACTTGCCGAAGGCGGCGGTGGCGTAGCCGTGCTCGCGCAGCAAGGTCGCGACCGTATGGCGGCCGGCCTCGATGAGCGGCGGATCGTAGCCTTGGAGGACGTCTTGTTTCAGCCGACCGCGCCACGCGTAACGGCCCGTGAGAAGTGCGTAGCGGGCGGGCGTGCAGAGCGAGGAGGCGGAGTGAGCGTCGGTGAAACGCATCCCGCCGCGCGCGAGGGCATCCAAGTGGGGCGTTGGCCACGCGCTCTTTGAATTGTAGCAGGAGACGTCGCCGATGCCGAGGTCGTCCGCGAGGACAAAGACAATGTTCGGCGGCGAGGTCGGTGGCGTGAACTGGTCGGCGGCGAATCCGCCGCTGGCCAGCAGCGCGGCGCCGAGGAACCGGCGGACGAAGGCGATCACAGGATGATCGTCAGGCCATCAGTTTCTCCCAGCGAGTCCGCGCAAATTCCCAATTCAACAGACGGTTGAACGCGATCACGTAGTCGACGCGCCGGTT
Source organism: Opitutus sp. (assembly GCA_009695305.1). Taxonomy (GTDB): domain Bacteria; phylum Verrucomicrobiota; class Verrucomicrobiia; order Opitutales; family Opitutaceae; genus SIBG01. Next base: position 23,497 of record SIBG01000034.1, on the reverse strand, counting down.
CTGGTATTTGAGGTAGTAGGCGTGCTCCCACAGATCGAGGCCGAACACGGGCTGGCGGCCCGACATCAGCGGGTTGTCCTGATTGGCGGTGGTTTCGAGGATGAGTCTCTTGTCCTTGTCCAGCGAGACCCAGATCCAACCGCTGCCGAAAACCGCGAGTGCCCGTTCCACGAACATTTTCAAACCGGTTTCCTGGTCGACGAAGAGTTCACCGAGCGCCTGCTCGAACGCCCCGTCGGGCCCGGCGCCGCCCTCGGGTCGCAGGCATTGCCAGAAAAACGTGTGGTTGTAGTGCCCGCCGCCTTGGTTGCGCACCGTGGTGCGAATTTTCTCCGGGACCTTGTCCAGGTTCAGGCACAACTCTTCAACGCTCATTTTCTGCAGGTCGGGATAATCGGCGAGCGCCTTGTTAAGATTGGTCACATAGGCGGCGTGGTGCTTCCCGTGGTGGATCTCCATCGTCTTGGCGTCGAAGTGCGGCTCGAGGGCGCCGAAGTCATAGGGCAACGCCGGCAACTTGTGCGGCCCGGTGGGTGCGGGCGCGGCGGCTTGGGCGAGCGCGCGGGTGGTGGACGTGCTGAGGAAGAAACCGGCAGTGAGCAGACCGGCGGACTTGAAAACTTGGCGGCGGGTGACGTTGTTCATAGGGAAGTTGGGACGATGGGGGAGAAATCTGGCGGAGCAAAGTGAATTTCACCGTGCTAAAATCAGGCCAGACGGGCCGGCTTGCAGGGCGACGAGGTGGAGTGCGCGTCGGTGAAGCGCAGGTTGTCGGGCGCGAAACGATCAGGGTGTGGTGTCGGTCACGCGCGCTTCGGGTTGGAGCCAGATGGCTTGCTTCGTTGCTGCGTCCCTCGCCATGACAGCCAAGGCGCGGATCATACCTCCGGCTGTTGGGTATTAGACTTTTGTCATCGCGAGGTGCGCGAAGCGCGCCGTGGCGATCCAGCTGGATGGCTTCGTCGCTTCGCTCCTCGCCATGACAATCCAAATATTAACAGACGTTAATATCACTTGGAGCCTTTCTTCGGTTTCGGGTTCTGGCGCGTATAGTCGAAGACGCGGGTAGCGGCGTCGAGGGCCGCCTGATCGTGATGCACGAGGCCGTAGTAGGTGAGGGCGAGGATGACCTCGGTGTAGTTCACGGTCTTGGCCTGGCCGAACGCGTTGGCTTCCTTGCCGACGCCGGTGCGGGTGTTGCCTTTGACGTCGATCTTGCCGGTGGGGAGAACGCGCGTGAGTTGCCACGCAACGGCGGCGGGCAGGACGGCCTCGAACTCGGGCAGCGGAACGTGCAGGGCAAGGATCGAACCGAAGAGAATGGAGACGACGTTGTAGCTGGAGTCGCGACCGCCGTTCTCGATGAAGACACCCTCCGGATCGCGCAGGGTGATGGCGTGGGTGATGAGGCGGCGAGCTTGGGCGATCAGTTTTTCATCGCCGAGCACGACGCCACAGGTGCCGAACGCTTTCGCTGCGATGATGACGCGATTCACCGAGTGCCCGACTTTGGGGGCATCGTGTCGTAGCCGCTGTTGAGGTAGTCGGCGGCACGGCGGAGTTTAGGCTCGAGCGCGGCGAGGCGGTCTTGGAAGTGAGCCTCGTGCGGCGACTGGCGGATGACGAGGATGGCGTGGCCGAGTTCTTGGAGAAAAAAATAGGTGGTCTCGACGTTGGCGTTGAAGGCACTCGCGATCTTGCCGTTGACTTGGGGATTGGCGACGAAACCACCGTCGGGACGTTGGTGGGCAAACGTGACGTCGATGCCACGCCAGGCGTTGTCGGCGGCGGCGAGATCTCCGGCGACGACGGCGGCGATCACGCCGCGGCAACTGCCGCGTTGCGGGCCGGATTCGATCCAAGAGCCGTGGGCGCGGTTGTTGCCGGTGAAGCCGTTGGCGTCGGGGATGTCGCCGGCGCTGAGCGCGGCGAGCCGGCCCGGCGGAAAAGCACGTAGGATGTCGTATTCGCGCAGCGCGGGACGCGGGGCTTCGGCGGCGCCGCACGGCACGCCGGAGAAGGCGAGGAACAGCGCGGCGAGAAGGGTGCGCTTCATTTAAGAAATAGTGAGGGTCGTCTTGAACGGCGTGAGGCCGGTGAGATAGACGCTTTGGCCGTCCCATTTCGGGAGAGCGCCGCGGACCTGGGTGTAGGTGTGTTCGATCTGGCCGGGGCCGAATTCGATGGTGTTGTCGCCGACCGTGTATTTGCCGGTGCCGTTGCGGAGGAGAAAGGCGTCGGTGACGTGGGGCAGGGGTTCGACACCGGTGAGTTTCCCACCGGAGCGGAAGGCGAGTTCGATCGACACCGGGACGTCGGTCGTGCCGGTCAGCGAAATCGCGAGGGAGAATTTTCCGGCGGTTTCGGTGATTTCGACGACGGCTTCGAGGCGCTGGATATTGCTCTGGATGCGCATCGCCTTGCTGTTCGTGGCGAGCGTGCCGTTGGGGGCCATCTTGGTGTGATCGCCCTGCGCGATCTGCTCGGCGGAAAGCGGTTGGAAGTAAGGGCCCTCGAGAGATTGGCGGAGGATGTAACGACCGTCGCGGACTTCGAGGGTGTCGGCCGTGAACTGGCCTTTGCCGAAGAAAGCCGTCGCGAAGCGCACGGCTTCGAGCGCGGCGGAGTTTTTGCGGAAGGAGAAGAGCGTCGTGTTATTTGCGAGAATGGTCGCGCTCGAAGCACCGCGACGGATGCGTGCGAGGCTCGAATAGGAAAAATGTTTCGCGTAGTCGGTGGGCAACGGCGTGTCGACGGGGAGGGCGCGGAGGAGTGCGGGCTCGGTGAGAAAGGCCGCGAGTTCGCCGATCTGATTGCGCGCGGTGCGCTCGATCTGGCGACACATCGCGGCGAAGCGGCCGTTACCGTCGATCAGCGCGAGCGCGCGGTAGGAATAGTAGTAGCGGGCCATGCTGCCGCGTTGGTAGCGGTCCTGGCGGCGCGAGGCCTCGGTGACGACCTCGCCGTCGGGGTGCACGTAGAAGAGCGTCATCTCGAGATTGCGACGCACGGATTCAAGGAGTGCGGGGCGGTTCAGGTGGCGCGCGACGGTGATGAGCGCGCGGTTCACAATCGGCGAATAGACGGTCGTGCTTTTTTCGGTGTATTGACCGTCGGGATCGAGATCGACGGTTTCGGCGAGCCACTGATCGATGCGCGCGACGTAACGTGGATTGGGGAACAGAGCGTTGGCGGACGCGAGGGCGGCGCAAACGACCCAGCGGTGGTTGGGCGTGTGGACGCCACCGGTTAGGAGCCCGTCGGCGCCGCGCGTGATAAATTTTCCGAGTTCGGCGGCCAAGGCGACGTAGGCGGGCGCTGGGCTCGCCCGCAGGAGGACGTAAGCGGGACAGGCCACCTCGAGGATGAACGCCATGTCGGGCGGCGAGTGGAAGTTGGTCTCGTAGTAATCAACCGTGCCGTCTTCGGGATGTTGCGCGGCGAGCATGTAGCCAACCGCGAGGCGCAGCGGCTCCACGAGGTCGGTTGATTGGAAGTATTTCGAACCGGGCGCGCAGGCGGCGCAGGCGAGCGCGGAGATGAAACCGGAGGTGTTTTGCGCCGTGTGCAGGCCGTATTGGTTGACCTGACCACCGAGCCAACGGTGGCCGGTGCGGCGTTCCTGTTTGGTGACGAGTCCGGGGATGCCGGCGTCGTTGGCGCGAATGAACTCCTGCAGGAGATCGTCGGACTCGGCCGGGACCGCGTTGGCGGCGAACGAGCGAGGACCGAGGGCGGCGAGGGAAGTGAGGGCGGCGGTGGAGGCGAGGAAGTCCCGGCGATTCATGCGCGAATCAACTCACCGTTCGATGTCGAGGGAAAGGAGGAACTCGCGCCCGGCTTGGCGGCCGTAGTTGCGTGCGACGCCGTTGGTGAAGGTGCGGGTGGCGAAAACGCGCGCGGTATTGAAGACGTTGTTGACGTTGAGCTGGACGCGGCAGGACGAATTTGCAAAGCCCCGGAAGCGGTAGTTGGCCATCAGGCCGGTGAGGAGGTAGCGCTCTGAGTAATACGGATTGTCGCGGTCGGTGCGGACCTTGCCCTTGGCATCGATCTTATTGGGGAAGCCGATGACGGACGGGGCGCGGTAACGGAAATTTACCGACGTGCTCGCGCCTTTGAGGCGGCCCTCGGTGAAGCTGCGCGTGGCGACGAGATTCGAGCGCCATGTCTGGGAGTTTCCGCCGGGGTTGCCGAGGCTGGCATGGATATCATCGAGCGGGCCCTGGATGAGTTGCGTGTGGGCGGCTTCGACGGAGCGCGTGGCGTCGTAGGCGGCGGTGGCCCAGCTGCCGCGGTAGGCTCGCCAGGTGGTGAGTTTGGCGTCGAGATAGTCATACCACGGCTGCGTGGAAAGGTCGTCGATTTCGGTGTCAGTGCGGCCGGCGTTCAGGAAAATGCGCCAGTTGCGCGTCGGGTTGAACGTGACTTCGACCTCGAGGCCCTTGCTGCTCCTGTCGCCGGGGAGACGGAAATCGGCGGGGAGCGGGTTGCGGGCCTGCAGGAAGAGCGGGTTGATCGGGTAAGTCGGATCGTTGGTGTAGAGTTGCTGTTCGAAATTGATCAGATTTTGGCGGAGACCGGAGTCGGCGAGCGTGGTGTTACGATTGAGGGAATTGAAATAGTTGACCTTGAAGTTGAGGCGGTCGTCGAGGAGGCGGAAGCGCACGGAGTATTCGTGGGACTCGCCGTAGTTGGGCTCGACGACGTTGCCGGTGACGTCGCGCACCACGAGGACCTCGTTGAGCGAGGCGTTGCGCGAGTAGTCGTGGCCAAAGGAGACCCAGCGTTCGAGCCACGGCGGGCGGACGATGAAGCCGTAGTTCCAACGAGTGGCGGAGCGGTAGGGCGTCCAAACCGACGCGGGTTCCTTCGCGCGAAAATCGGCGTAGGCCCGGTAGCCGGTGCCGAGGGGATTTTGCGGGGTGATCGGGCCTTCGGTGAGGATCGGTTGGAAGGAACCGAAGTTGGAATTGCGCACGCGATCATAGCGGGCGCCGACATTGGCCACGAAGTGGTTTTTGAAGAACACGCTTGAGGTGCTCCCAGCGAGGGAGCCGCGCTGGAGGTGGTTCGCGGACGGCGCGGTGCCGACGCCGCCGACGGGATTCTCAAACGACGTGACGCCGAAGCGCTCGCCGGCGGCGGTCGTAAACCAAAGTGTCTCCATCAAATCGCCGTAGGCGGTCGGGGCGGCGAGGCCGTAGGCGCGCGGGTCGCTCGTGCTGCCGAAGGCCGGGAGATATTGGCGCATGTTAATCTCGCGCTCAATGCTCAAGGGGTTGTTCTGCGCGGCGGCGGAGAGGAAGCTGGGCTTGCCGATAATGAGGTTGCGGAGCTGCGCGAGGGTGTAGGTCACGGAGTCCTCGTAGCTGGCGAAGACGCCGAGCCGGTGCAGGCCGAGGTGGCGGGTCCAGCCGGCGTTTTTTGTGAAATCCTGCTCATGCGTGCCGACGGCGCGCGCCTGATGAACGGCGAAATTCGCCCAGTTGCCTTGGCCGGTGGAGCGATTCGACTCGAGGTAGGGGCGGCCGTAGAGCGGATTGGCGGTCACGCCGTCAGGCAGAAAGGTATTGATGTCGACGAGGATGTCGTAGGCGTTATTGGCGAAGAGCTGCGTGGTCTGGTTGCGATAGGATTCAAACGAGTAGCCGAGCTCGACAAATGTCGTGCGCGCGAGGCGCTGCTCGATCGTGGCGGTGACGTTGCGGCTGCGACGGAAATTGTAGCGCCCCCAGCCGGCGGGGTTGGTATTCCACGGCAGGCCCGGATCGTTGAGCGTCTGGGTGTTGCCGGACGTGGAGGCGCCGTCGGCGATATTGACGAAGACGGTATTGCGCACGTCTTGGAAATTCACGAAGGACGGATTGCCGTTTTGCGGAAAAACGAAGAGCTGCGACTTCGTGCTGAAGGCATACGCACGCGTCGTGCCGTCGCCGAGAGCGAAGTTGGGCGCGGCGGGGCGCCCCGTGGCCGCAGCCGTGGCGGCGAAATTGCGATACGTCTGCGGAGTGCCGGCTCGCTGGGAGGCGAGCCACGCCATGTAGCCGGTGTCGCGGGCCATGGTGGTCGAGGGGCGCGCGTCGCGGCGGTGGTGATATTCGCCCTCGACGCGGACGGTGGTATTCTTGAAGGGCTGCCACGTGATCGCAATGAACGCGCGGCGACTGTCGTCGTAGCCGGGCGTGATGAAATACTCTTTGTTCTCGCGCAGCGTGATGAGCCGGAGCGCGAGTTTTTTCGGGAGGAGCACCTGGCTGATGTCGAAGACGGTGCGTTCGGAACCGTAGCTGTCGGCGCGGAGGGAAATTTTTTGCCGGTTGCGTGTCAGGTTGGCGCGAGCAGAAGTGCTTTCGGCGGTGCCGGCGGAACCGCCGAGACCGAATTGCACGGCATTGGCGCCGCTCACGAGAGAGAAGCGCTCAGTGTTGTAGGAGTCGGCCTCGATGGTGGTGCGGAAATAATTGCGCGTGCGGTCGATGTTGCCGAGGCCGCGGGAATTGCCGGAGTCGTCTGCGATGTTGCGCGAGCCGGGGCGTGAATCGGCGTTGCCGTTGACGTTGTCGAAATAGGTCTGGGTCGTCGCGGAAAAGAGAAACGCCTCATCCGTCGTGGTGGCGCCGATGTCGTCAAGGAACTCCTTCGTGAACACCTGCACCTGCCCCGCGACATCGGCGAGGTCGATTTTGCCACGGCCGCCTTGGAGGATGGCGGTGGACTGGTAGCCACGCTCGGAGTCGGAACTCACCTCGAAGGGCGAGAGGACAACGGGCTCGGTTTTACTGCTCGCAGCCGAGGCGACGGCAGAGGTCGCTGGAGCAAGCTGGGCGGAGAGGGTCGGGACGAGCGCGATCGCCAGCGATGCGGTCAGCCACAGTCGGGTGGGGGTTTGGTTCATGGGCACAGGTGAGTTGGAACGGGGTGGGATTCTACTGGCGGAAGCGTGTGACCTCATCAGCCGGGGTTGCGTCGCACTGCTGTTCAGAGGTGCCGAATTGCGCGACAGGGCAAGTGCGAACTTTCGCTTGTGGTTTACCGTAGGCTGGGTCTCTGTGGGGCGGGCTAGTCCGGTTGAGATTTGCCCCGGGAAACCCCTAACCCGAACCGATAATGAACTCCTTGATCCGCCTTCATCGCGCCGGCGTCGCCGGCGGTCTGACGATCCTCCTTGTCGCGTCCCTCGCGGCTCAGACCGCGCCGCCCGCCACGCCCGCTGGACCGGCGCCCACTGCGACCGAAGTGGTCGAGTTGAGCCCTTTCACTGTCAACACCAGCCGCGACATTGGCTACCAAGCCGAGAATTCGCTCGCGGGCAGCCGGTTGAACACGTCGCTGCGCGACACCGCCAGCTCGGTCTCGGTGTTCACGCGCGAATTTCTCGACGACCTCGCGATCACTGATGTCCGCGAACTGGTGCAGTATTCGGTCAATGCCGAGATCAGCACCAACGAGAACCAGGCGGGCAACGGTCAGAATCCCGTGGTCAACGCCCAAAGCCTGACGCCGCTGGTCCTGATCCGTGGGGCAGCGGCCAGTGTCGGGATGGACTATTTCACGAGCATCACGCCTTCCGATTCCTACCGCGTCGGGCGGTATGAAGACAACCGGGGGCCCAACAGTATTTTGTTTGGCGTCGGCGCGCCGGGCGGACTGATCAACGAAAGCTCCAAAATCGCGAGCACCGCGCGCGACAGCGCCACCGTGCGCTACAGCGGTGGTTCGTTCGACCGGCATCGCCTCGAACTCAACGCCAACTGGGTGCTACGAAAGGACCGGCTGGCCATGTCCGTGGCCGGCCTGCATCAGGAGAGTGGTGGCTGGCGCGCTTTTGACTACCAGGATAAAAAACGCATTTTCTCGTCGATCACGGTCCGACCAGTCCGGTCGCTGACCGTGACGGCCATGGGTGAAATCGGTCGGGACCTCACGGCGGTGATTCGCAACACCGTGGAAACTGACCAGGCGCTCGCGTGGTTGGACAATCGCAACGCGAAGGGCGTCAGTGCGGTGACGTTTACGCCGGACAATATCACGCCAGCCACCGCGATGGTGGCGCTGGGCGTCACGGCGCGTGAAGTCGCCGCCACCGGGAGCAACCACCGGGCGGTCTTCATCGAAAACGATCGCACGATTTTTGATGCCCGCGGGACTTTGCTCTCCGGCACCTACAACAACTCTGCGGTCCGCGCGCCCGATGGCACACCGGGGGTGACGGCCTCCGCGCTGAAAGTGTATGACCCGCGGATCTACCCCGGTAACGTCAACGCCGCCGGCCCGGGGATGTTTCGCCAGCAGACGATGCGAAACTATACGCTCACCGCCGACTGGCAGGCCACGCGGAATCTGGCGTTCAACATCGGGCGCAATTATCAATATTCGAGGGCGCGCGTCACCCTCATGACCAACGCCGACCCTACGTTGCGCGGCGATCCGAACCGCACCCTGGGCGTCGGTGGCGCGGCGAATCCCTATGCGGGCCGGCTTTACTTCGATGGCGAATGGCGGCGCGATAATCATGTCGGCGAGATTGCCGAAACGCGGCTGGCGGCCTCCTACTCCCTCGACACCCAATCAAAATGGTTTGGCCGGCATCGTTTCGCCGCGCTGGTTTCCCAGACGGAGCAGGTCGACATACGCGCCAACTCGTGGCTGGCCTTTGCGGGCCACCCCTACAACGCCACGCCCAATAACCCCAACAATCGCATCACCGTGCGCAATTACATCACCGAGGGTAGTTGGGCCACCTATCGCGTCGGTGACTGGCGTTCGTTGCCCTCCACGGTCAACTTCGACGGCCGGGCCTACACGCTGGCGTGGGCCAACGAAGTCGGCGGACCGAACAACAGCGGCGGCGAGCAGGAATCCAAGACGGTCCTCGGCGCGGTGCAGAGCCATTTTCTCGACGACCGGCTGGTCACGACCTTCGGCTACCGGCAGGACAAGGTCGATGTGATCGAACTCGGGTTCTACAATGATCCGGTGATCGGCGACATCGTGGATCGCGATCGGAGCAAGAGCAAAACCACGAGTGCGACCGGCTTCACGGGCACCGCGGGCGGCGTTCTTCACGTGGTCAAATGGCTGTCGCTCGTCGCGAATCACTCGACCAACCAAGGCGTGCCTTCGTTCGTTCGGACGACGTTTCCGAAGGGCGAGCTGGCACCGGCGTCGAAAGGCGTCGGCTCCGACTACGGGCTGAGCTTCGACCTCCTCGGTGGCCGGTTGAACGCGAAGTTGGTTTACTTCTCTTCCACGGAACAGGGCCGGATCACGACGAACGGTCTCGCCGGCGCCCCCGGCCGCAACACCCGCGTGATGGATGCCTTTGCGGGTGTGCTGGCGGGGAGCGGGCTACCGTTTTCGGCGAGCCAGTGGCAGCCCATTTACAGCGCCTATAATCCTCCGGTCACGGCGGCATCATCGGATTCCCAATCCAAAGGTTATGAAGCGCGGATCACGGCCAACGTGACGCGGAACTGGCGGCTGGTGGCTAATTATTCCTACACGGACTTCATTCGTAAGAACGTGGGCGCGGAGGTCGCGCGTTGGTATGGCCTGAAAATGGCGGATGAGCGCTTTGCGCAAGGCGTGCGGCAGGATGCGACCGGTCGTTTTGTGGTCGACCCGAGCGCGTTCGAGCCCGGCATGGCGGTGGCGAAGTGGCTCGAGCTCGGCGCCCTGCGGCCGCAGGCGAATGTGTCGACCCTCACGACGTCGAACGGCAACTCCATCGCGCAGGAAATCTACAACATGGTCGATACGATGAGCGCCGAGCGCGACGACGAGGAGAAGCGCTGGGGGCTGCGCCCGCACAAGGTCAGCCTGTTCACGGCGTATGATTTCAAGGAGGGGCGAATGAAGGGATTCACCGTGGGTGGTGGCTGGCGCTGGCGATCAGCCAATGTGATCGGCAGCGATTCCAAGAACAACGAAATCACCGGCAAAGCGATCGTGGCGAACGATCTGATGTTCGCCTACACGCGGAAATTTGAACGGCTGCCGGGTCGCGTGCGCTTTCAGCTCAATGTGTCGAACGTGCTCGATCACACCGACATCCTCCCGGTGCGTATCGCCACCGGTGCGACCGTGCCGGATGGCTATGTGCTACCGGGCGGCCGGGGTCTGGCCTACAGCCGCTACGATCTGGTGGCGCCGCGTGAGCTGCGATTCACGACGACGTGGACCTACTGAGAAAACGTTCGACCGGTCTCAGACCAACGTCGGTTGATATTTTGGCTGTCCTGGCGAGGAGCTCAGCGACGAAGCAATCCAGCTGGATTGCCCCGGCGCGCTTCGCGCACTTCGCTATGACAAGGGTCTAAAAGATACGGGAAGTTGGTATTACTCAACGGTGCTGGACTGAAGGTAGGGACGGACCGCTGGGCCGTCCGCGAATGGCCTGACGGCGCGCCCAGCGGTCGCGCCCTGCCACCAGAAATCCAAAGGCTCACTGTAATTGGTATTAGCCTTTGGTCGGCCGTCGGCTGACGGACGCTTCGAGCGTCGGCCGGCTGGCGACCGACACGGAAGAGTCAAAATTTCACGAGCCGCTGGTATTACAAATCGAACGATGTGCTCAAAATGAAACGACGCGAGTCGATGATCCGGTAGGCGAAGTAATTACCGTCGGGATTGACGGCCACGGGTTGGAGGCGGCCTTTCTCAAAGACGTCCTTGATGTTGAGTTGCACCCGCGCGCGGATCTTGTCGCCGTAGAATTTGAAGCGATAGCCGGCGGACAGGTCATAGTAGAAGCGCGCGGGGTCCCACACAGGTTTGTTTTTGTCGAGGCTGAGGATGGCACCGGTGAAGGGACCGCTGGTCTCGGGCGCGACGCCGAGAAAACCGATGGAACCGCGATCAACCCAGCGCATCGCGCCGCCGACGCTGAAGCCCTTGAGGCGGCCCTGAGAAAATTCGTAGTTGGTGACGGCATTCCAGCGATACTCGCGGACCTGCGTCCGGGGTTTGCCCACGTTGGCCACGCCGACGGAGTAGGGGGAGATAAGGGCGCCGTTGTATTGCGCCTCGGGGGTGTTGCCGCCACCGACCACCGGGACGAGCGTCCACCAGAGCGGTCCCTTGCCGTCGCCATTGCCGGGCACGGAGTCGCCGCGCACGGTGGTCCACGTCGGGAGACGGGATTGCCAATAGTTGAACACCTCGGGCGAAATCGCCGCGTCGAAGGCCACGCCCTGCGCGCCGGTGAACTTGATTCGCCAGTTGCGCGTGGGGTTGTAGGTCGCCTCGACCTCGATGCCCTTGGATGTGACGTCGGTCGTGCCCACGGTCTGCGGCTGGGCGAGGCCGGAATCGAGGAAGATGTTCAGCCACTCGTCGGTCTGGCCCATGAGCTTGGCGATCGGAGCGCGCAGCTGGGCCTGGGTGGGGTTGGTGATGCCCTGCGTGGCGAGGCGGGCGCGGATGACGGTCTCGGCGAAGGGATACAGGCCGTTGGAATCGCGCACGCCGTTGGCCTCCTGCCGGCCTTCGAGGCGGATCGTGCGATTGCCGATGGTGCCGACCTCACTGCCGCGGGAGTCATACTCGGTGACCTGATAGCGGTTTATCTTCATGTTCAGTTTGCCCTGCAGCGCACTGAAACTGAAACCGTAGTCCTTCCCCTCGCCGCGGGGGTTGGGGATGTTGCTCTTGAGATCGAGTTGCTGGCGGACGACTTGGGGGAAGAAGCTGTCGGATTGGTTGTAGTGGAGATTCAGCCACGCGAGCGGTTTCAGGACCGCGCCAAAGGTTTTGGTTTCGCCGCGCTGCGAGTCGCGGACGACCTGGCCCTGATCGTCGGTCCACGTGCCCCAGGTTTTGATCGGCTCGTAGGAGACCAGCCCGGTGGTGGGATCGACGACGTTGGGCAGGGAGGTGCGTTCGCGCCGGCGGTCTTTGCGCCAGCCAAAGGTCGTCACGAGGCGGTTATTGAAAAAATAGCTCTGGGCGGTGGCATTGAGGGTGCGGATCTCCTCGCGATTGCGGTTGGTGCCGAGGATGGCGAGGTTGTCCACGACGGTGGGCTCGTTGACCCACTGGCCGGTAAGGTTGTTGAACCACGTCAGCGGATAGCTGCCGCTGATGTTCTGGATCGGAGACGGCGAGGAGTCGATGTTCTGGCCCACCGCGTCGCCGACATAGAATTTTTGCACGATCTGGCTGCCGCCAACGCGGTTGGCGCGGTTCGTCCACGCGTGGTCGTCGGCGATATATTGCGCGGTGCGGTAGCTGACGGAGTCGGCGCGGCGGACCTCCGCATGGGCGCCGAAGCGCTGCTGGCCAATCCAGGCGAGCCAACGCGGGAGCTTGGACGGCGTAAATTGATACGCGAGGTCGGTGGTCTGGGTGTCGGAGGTCTCAAACCCGTTGATGGTAATCGGGCCGATGGCTTCGAAATAAGGACGCTTCAGATTGGGGTTGGGGCGGGTGTCGAGCAGCTTCTCGTTCACGTCGACGTAGAGAATCGTGTCGGTGTTATCGATGAAGTTGTTCACGTCGCGGTGGAACGCCTGGCGGAACCATCCGGCGCGCGCGGCGAGCAGGTGCTCGGGCATGTGCACGACGATGTGCTCGCCCTGGATCATGTAGGTCTTGGCGTCGTCGCGGCCGTGATTCGCGGCGATGTAGTTTATCTTCGACCAGTCGTAGACGGACTTGTCGGACATCGCCGGCTCGAAGAACAGCGGAAACAGGTTGGCCTTGTTCCGCATGAGAAACGACGCGGTCTCGATGTAGCGCACGTTGCTGTTTTGCGAGAGCGGCGAGGGCGTGCCGGTGGTGATCGCGTTGCTGATGCGATTGACGCTGAACAGGGAGACGGCGCCGTTTTCCACGACTACCGTTTGGCGGCCGGAGATGTTGCCGCCGCCCTGCAGGCCGTTGGGGAGACTGCCGTCGAGTGCGGTGCTGAACGGGCCGGACTTCGTGCCGTTGGCGAGCGTCACGATCTGCGTGATTGGGTCCCAGGTGGGGCTGCCGCCGGCCTTCCATTCGTCGGAGGTGTCGCGGGGCGTGAGTGAATTAGGCCGGCGGTAGGAATTATTGTAGCGCTCGGCCGAGGCGCGGATGGAGGTGTGCTGAAAGGGACGGGCGAAAAACGAAACGTATTCGCGGTGGATGCGCTCGGAGGACGGTTTGCGGATAAAACCCTTCGACTCCTCGACGGCGGCGACCTTCATCGCGAGTTTTCCGGAGATGAGCGGACGGTTCAGGCTGAGGCTGGAACGGTGGCCGCCAAAACTGTCGGCGCGGAACGTGGCGTTGGCGGTGGGCCTGGCGGTGCTGGCCTCGTCGGGGACGAGATTCACGGTGCCGGCGCTGGCGCCGAGGCCGAAGAGGTTGGAGTTGGGGCCACGGGAAATTTCGATGGCACCGACGTTGTAGAGATCGAAGGGAATCTTGCTGTTGCTGGAGAAATTGCCCCAGGCGTTGTTCACGCCGCTGCCGCTCGTGCCCGCGGACCCGACGCCGCGGATGCGGTTGGCGCGGGACGGATCGCCTTGAATGTTGTCACCGACGCCACCGGTGCGGTTTGGCGTAAATTGGGTGAAATCATCCGTGCCCTCGGTGCTGGCTTCGTAGCGAAAGAGGTCGTTGATATCGAGGACAGCGGTGTCCTGCATCTGCTGCTTGGTGACGACCGTGATGGAGGAGCCGAGGTCTTCGAGCTTCGAATTGAGGCGCGTGCCCGCGGCGGTGTTGAAGGCCTGGTAGCCCTTGTCATCTTCGATGACCGTGAAAGGGGAGAGGAGGATGGTCTCTTCGGATTTAGCTGAGGAGGCTGAGACCGTGGTGGTGGACTTCGCCGGTGGGGCGGTTTGGGCCAACAACACGTTTGAGCCAAGAAAGACGGCGAGGACGGTGAGCGGACGGGATGAGACGGAACGGAATGCAAGGGCTGACTGGGTTGACATGGGGAAAAGCCTACGGGGTTTCGGATTTCGCGCCGTGGAAGTGTTCTGCGGCGCAAATGAGGTTCAGGAGGGAAGCGTTCGCGGTCTGCATGGGATTGCAACGGCTACAGGAATTTCCGGCGAATTTTTCTACGGCTTCGGTGCAGCGGAAAAGAACTATTCCTCGCGGCGAATTTGTTTTTCGAAGTCCAACACGAGGCGACGGCCGCCGAATTCGATCGTGATGGCGGACGCTTGGCGGGCGGTGTGGGCGTAGGGTGAATCGTGACGGGCGTAGCCGGTGTCTTGCGCGGCTCCGTTGACACGGAAATCGCGGCCGTAAGTGAGTTCGAGACGGCGCGGACCGGTTTGATAGGAGAGGACACCGTTGTGGTAGCTCGTGGGATTGGCCTCGATCCGGCGGATAAAGGCGTCGAAGTCACCCTCGCGTTCGGCGGTGCTGAGTTCGCAGACCCACGCCGTGTCGCGGCCGTTTTGAATGAGGTCGTCGGTCGAACCCGGGCGGTAAGAGAGAGGAGCGGCGCCGAGGAGGGCGACGTAGACGCGGCCATGTTGACCGTAGACGCGGGAGCCGCGTAGCTCGACGCGGTCGAAGCGGTCGCGGGGAAAATAAGCGTGCGTGAAATGATTCACGCCCTTTTCGCCATACGTCGGGCGCGGGGGGACGCGATAGATCTGGAGCGCGACGTTTTCGTGTTGGGCGGCATCGGGAAGGCGGCCGGGGCCGACCCAGTAGGAGGCGTTTTCGTCCGCAGATTTTTTTCCTTTGGCCGGCACCGGAGGATGCGCGGTGAAGATGCTGACTTGGTTGGAGAGTGTGGCGCTCCAGACGTGGTGTTGATCGTTGAGCATTCCCGGGTGGTAACGCTGGGCGGTCGCGAGGAGGTAGTCGGCGGTGCGGTAGGTGTAGGTGTTGGCGCGTTGGAGCGGAGTGCAATTGGAGATCGGGTCGAGCACGCGGCTGACGGTGGGCAGGAGGCCGGTGCGACGCAGGAGAAAGAAATCCGCAGAGCGAAGTTCGTGCAAAAAGGAGTTGGAGAACATGCGGAGCTTTTCGACGTAGCGCAGAGTGTCGTCGAAGACCTCGGGATTGGAGAACGCCTCCATGCCCCACTGGAGCATGATGCGCGCGTCTTCGTCGCCGCCGGCCTGGGCGGCGGGGAGCTCGGCGAGGTCGAGCCCTTGGGAGGCTTTGATCACGACGGGCGATGAATCGCGGCCGATGGCCTCAATCACAGCGGGGACGCGATATTTTTCCCGGAAAACGAACAGGCCGTCCATGCGTTTGCCGTCGGGGACGGGGAGATCGAAGCCCCAAATATTCTGGATGATGCCACGCATCGAGTTTCCTCGTTCGCCGCTCTGGCGGTTGCGGGTATACGCGCGGCCCATGGTGGAGATAAAGGTGCCGCGGTGCGACTGCGTGGCCACGTCGTAGAGGAGTAGATCGAGGATGATCTGGCTTTTGGTCACGATCTCGGGATCGGTGCTGCGATCGATGAGATTGCAGAGTGGGGCGACATCTTCGACGTAGTAGACGTTGGAGAACCATTCGGCGAAGCCGTAGCGCCAGCGTTGTTCCAGCCACGTGAGAACGCGACGGCGGGCATCGGCTTGGTGCGCGCGGCCGGTGCGGCCGTCGATCGTGAAGATGGCGTCGGGGAATTTCTGACCGGCGAGATATTCCGCGGAGGCGAAGAGGATCTGGTGGTTTTCGCTCCAGTAGCAGCGCCCATCTTCTCCGGGTTGATCCATCCAGTAGCGGAAACCAAAAATCGCTTGATGGATTTTGGCGAGATTGGTGGCGTCGATGTTTTCGCTGTGGCGGTAAACGATGCGGATCAGCGGGGCCATCCAGAAGTCGTCGAGGTAGGTGAGGTTATCCCGGAGGTTGGACCAGTCGACCGGACGGCCGTGATGGGCGTCCACGTGGTCGTCGTGCACTTTGTTTTCCAGTCGGACCTTGCTGTCCAGTCCGCGCGCGGTGTCGGGCAAAATCGGAATTTGGCGGTGACGCCGGACATCGAGCCCGATGGAAACGCCTGCCGCGACGAGGGCAGCGGCGAGAATCAGTGCGATGCGAGCTTTGGTCATGGAAAAAAATGCCCCGCCGATCGGAAATTCCGACGGGCGGGGCAGGCTGAAGTCGTAAGAGACCTAGATCAATCAGAGATCGAACGAGGCGCTCAGAATGAAGCGACGTGGTTCGATGATGCGGTAGGCGTAGATCGAGCCGTCGGGATTCGCGGCGACAGCCTGCAGTCGGCCGCCCTCAAAGGCGTTGCGAACGTTCAGCTGAACGTTGGTGCGAACCTTGTCGTTGAAGAAGCGGAAACGATAGCCGGCGGAGAGGTCGAAATAGTAACGCGCCTTGTCAAAGACGGGCTTGTTGGGATCAAGCTCGAGCACGACGCCGTTGAACGAACCGGGCAACTTGGAAGGGGCCGCGCCGAGGAAACCAACGGACGCCTTATCTTCCCAGCGCACGGCTCCGCCGACATTGAAGTTCTTCAGGCGGCCTTCCGTGAACGTATAGTTGGTGACGGTGTTCCAGCGATATTTCCGGACCTGCGTGCGGGGTTTGCCGACGTTGGCGACGCTGAAGAGGTAGGGGGAGATCAGACCGTTGTAGTAGGCGGTTTCAGGTGTGTCACCGCCGAGCACTGGAATGGTGGTCCAGTAAGGAGCGCCCTTGCCGTCGCCGTTGCCGAGGACCGAATCTGCGCGGGCCGTCGTCCAGAACGGCAAGCGCTGCTGCCAATAGTTGTATTGCTCGGGCCCGATGGCGGCGTCGATCGCGATTTGCTGGGCACCGGTGAACTTGATGCGCCAGTTGCGCGTGGGGTTGTAAGTCATTTCAACTTCGTAGCCCTTCGAAACGATATCTGAGAGGCCGTTGGTCTGTGGCTGGCCGGGGCCGGCGGAGAGGAAAACATTCATCCAATCATCCGTTTGACCCATGATCTTCGCGACCGCGCTGGCGGACTGTGCAGCGGTAGGGGTGATGCCTTGAGCCGCGAAACGGGTGTTGGAGAGATTCAGCGCCCACGGATAGAATCCGTTAGCGTCGCGCACGCCGTTGTTTTCGGGGCGGCCTTCGAGACGAAACGTGCGGTTGCCAATCGTGCCTATTTCGCCGGCACGACTGCCGTTCTCCGCGACTTCATAGCGGTTGATTTTTACGTTCAGCTTTCCCTGTAGGGCCGAGAAACTGACGCCGTAGTCCTTGCCCTTGCCCTGGGCGTTCGGGATCACGCCCTTCAAGTCCATCGCGTAGCGGACGACTTGCGGATAGAAGCTATCGGAACGGTTATAGAAGAAATTGACCCAGCTGAGAGGCTTCAGGACGGCTCCGTAGGTCTTGGTGTCACCGCGTTGCGATGCCTTCGTCGCTTCGCCGAGTGGACCGGTGGCGTCTTCCGTCCAGGCGCCCCAGGTGGCATAGTTGTTGTAGTTGACCAAACCCGTGGCGGGATCGACGGCAGCGGCGGCGGACGAGCGGGTGCGACGTTTGTCACGACGCCAGCCGACGGTGGTGACGAGGCGGTCGCTCAGGAAATAACTTTGGGCGGTAAGGCTGACCGTGCGGAGTTCCTCACGGCCGCGGGCAGTCGACGGACGCGCAAGATTTTCGACGCGTGTCGGTTCGCTGACCCACTGCCCGGTGAGATTGTTGAACCAATTGAGGTTATAGTTGCCGTTGATATTGGCGAGCGTGGCCGGGCCGTATTCGACATTTTGACCTTGGTTGTCGCCGAGGTAGTAGCGTTGGGTGATCTGAGTCGCCGCAACGCGGTTGGCACGATTGGTCCACGCGTGATCGTCGGAGATCCACTGGCCGTAGGTGTAAGTTTCGGTGTCGTTCAGGTTGCGCTCCAAGTGGGCACCGAGGCGTTGCGTGCCGATCCAGGAGAGCCAGCGGGGAAGTTTTGACGGAGTAAACTGGTAGGCGAGGTCGCCGTTGACGGTGTCGCGGGTGTCTGGATTGCGGTTGGCAAACGGTCCCGCCGCCTCGACGTAGGGACGGAGAAGATTCGGGTTGGGCCGGCCGTCGAGGAGCTTCGAGTTCACGTCGACGTAGATAATGCTGTCGGTGTTGTCGATATAACCGTAGCTTTCGCGGACGAACTTTTGGCGGAACCAGCCGGCGCGGGCGGCGACGAGGTGGGAGCCCCGGTTGAAGATTACCTGTTCGCCTTCGATGCGGAAGGTCTGGGCCGTATCTTCGCCGTAATTCGTCGCGGTGTAGTTGATGGAGGACCAGTCATAGAGGGATTTGTCGTTGGTGGCCGGGGCGAAGAACAGCGGGAAGGGATTGGCCTTGCGGCGTAGAATGTCGGTGCCGGTTTGGAGGTAGCGGACATTGCTATTGTTCGTGTAGGGCGAGGGCGTTCCCGATGTGATAGCGTTCGCCGTGCGGGTCTGGGTGAAGAAGGAGACACCGCTGGAATCGACGATGGCGGTGGTGCGACCGTAACCGCCGGCCATCAAGCCGACGGGGAGGAGGGTGTTTTCGTTGGTGACGGGGTAGGGTCCGGACGTCGTGCCGTTGGCGAAGGTCACCAATTGCGTGGTGGGATCAAAGGTGGGGCGCCCACCGGCTTTCCACTCGAAGGTGGTGTCGCGGGGCGTGAGGGAATTCGGGCGGCGGTAAAAATTATCGTAGCGCTCGAACGAGGCGTTGAGCGTGGTGTTCTTGAAGGGCCGGGCCTGCACGGCGCCGAAGTAACGCTTGATCGTCTCCTCGGCCGGCTTGCGGGTGAACCCCTTTTCCTCACTCACGGTGGAGAAGCGGAACGCGAGTTTGTCCTTAATCACCGGACGGCTCAGATCGAGGCTCGCGCGCCAGCCGCCTTCGCTGTCGACGCGGCCGGTCACACTCGAGGTTGCGCGCGTGAGGTTGGCCTTGGACTGCACGAGGTTTACGGTGCCGGCGGCGGCGCCGAGGCCGAACAGATTGGAATTAGGACCACGGGAAATTTCGACGGAATCGATGTTGTAGGTATCCATCGGGATCCGGGGATTGCTGGAGAAATTTCCGATGGCGAGGTTGACGCCGCTGCCGCTGATCGGGCTGCCGACGCCGCGGATGCGGTTGGCGGTCGCGGGATCGTTGGCCGTGCCGTCGATCACGCCGCCGTTACGATTGGGCGTGAACTGGGTGTAGTTGCCGGTGCCCTCGGTGTTCGCCTCATAGAGGAATACGTCGTTAAGATCGAGGACGGCGGTGTCCTGCATCTGCTGTTTCGTGATGACGGTGATCGAGGCACCGAGGTCTTCGAGCTTCGAGTTGAGACGGGTGCCGGAGAGGGTGTTGAGAGCCTGGTAGCCTTTGTCGGTATCGGAGGCGACCGTGAACGGGGAGAGCATCACGGTCTCTTCGGTTAGAGGCGGTTTGGTGCCGGCGGCGGTGGCCGGCTTTGCGGCGGGGGCAGTTTGAGCTGTGAGGTGGGCGGCGAGGAGCAGGACGGCGACAGCGGCGCAGGCGTGTCGCGGGAGCGGGGATCGAGCAGGGTGGGTTTGCATGGTAGGAGTTTGGTTAAGCAACGCTAGAGGGACGTGGGAACGGAACATGGGGCACGCGGGTGAGGCGAGCTGAAGCAAGCTACCGAGAGTGAAGTTGGGTCAGTTCTATCGGTTGGCAAGCGATGTGGTCGCCGAGGCGAAAAATGTCGTTGCGCGTTTCGTCGGAACCCTGCGATTTTCGCCGCTGCGCGCAGCCGCGGCACCGGCCAGCCTGACTCTTTCCGGTGTCGCGGACAGGCGTGATTACAAATCGAACGCCATGCTCAGCACGAAGCGCCGCGGATCGACGATGCGGTAGGCGTAGGGTTTGCCGTCGGGGTTGATTGCGATGGCCTGCAGGCGTCCGTTTTCGAAGGCATCCTGGATGTTCAGCTGGAGCTTGGTTCGAATCTTGTCGCCGTAGAGCCTCAGACGGTAGCCGGCGGAAAAGTCGAAGTAGGCCCGGGCCTTGTCGTAGACCGGCTTGTTGTTATCGAGCGTGAGGACGGCGCCTTGGAACGCACCGCTCGTTTCCGGCGCGCCCCCGAGGAAGCCGATCGACGACCGGCTTTCCCAGCGCACCGCGCCGCCGACGTTGAAGTTCTTCAGCCGTCCTTCCGTGAAATCATAGTTGGTGACGGTGGCGAAATGATACTCACGCGCTTGCGTCCGGGGCTTGCCGACATTGGACGCCAGATTCTGATAGGTCGCGATATATTCGGTCGTAAAGAGCCGGTTCGCCCAAATGGTGGAATCAGCGTTAAGCCCCAGTGATGCATTTGGCAGGTATTGATTGAAAACCGTGTTGATCTGGGTCGACCACCACAGCGGCCCTTTGCCGTCACCGTTGCCGGCGACACTATCATAGCGAAGGCTGGACCAGAACGGGATATTATTGATCCAGAAATCGTAGATGTTGGTGCCGATCCGGTCGTCCTTGGCGCTGGCTTTGGAGCCCGTCAGCTTGATGCGCCAGTTGCGGGACGGGTTATAGGTCAGTTCCAATTCGTAGCCGCGCGACGAGGTGTCGACTCCATCGACGGTATTAATCCGGTTACCGGAGTCCCGCGAGAGCACCGTCAGATAATCCGGCGACCAGTTCAGGAACTTGGCGACGGCGTCGAAAGACTGCTGGACGGTGGGCGTGATTTTTTGGGCGGCGAAACGAGCGGCGACGGTCTCTTCGGCGAAATAGCGCAAGGTGGACTGACTGGGTCTTTGGTTGCCTTGGTTGCGGCCGAGGAGCGAGTCGAGGGTGCGGTTGCCCAGTGTCCGGATACCGGTGCCTTGGTCACCGAGGGTCTTCGTCGTGTAGCGGTTGATTTTCACATACAGCTTCCCGTCGAGCAGATTGAAGCCCGCGCCGAACTCCTTGGTGAACCCGCGCGGATTTTGCACCGGCTTGAAGGAGGAGAGTTCATAGAAGACCGGCCGCGGGTTGACGCTGTCGGAATAGCCGCCGCTGAAACTGAGCCATTTCGTAACCTTGGCCACGGCTCCGTAAGTCTTGGTTTCGCCTTTCGAATCAAACCACGGGTTGGGGAAGGTGGGCAGGGGCGTGTAACTGACCAACCCGGTCGCCGGATCGATGACGGTGCTCGCTGACGAGCGCTGGCGCAGCCGGTCTTTTCGATAGCCAACGGTGGTGACCAGACGGCCGCCGAAAAAGAAGCCTTGTTCACTATAGCTGAGGGAGCGCAACTCGCCGCGCCCGCGGCTGTGGTTGCCGGATTGCTCCAGTCGCGCGACCGGCATCTGGTCGCTCTGCCATTGTCCGGTATTATTGTTGAACCAATTGAGCGGGTAGGTGCCAGCGGCGTCGGTTTCGGGGAAGGCACCGTATTGCACGCCGGGATTGGCGTTGGGCGCGCCCAGATAGAACCGGTGCGCGATTTCATGTTTGGAGGTGTAGTTGGCGGCGGTTTGGGTCAGCCAATTTACTTTCGACAAGTCGGAAAAATAAGGGGCCGTGTTCCAGGAAGTCGCGTCCGACCGGCTCACCTCACCATGGGCGGCGAGCCGCTGCTGGCCGATCCACGCCAACCATCGCGGCAGGGTGGGAGGCGTGTATTGATACGTGAGATCGGCGTTTTGAATATCCGTCAGGCTGATCAGGTATCCAGGGTTCGGGGAGGTCGTCTCGACGTAGGGGCGCAGGTAGAAAGGGTTGGTCTTTCCATCCAGCAGCTTGGTGTTCACATCGAGGTTGATGGTGATGTTACTATCGAGCCAGTTCGACCGTTCGTTCCGGAAGTCCTGCCGGAACCAACCGGCCCGCGCCGCGATCAACTGCGTCGGCGTGTTGAGCAGGACCTGCTCCAGCTCGGCGCTCATCGTCTTGGCTGAACCCACCTCGTGATTGGCCGCGACGATATTCACGGAGGACCAATCGTAAACCGATTTGTCCCCAATGCGATTCGGCGCGTAAAGCGGCAGGCCTAGGGCGCCCGTGATGCCCTGATAACGTTGCACATAGCCGCCGGACGCCTGGTAGCGGAGCTCGGAATTGGCCGTATAGGGCGAAGGCAGGCCCGTGGTGGGGAGGCCCGTGCGCAGGACGGTGAAATATTGCGGGCCGGTGTTGTCGAACCAGAGCCCGGGCTGACTGGAGCTTACGGTGCCGAGTCCGAGCGGGAGCCCGCCCGCCGTCGGCAGACCGCTTTCGACGTTGGAGGCGATGGGGCCGAGGGTGCTGCCGTTCTTATAGGTCACGCTGCGCGTGGTCGGATCCCAGCTCGGACTGCCGTTTTCTTTCCAAGTCGAGATGGTCTCGATGGGTGTGACGGAGCCCGGCCGGCGGTTGGAATTGTGATAGTTCTCCGCCGAAATCCGAATGGTGGTGGTCTTGAACGGCTGGGCGAGCACGGTCGCAAATTCCCGGTGGATCTCCTCGCTCGCGGGCTTGCGGACGAACCCCTTGTTCTCATTCACGGCGGCAAGGCGCACGGAGAGTTTGTTTTTGATCAGCGGTTGGTTGACGTTGAAGCTTTCCCGGCTGCCGCCCCAGCTGTCCCCGCGCAACGTGGCGTTGAAGGAGAATCGCTGCAGATTGGCCTGGGTGGGCACGACGTTGACGGTGCCGTTGGGCTGACCGATGCCGAAGAGGCTCGAGTTCGGCCCGCGGGAGATTTCCACCGCCTCCACATTATAGAGGTCGAAGGGAATGCTGCCGTTGCTCTGGAAATTGCCCCACGCGGTGTTGATGCCGCCGCTGTTGGCGCCGACGGAACTCCCCAGGCCGCCCGAGAGGCCGCGGATGCGGTTCGCGCGTTGCGGATCGCTGGCGGTTTTGTCCGAGACGCTGCCGTTCTGGTCTTTGGAAATCAGGGTGAAGTTGGCGGTGCCCTCGGTGCTCGCCTCGTATTTGAAGACGTCGTTCATATCGAGCACGGCGGTGTCCATCATCTGCTGCTTGGTGACGACCGAGATCGAGGAGAAGACATCCTCCAGCTTCGTATTCAGGCGGGTGCCCGACATCGTGTTGGCGGCCTGATAGCCCTTGTCGTCAGAGACCACGCGGAACGGCGATAGCACCACGGCATCGTCGTTCAGCGTAGCTGGTGCGGGAGCGATGACGGGCTTGGGCGCGGGGGCGGTCTGGGCGGCGAGCTGTCCGGTGCAGAGCAGGACCGTCGCGGCGGTGACGGCGAAAGATCGGCCGGAACGGCCGAACGAGACGAGGTGGGTTTTCATGGTGGGGGTGAGTGATCGGCTCCTAGCGGTGAAGGTCGGGACGGGGATACCGGCCAGTGGGCAATGAACTGAGGTTGAGTGGCTCAAAGGCTGAGTCACGTCGAAAATTGCGCAAGCGTCGCAGGGTAAAAATAATCGAACCGAACCTGCGGCGAAAAAGGCTCACCCGCGGTTGCGGGTCGGTTGGTTTGATGGGCTTGAGCGGGTCCCGAAAACTGGGCCAGGTGGAATGTTAGTCCGCAGCGTTGTTTGATGTGATGACTGCGGTGGTGGTTGGCAATCCCAAGCGGAGGGACGGACCGGCTTGGCGGTCCGGCCCGGAGCTTGGGATTGGTAAAGATTTTCCCGCGACGAAGCGTTGCGGAGAGAGATAGCCGAGCGAG
>SIBG01000033.1 GCA_009695305.1 Opitutus sp. | reverse complement strand
CCGAGCCACGCGAGCCGCAGACCGAGCTGGTGCAGCACGCGCCAAAACAAAAATGCTCCCAACAGATGCAGCGCGAGATTGGTCACGTGGTAGCCCAATGTGTCGTCGCCCCAGAGCTGCCACTGCACCCACTGCACCGTGTGCTTGAGCGGGTAGTAGTCGTAGAGCAGCCAGGGTTCGCTCCAGATTCGCCACAAGCCAGTGGCTGTGCGCAGCAGCGTATTTTCACTCACATCGATCCGATCGTCCCAGAGCCAGCCGCCGTGCAGCACGGGCGAATACACAAACCAGCCCGCAGCCAGAATCACGGCGGCTTGCAGCAGCATAATCCAGCTCTGGCCGCGCGGCAGCGCGGACTCGCTCACGGGTTGGGCTCGATGGTCATGGGCCATGGGCGAAAACGGGATGATCTGCCGGGGTGTCCATCGAGGCGATTCGAATCACGAATGCACACGAACAGGCTCGAATAACAAGCGGGTTTTGCGAGGGGACGTGACGCATCCCACAAACAGCCGCCGTGCAGTGCCGGCGAATAGGCGAACCAGCCGGCGGCGACAATCGCGGCGATTTGTAGGGCGGTCAGAATTCCTGCCGTCGCGACCGCCGGTGCGAGGTAGCGGGAGGAATCCGCACCTGGCATGGGCGGGGTTTTTCGCCGGGCGCATTGGGGTTGGCAAGGCTGGCCGAGTTTTCGTCGGCAAGGAGTCCTACGCGGTGCACGACGAATCAGAACGTTACGTTGGGCAAGCTCGGGTCGAGTTCGCGGGCTCTGGCGTAGTGCGCCTTTGCTTCGGGCACGCGGCCAAGCGCGAACAGCGAGATGGTGATGTTGCGATGGGTGCCGGAGAGATTCGGCTGGAAGCGCAGCGACTGCTCGTAGCTTGCGACGGCCTCTGGATGCCGGCCGAGCGATTGGAGGGCGTTGCCAAGGTTGTAGTGGGCGTCGGCGAAGTCGGGTTTCAGGCGGATGGCCTCTTGATAGTGGAGAATCGCTTCGTCTGGGTGGCCGGTGCGGCGCAGGACGGTGCCGAGGTTGCTGTGCGCCTCGGCGTAGTCGGGCTGCTCGCGGAGCGCCTCTTCGAGCTGGCTCCTCGCTTCTGCGAGCCGGCCGGTGTCGCGTAGGGCGACGCCGAGACTGTTGCGGGCTTCGGGGTAGTTGGGCCGCGCGCGCAAAGCGTGCTCGTAGTGCTCGATCGCTTCCGGCAAACGGCCGGCCGTGGCGAGCGCGATGCCGAGGCTGTGCTGCGCGATCCACGACTGCGGATTGCGTTCCACCGTATAGGTCCAGAGGGACTTTTCGTCGCGAAAAACCTCGGCGTAACGATGGGAGAGCAAGGAGAGCCAAAGGCCCAGCGCCACGGTGCCCGCGACGAGCAGCGTCCGGGCGGGCGCGGCGAGTCGCGCCTGCAACGCGTCGAGCCCGGCGACGGCCAGCGCGATCAACCCGAGCAGCGGCACATAGACCATGTGATCCATCACCCACGCGAAATGCAGGTAGGAAATCGTCACGAGCCCGGAGAACGGTGCCAGCATCAGGAAAAACCAGCCGAGGCCCAGCAGCACGTGGCGGCCCCAGGTCGCACGCTTCGCCCACAGCCCGGCGAGCACCGCGCCGAGCACGGGCCATGGGAGAAACAGGAGCGGCGACGGCGGATCGATCGGCCACTGCGGGTAAATCGGCACCAGCCCGGCGGGCCAGACGCATTTCCAGAAATAAAACACGCTGGCCGAGCCCGCGAGCGCCAGCCGGGCGAGCGGGCCACCGATGGAAAATTCATCGTCGCCGATGGCGCGGTGCTGTTGAAACCAAATCGTGACCAGTCCAAGCACGAGCGAGATGGCGAAGAACGGCAGGACGGCGCGCACGCCGCTCCAGCCCACGCGGCCGCGTTGCCACCACAGGTAGAGCAGAAGCACGACCGGCAGCATGGCGGCGGAGGTCTTGCACAGCATCGTCACAAGAAACCAAAGGACGGCCCGCAGCTGATCGGAGCGGCGTCCGTGCTCGGCGAAGGTGATGAACGCGCTCAATGCGAGCAGCAGCGGCGGGAGCGCGAGCGTGTTTTTCAACTCGGCGATCCACGCCACCGATTCCACCACGACGGGGTGGACGGCGAAGAGCAGCGCGCCGAGCCACGCGAGACGCAGGCCGAGCTGGCGCAGCACGCGCCAAAACAAAAGTGCGCCGAGCAGATGCAGGGCGACATTGGTGAGATGGTAGCCGAAGGTGTGCTCGTGCCAGAGCTGCCATTGCACCCACTGCACGGTGTGCTTGAGCGGATAGAAATCGTAGAGGAGCGCGGGCTCCGTCCAGATTTTCGCGAGACCGGCGGTGTCGCGCAGCAGCGCGTTATCCGGAAGGTCCAGCCGATCGTCCCAGAGCCAGCTGCCGTGCAACGCGGGCGAAAAGGCGAACCAGCCGGCGGCGAGAATCACGGCGGCTTGCAGCACAATCAGCCAGCGCGGGCTGGGCGGCGGCGCTGCGCTCACGCGGGCGGCTCCGTGGTCACGGGCCATGGGCGAATCCGGGGAAGTCTAGCGGGGCAGCCATCGAGTTGTTCGGAATCAGGAATGCACCCGAACAGGCTTGGATAACAAGCGGGTTTTGCGGTAGGGCGGTTTCGGCTGCCTGAGTTTACGTTGGTGGCGTGCTGGTCGCGCCACGTTGGTCCGCCTTCGGTGAGTGGCGAGACGAGCTCGCAAACTACGGTATGGCGGAGCCATTGCATTGCCGGACTATTTTCCGAGTGCGGTGGCCGGTTGCGACAATTGTTTTCGCGTGAGCTCCAGGCTCTCGCGGGCGGCAGTCAGGCTTGGCTGGAGGCGCAGGGCGGCCTCGAAGTGGGGGAGTGCTTCTGCGAAATGCCCCAGCTGAAATTGCACGGCGCCGAGGTTGTAGTGGGCCTCGAGCGAATCCGGGGCGAGGCGGAGGGCGCGCTCGAAATTCCCGACGGCTTCCGGCAGGCGGTTCAAACGCCACTGGGTCGTCGCCAGTTTGCACCACGCCTCCGGAAAATCCGGCTTGAGCTGCACGGCCTGCTCGAACTGGGTGGCCGCCTCGGTCCACTGGCCGAGTTCGAACCATGCTGCGCCGAGGTTGTAGCGTAGATCGGCGCGGGCTGGTTGCAGTCGCAGCGCCGCTTCGAACCGCGGCGCCGCCTCCCGTGGCCGATGCAGCAGGAACAGGGCGTGGCCGAGATTATTGTGGGCGTCGACGTGGTCGGGCTTGAGGCGCAGGACCTGTTCGAAGTGCGGAATCGCGTCGGCCGGACGGTCGAGTTCCACGAGTGTATTGCCGAGATTGTAGCGGGCCGCGTAAAACCCCGGGCGGAGGCGCACCGCCTCCTCGTAGTGCCGGAGTGCAGCGATGGACGCACCGGTTTTCACTAGCAGGTCGGCGAGATTGTAGTGCGCGAAAGCGTAATCGGGCCGGAGGCGCAGGGCGGCGGCGAAATGTTCGCCGGCGGCCGCGAGCTCACGGCGTTTCATCAATGCGGTCCCGAGATTGTTGTGCGCGAGCCAGGCGTTGGGATTCTTGACGACGGCGTGGGACCAGAACGTTTCGCTGTCGCGAAAGATCGCCGCCTGGCGGCGGGACGCGGTGGCGAGCACGAGGACGAGGGCGGTGATCCCGGCGAATACGCCGAAGCCGAAGCGGGGGCCGAGTCGATCAACCGCGACCTCCGCACCCGCGGTCGCGAGCCCGATCAATCCGAGGAGCGGAATGTAAGCGAGGTGGTCCATCGCCCACGTGAACCGCATATAGGAAACTGCCACCAGACCGAGGAAGGGAGCGAGGTTGAGCAGAAACCAGCCGAGCCCGAACAACGCGTGGCGGCCCCACGTCGCGCGCTGCGTCCACAGCCAGCCGAGGGTCGCGGCGAGCACGGGCCAGGGCAGCAATTGCACGAGCGACGGCGAATCGACCGACCAGCGCGGATAGATCGGCATCAGCCCAGCGGGAAAAATGCACGTGGAGAAATAATGCGCGAAAATCAGGCCGGCGCCCGTGAGCCGCGCGAAGAATCCTCCCATCGAAAAAACCTCGTCGCCGATCCCGAGTTGCCGTTGCAGTCCGATGGTCACGAGCCCAAGCGCGAGCGAGATGACGAAGAACGGCACAGTGGCGAGCCAATCGCGCGCGCCGAGGCGGCCGCGTTGCCACCAGCCATAGAGCAGCAGCACGACGGGGAACATCACCACCGAGGTCTTGCAGAGCATCGCCACGAGAAAGAGCCCGACCGCCAGGAAATAGCCGGCCCGGCGCCCGCGCTGATCGTAATCGAGATACGCCCCCAGCGCGCAG
Organism: Opitutus sp.; assembly: GCA_009695305.1. Lineage (GTDB taxonomy): Bacteria > Verrucomicrobiota > Verrucomicrobiia > Opitutales > Opitutaceae > SIBG01. Next base: position 38,157 of record SIBG01000033.1, on the reverse strand, counting down.
AGCAGCGGGGGGAGCGACAGCGTGTTTTTTAGTTCCGCCATCCACGCGACGGATTCGACGACCGTGGGGTGCACGACGAACAGCAGCCCGCCGAGCCAGGCGAGCCGGAGGCCGAGTCGGCGAAGCAGGCGCCAGAGCAGAAAGGCGCTGAGCAAATGGAGACCGAAGTTGGTCAGGTGATAGCCGAGCGGGTGCTCCTGCCAGAGCTGCCATTGCAGCCATTGGACGGTGGACTTGAGCGGATAGTAGTCGGTCAGGCTGCCCGGCTTGAGCCAGATTTGCGCGAGGCCGGCGGGCGTGCGGAGCAGTTGGTTTTGGAGAATGTCCGGTTCATCGTCCCACAGCCAGTCGCCACGCAGCGCGGGGGAATACACGAACCAACCGGCGGCGAGCATCACCGCGGCCGGCACGAGGACGCGCCAGCGCCCGCCGGGAGGCGTCGCGGAGTCGCTCAAGGTGACGGGTTGGGACTCAGGGCCATGCGCGGGCACCGTGGTGGAAGCGGGTGGCATCAGGCCGCACCATCGGGCGGCTTGGGCGCGCGCGCAAGATTTTGCCCTTGGACGCCGCCGGGCCATGCGCCACAAGGAGCCGATATGAAAGCGACCCGGCTCGAAGCGTTCAGCGATGGAGTCATTGCGATTATCATCACGATCATGGTGCTGGAGCTGAAAGTGCCGGAGGAGCATTCGGCGGCAGGGTTGCTCGCGATGCTGCCGCTATTCCTGAGTTATGCCCTGAGTTTCCTGACGGTGGCGATTTACTGGGCAAACCATCACCACCTCATCCATCTCGTAAAACGGGTGAACGGTTCCATCCTTTGGTTGAACATGAATCTGCTGTTCTGGCTGTCGCTGATGCCATTTGTGACGGCCTATCTCGGCGAGCATCATGTGGAAAAATTGCCGGTGGCGCTCTACGGTGCGGTGGGAGTGGCGTGCGGTGTGTCGTATTATTTCCTGCGCCATGCCATCTCCCGCCAGACGGTGGACGACCCGCGGTTGTGCGCCCTGCATTCGCGAATGCTGCGGAAGAATCGGATCGCGATCGGTCTCGGCGTCGCGTTGGTCCCGGCGGCCTATCTTTCCATCTGGCTGTCGCTTGCGCTCATCCTGACACCTTCGCTGATGTATTTCGTGCCCGACCGCGAAGTGGAGAAGCTCGCGCACGAATAGCGTGGGCGGCGATCGCCAGACCGTTCGCGACGAAGGACCGAAACCATGACCAGCGGCTGCCCCGGCTCAGCTCGCGCCGCAATGATGACGGGCGCGCGGTAAGTTGCCACCGCACGGATCTTCCCTTGAGCGATGGTGTAACTATTTCCGCCGCGGCTCGTCTAACTTATTTCCGGTCTGATAATAATAGAATTATGAATATTAAATCCCGTTCCGTCCGAGGCTTCACGCTCGTTGAAATTATGATTGTCGTCGTCATCATTGGCCTGCTGGCCGCGATGGCGATTCCCGCGTTCCAAAAGGTCCGCACGTCCTCGCAGGACAAAGCGGTCCTCAATAACGCCCGTCAACTGGCCGCCGCCGCCGCCCAATATTTCCTGGAGAACGGCGTGACGTTCGTGACGCAAAGCAGCCTCATCGGCGCCGCGAACTACGTGAAGGCGCTGAATCTGGTGGCCAACGAGACCTATCCCCAGGGCTTCACGCAGGGCATCACGATCACGATCGAAGGCATCGCAGGCGCCCGCACGATTACCTACGCGCCATGAGCGTGGCGAATCATTGCGTCGAGCGCACGCCGACGCCGAACGGATGGCCAGTTTTTCGTTCCCGTTGAAACTTACTGCCAGGTTTCTCAGCGGCGGGGCCGGGTCCGCGGAGCCTGCTCTCTCGATTCTCGTCGTGGACGACGAGGCGGCTTTGCGCGACCTGCTCCGCACCTTTCTGGAGAAAACCGGTCACGACGTGGTGTGCACCGCCAGCGGCAATGATGCCGCGGCCTTGCTGACCCGCCACCGCTTCGACCTGTTGATTACCGACATCCTCATGCCGGAGGGCGACGGCTTAAGCTCATCGAGGAATTCAAGCGGCGGCAGCCCACCGCCCGGATTCTGGCGATTTCCGGCGGTGGGACCAATTTGAAGGGCATCAATTGCCTGGCGATCGCCTTGGGCTTCGGCGCGCACGCCGTGCTGCCGAAGCCCTTCAACCGCCTGCAATTGTTTCGCAGCATCGAGGGGGCGCTGGCGGCATCGTCCGGCCACGATCCCGCGTAGCGCGGCCGCCGTGGGCGTGGCGGCTCGCCGCTTCCGATGCGAGTTTCCGTTTGCCCCGCGCTGGGGGGCGCGCCACGGTGCGCGGTTCCATGAGCGACATCCCTCCTCCCGACATCAGCCACGACCAGCATGCCGTGCGGCGCCAAAAGCTCGCCGAGATGCGCGCCGCGGGCTTCGACCCATTTCGCGCGAGCTTTGCGACGACGCATTTTTCCGGGGAGGCGCTGAAACTGCACGTCGACGGCCAGGACAACGCCGTGAGTGTCGCCGTCGCGGGCCGGCTCGTGACGATTCGCGACATGGGCAAGAGCCAGTTTGTGAAGCTGCTCGACCAGCAGGGTCAGATCCAACTCTACGTGAAGAAGGACGTGATCGGCGACGAAGCTTACGCGGCGTTCAAGAAACTCGATCTCGGCGACATTCTCGGGGCGAACGGCACGCTCTTCAAGACGAAGACCGGCGAAGTCACCGTGCGCGTCGAGAGTTACACGCTCGTGGCGAAGGCGCTGCGGCCGCTGCCCGAAAAGTGGCACGGGCTCAGCGACGCCGAGCAGGTCTACCGCCAGCGCTACCTCGACCTGATCGTCAATGCCGAGTCGCGCGCGCGGCTGCTGCTGCGCTCGCGCATCGTCTCCCACGTGCGGCGTTTTCTTGAGGAGCGGCAGTTCATCGAGGTGGAGACCCCGGTGCTCGAGAGCACCGCCGGCGGGGCCGCGGCCCGGCCGTTTGTCACGCACCACAACGCGCTCAACGTGGATTTTTTCCTGCGCATCGCGACGGAGCTGCGGCTGAAGCGGCTGCTCGTAGGCGGATTCGACCGCGTGTTCGAGATCGGGCGCATCTTCCGCAACGAGGGCGTTTCGCGGAAGCACAACCCGGAGTTTACGATGCTCGAGGTCTATCAGGCCTACAGCGATCACCGCGGGATGATGACGCTCATCAAGGATCTGCTGACGACGCTCTGTCGCGACGTGCTCGGCACGACGAAGATCAAGCACGCCGCGAGCGGCCAGGAGATCGACTTCGCCGGCGAGTGGCGCGAGGTGAAATACCAGGATCTCATCCGCACCGAGACGGGCGACCCCGAGTGGTTTAGCCGCAGCAAGGCGGAGAAAATCGCCGGCGCGGAAAAGCTCGGTCTCGCGGTCAACCCGGCGTGGGAGCATTTCGAGATCACGAACGAGATTTTTTCCAAAAAGATCGAGCCCACGCTGATCCAGCCGACCTTTGTGCTCAAACTGCCGAAGGAGCTTTGTCCGCTGGCGAAAATCAGCCTCGACGACCCGACGACGATCGACGTGTTCGAGTTGATCATCGGCGGCATGGAAGTTGCGCCCGCCTATTCCGAGCAAAACGATCCCGACGTGCAGCGGGCGATGTTTGAGGCGCAGGCCGGCGGGGAGAAACAAAACATCGATCACGATTTCCTCCTCGCCCTCGAGCACGGCATGCCGCCCGCGGGCGGCATGGGCGTCGGCATCGACCGCCTCTGCATTTTGCTGACTGGGGCGGAAAGCATTCGGGACGTGATCCTGTTTCCGCAGCTGCGGCCGGGAGCGTAAGGAAATTGCCGATTGCCGAATGCCAATTGCCGAATTGGGCTGACGGCGGAACACAATTGGCAATCCGCAATCGAAAATCGGCAATCCACCATGCCTTGGTATCTCTACCTCGCCCTGAAGCAGCTCTTTCCGACCGGGCGGCGGTTTCCGTTTTTCACGGCGATCTCCGTGCTGGGCGTGGCGCTCGGCGTGGCGGTGCTCGTGATTTCCACGAGTGTGATGGGCGGCTTTGGTCACAAGATCCGGGAGATGACCGTCGATACGCAGGGCGACGTGCAGGTGCGCGGCGATGGGCTCATCGAGACTCCGGCGGAGGTGCAGGCCCAACTGGCCAAGATCCCCGGGGTGATCGCGACCACGCCGTTTGCCGAGGGGCCGGTTGCGATCATGCACGCGCAGAAGCCCCAGTTTCCGGCCTTGCAGGGCATCGATGTGACCCGCGTGAGCCAGGTCATCCCGCTCGCGCGCTACGTCCATCCGGCGGGTGCGCTGGCCGAGCTCGATGACGATTCGATCATTCTTGGTTCGCAACTGGCGCTCGCGCTCGGCGCCCGGGTGGGCAGCAAGGTGGAGGTCGCGTCCCCGCTGGCCTATGAGAAGTTCAAGCGGGACGAAATCTTCCTGCCGCGCGAGCTGCGCGTGGTGGGGTATTTTGAGTTTGGCCACCAGGCGCTCGACACGTCGGTGGCGCTCGTGACGCTGCGCGCCATGCAGGATCTCTACGGTCTCGGCGGCGGGGTGCACGGTCTCAACGTCAAGCTCGCGCCCGGGCTCGATCCCGATGCGATGACCGCGCGGATCAACGCGGCGCTGCCGCCGGCGGCGCGCCTGCACGCCCGCTCGTGGCTCGATCTCAACCAGGACTTCCTCTTCGTGCTGCAGTTCGAGCGCAACATCATGTTTTTCCTGCTGATGTTCATCGTGGTCGTGGCGGCGTTTTCGGTGACGAGTTCGCTGTTGATTTCGGTCGTGCGCAAGACGCGCGAGATCGGCCTGCTCGGTGCGCTGGGCGGGAAGCCGCGGCAGGTGGCGGCGTGTTTCTGCTTTCAAGGATTTTTCATCGGGGTCGCCGGCACGGCGGTCGGCCTCGCCCTCGGCTTCGGCGTGCTGCACGTGCGCGACGACATCGTGGAGATTTTCACGAAACTCACGCAGAGCGAGGCCGCGATGCTGCGTTTCTACCAGTTCCGGCACCTGCCGTCCTACACCGATCCCAATTACCTCGTGGCGATCGTGATTGGCACGATCGGCATCTCGACCCTCGCCGGCCTGTTGCCCGCGTGGCGGGCGGCGAAACTCAAACCCGTGGAGGCGCTGCGCAGTGAGTAACGCGATCCTGTCCTCCCGCGCGCTCGCGAAGAGCTACCTGAGCGGCGATCGCTGCATCGAAGTGCTGCGCGGCGTCGATCTCGAGGTCGCGGCGGGCGAAAGTGTTTCGATCCGCGGCGAGTCCGGCTCGGGAAAGTCCACGCTGCTCAATCTGCTCTCGGGGCTCGACACCGCCGACCGTGGCGCCTTGGCGTGGGCGGACGGGCCGGCGCTAGCCGACCGGCGGGCCGAGTTTCTGGGGATGGTGTTCCAAGCGTTCTACCTCATCCCCGAGATCGACGCGTTTCAAAACGTGCTGATGGCCGCGCGCATCTTGCGGGCGCCGGGCGCCGCGGAGCGGGCCCGGGCGAAGGAATTGCTCGCCCGTGTCGGTCTGGCGGAACGCGCGACGCATTTGCCGGCGCAGCTCTCCGGCGGCGAGCGCCAGCGGGTGGCGGTGGCGCGCGCGTTGATGAATTCCCCCAAGCTCCTCTTGGCCGATGAGCCGACCGGCAATCTCGACGAGCACACTGGCGACGCGGTCATCGCGCTGCTGCTTGACCTCTGCCGGGAGACCGGCACCGCGCTGGTGCTGGTGACGCACAACGTCGCCCACGCGCAAAAAACAAATCGCCAACTCTTCCTCCGCGAAGGAAAACTCTCGCATGGCTAAACCAAAGGTTTGTTGCGGCGTCGCCGGCGTCGGGTCGCTCGGCCAGCATCACGCGCGCATCTATGCCGCGTTGCCCGGGGCCGAACTCGCCGGAATATTCGAGACGAGTGACGCGCGCGCCGCGGAGATTTGCGCGAAATTCAACTGCCGGCGCTTTGCCACCATCGCCGAACTCGGCGCGGCGTGCGATGCGGTGTCGGTGGTCGTGCCGACGGACCGGCACGCGGACGTCGCGTTACCGCTGCTCGCGCTGGGTTGTCATCTGTTGATTGAGAAACCGCTCTGCGCCTCGCTGGCGGAGGCGGAGCAGGTGCTGGCCGCGGCGCGGGCGAAAAACTGCCTCGTGCAGGTCGGGCACATCGAGCACTTCAACCCGGTGATGAGTTTCCTGGAAAAGGAAATCGACGAGCCGCGCTATATCACCGCCGAGCGGCTCGCACCCTACCAGCAGCGTGGCACCGAGGTCGGGGTCGTGCTCGACCTCATGATCCACGATATCGGTATCGTCCTCGCGCTCGTGAAATCGCCCATCGAAAAAATCGACAGCGTGGGCGTGACCGTGCTGTCGAAGACCGAGGACATCGCCAATGCGCGCATCCAGTTCGCCAATGGCTGTGTCGCCAACCTCAGCGCGAGTCGGATGAGCCTGAAGAAGGCGCGCGAGATCCGGATTTTCCAGAGCGACGCCTACCTCTCGCTCGATTTCATGAACCAGGCCGGCCATCTCGTGAAGAAGAGCGACCTTATCGCCTATGGGCTGAAGATGAAGATCGGGCTGGTGAAAGCCGGCGATCTCAGTGCGATTCCGGTGAAGGAAATTCCGATTGAGAAGGGAGAGCCGCTTGCGCTGGAGTTGGCGCATTTTGTCGAGAGCGTGACGAAGGCGCAGCAGCCGAAGGTCGGCGCGGCGCTCGGCAAGAGTGCGCTCGAGGTGGCAATTACGATCACGGAGCAGATCCGGGCGGCGGGAAAGTAAAAATCCCCGGGGCAAGCCCCGGGGCATTTGACAAGACCGCCGCAAACTCATCCGACCATAATGCAATTCGCGCTTAAACCCGTCCGTCCAACCAAGCCGAAGCAAGCTTCGGGGTATCGGACCCACAGCGAATGAAGAGGACGACAACGGTTCAAGAGGGTAGGGCGGGGCCGCTGGGCCCGCCGTCCGACGCGGCCCGCCCAGCGGCCGCGCTCGACCGATGAGCGTTGCACTACCATTTCGCCTGCCGCCGCCGACGGGCGGGCGCGTCGATTTGCTCATCGTCGCGGGCGAGCATTCGGGGGATGAGCATGCGGCGCGAATGGTGCGCGAGCTGCGCGCCAAGCAGCCGGGCCTGGCGGTCGCCGCGCTTGGCGGACCACGGCTCGCGGCGGCCGGGGCGGAGTTGCTGCACGATCTCACGGCGTCGTCAGTGGTCGGGCTCGTAGAGGTGTTGAAGAATTATTCGTTTTTTCGCGCGCTGTTTGCGGAGACGCTACGGTGGATCGCCGCGCACCAGCCGCGCGCGGTGTGCTTCGTGGACTATCCCGGCCTGAACCTCCGGCTCGCGGCGGCGATGCGGGAGCGCGGGTTGTCGGTGAAGGGCGGGGGCACGATTAGAACGCTCTATTACATCTCGCCGCAAATCTGGGCCTGGAAGGCGGGCCGGCGCTTCGCGATGGCGCGCGATCTCGATGCGATGGCGGTGATTTTCCCGTTTGAGGTGAAATGCTATGCAGACACGGCGCTGCCGGTGGAATTTGTCGGCCATCCGTTTGTGGCGGCGGACTACACAGCGCCGGTGCGCTACGATCCGGCGGGGCCGGTGCTGTTGCTGCCGGGCAGTCGCGTGCAGGCGGTGCGGCGGATTTTTCCGGCGCTGCTCGCGGGGTTTGCCGAGTTTGCGCGGGAGTGCGGGCACGAGGCGTGGGCGACCGTGCTTTTTCCCAGCGACGACATTCTGGAGGTTTTGCGCGCGGCGAAACCGCCGGTCAACGTGCGCTTGCAACGCACGGGCGCGCCCGTGGCGGCGTCGGCGGTGCTGACATCGAGCGGGACGATGTCGATGCACTGCGCGCTCGCCGGCATTCCCGGTGCGGTGGCGTATCGCGCGAACTGGCTGACCTACGTGCTCGGTAAAATGCTCGTGCAGGTGGAGCACCTTGGCATCGCGAATCTGCTGCTCGGGGAGCCGGTGTATCCCGAATTTCTCCAGGGCGCGGCGACGCCGGCGGCGCTGGCGGCGGAGTTGCGAGCGGGCACGGCCGACCCGGCGCGGCGCGAACGGACGGCGGCGCAGGCGGCGCGGTTGCGGACTTTGCTGAAACCGCCGGAGGGACCCGCCTCGGTTGGGGTCGCGGATTGGCTGGTCCGGCACCTCGACCGAAAATAAAAGAAGATTGGCGACCGGGCTGGTTTGGCGTTTCATGATTGGCGATGGCTGAGCCCGATCTCTCTCTCCTTCCGCGCGCGCGACGCAGCCGGTTTTTACCGTGGATCGTGCTCGGCCTCGGGCTTACCCTGACCGTCTTCGGCTGGAAACTGGCGCGCGTGCAGGTGCGGGCGCAGGACGAGGCGCGTTTCGAGCGATTGAAGGAGCGTCTGCTCGAGGCCGTCGACCAACGGCTTCGCGTCGCCGAGCAGGCGTTGTTTGGCGGACGGGCCCTCAACGGCACCGCCGACATTCTGCCGCGCGGGCGCTGGACGCGTTTCGTCGAATCGCTGGCGCGTTTCTATGATCATGGCGTCGTCGGGCTCGGCTATGTCGAGCGCGTGCCGCGCGAGCAGGTGGGGGGACCTTGAACGCCGGGTGCGGGCCGAGGGACTCGTCGATTTCACCGTCGAGCGGCGGGGCGACAACCCTGATCTTTACGTCGTCACGTTGATCGAGCCGCTCGCGCGCAACGCCGCGGCGCTGGGCCGCGACGTCGGCGGCGGCACGACGCGGCGCAGCGCCGCGGTGCAGGCGATGCGCACCGGCGAGGCGATCATCACGAAGCCGATCGCGTTGATTGAGGGCACGGAAAACGTGCAGGGCGCGCTGTTGTTCCTGCCGGTCTATGCCCCGGGGTTTCCGCAGACGGATGCCGCGGAACGCGAGCGGGCCCTGCGCGGCTGGGTCTATGCCTCGCTGCGAGTGGACGAATTGCTGGCCAACATCGGCGCCGCCACGGACGGGCAGATCGAATACGAGGTTTTCGATGCCGTGGTGGGCGCGCCGCCGGCGGCGATTTTCGCGGCGGGCGGCCGCGTGGCGTTTGGCGATGCGGACTGGCACGCGGGCGCGCCGGCCGGCGCGGCGTTTACGGCGAGCGCAACCGGCCGGTCTATGGCCGCACCTGGTTGCTCCGGATGCGGACGACGCCGATTTTCGACGCGCGCGGCAATCGCTGGCTGGCGTGGCTCCTTCTCGGCGGCGGCGTGTTGGTGAGTTTCTTCGGTGCTGGTTTCACCTGGTCGCTGGTGGGCGCGCGGGCTCGGGCGCTGTCGCGGGCCGAGCGCATGACGGCGAGCCTGCAGCAGGCCGAGATCGACACGCAACGGCTCGCCCTCGTGGCGAGCAACACGGCCAACGCGGTGGCGCTCGCGGACGCCGACTGGCGCATCGACTGGATTAATGCCGGCTTTACGCGCCTGCTCGGCTATGAGTTCGAGGAAGTCCGGGGCCGCCGGCCGGGCGAATTTCTTTCCGGGAACGACTCGGATCCCGCCACCATCGCGGAAATGGCCGCGGCGGAAAAGGCGGGAGTGCCGTTTAAAGGCGAAGTGCTGAATTACACGAAGGGCGGCGAGCGGCGGTGGGTGGAATTGGAAATCGAGCCGCTCCGGGATGGCGATGGCCGGCTCACCGGCTACATGACCATCCAGCTCGACGTGACCGCCCGCCGGCGAATCGCACAGGCGCTGGCGGAAAAAGAGGCGCTGTTGCGGAGCATTTTTGCCCAGGCCCCCGTGGGCATATCGTGGATGAGGGGTCGCCGCGCCGAAACGCGCGTGGTCAACGCCGTGCATGAGCGCATCACCGGCGTGGCCGCCGCGCAGGCCCGCGACACGAATAACTACATTGCCGTGACGCATGCCGATGATCGCGCGAGGCAGCGCGAACTGCTCGACCAGCTCTACCGGGGAGAGATCGCGGAATTTTCCCTCGAGAAACGCTACCTCCATCCTGGTGGGCGCGTGGTCTGGGCCGTGATGAACACCGCGCACTATCCCGCCACGGATGGCAGCGAGCCGCTCGAAATCACGACGCTCGTGGACATCACGGAGCTCAAGCGGGCGCAGGAGGCGGCGACGCGGCAGGATCAGCAATTTCGCTTTATCTTCGAGGCGGTGCCCATCGGGATCTCATGGCGGCACGAGCGGGTCGACGGCACCGTCATGCGGCACATCAATGATGCGCATCTAAAAATCTGCGGGCTCTCCCGCGCCGAGATCGAGCAACCGGGCACGTTTGCCAGCATCAGCCATCCCGATGAACTGGCGGCGCAAAACGTCCTCTACGCTCGCGTCGCGTCGGACGAGATTCGCTCGTTCTCGCACGAGAAACGCTACCTGCGCCGCGATGGCTCCGTGGTTTGGGTCGTGCGCTCGGTCCGGCGCGAGCCGTTGCCCGACGGGAGTTTTCAGGAAATCTTCGCGGTCGTCGATATTACCGACCAAAAACGCCAGGCCGAAGAGCTCCGCCTCGCGAAGGATGCCGCCGAGGCGGCCAATCTCGCGAAGAGCCAGTTCCTCGCCATGATGAGCCATGAAATCCGCACGCCCATGAACGGGGTGATCGGCATGACCTCGCTGCTGCTCGAGTCGAAACTCACCCCAGACCAGACCGATTACGCGGAGACCATCCGCCACAGCGGCGACTCGCTGCTCACGATCATCAACGATATTCTGGATTTTTCCAAGATCGAGTCGGGCCGGCTGGAGCTGGAGCAGGCGGAATTTTCCGTGCGCGAATGCGTCGAAGGCGCGCTCGATCTCCTGGCCCCGAAAGTGACGGAAAAAGGCCTCGATTTACTTTACGAGATTTCTGATGGCTTCCCGGCCAATGTGCGGGGCGATTCGACGCGACTGCGGCAGATTCTGGTCAACCTGCTGAGCAACGCCGTCAAGTTCACCGCGAGCGGCGAGGTCGTGCTCAGCGCCCGGGCTCAGACCCTGGCCAGCGGCCAGCTGCAACTCGCCTTTGCCGTGCGCGACACTGGCATCGGCATCCCGGCCGAGAGCCAGGCGCGCCTCTTTCAATCATTTTCCCAAGTGGACGCTTCCACGACGCGCAAGTTTGGGGGCACCGGTCTCGGTCTGGTCATCAGCAAGCGCCTCGCCGAGATGATGGGCGGGAGTATGGGGGTCGACAGCGAAGTCGGGCGTGGCTCGACGTTTCATTTCACCATCGCGGTCGAGCCGTGCGCGAGCAAACCGCGGCCGTGGCTGACGCCGGGGCCGGGGCATCTCGCTGGTCGCCGCCTGCTCGTTGTCGACGACAACGCCACCAACCGCCGCATCCTCACCGACACCGCCACGGCCTGGGGCATGACCGTGCGCGCCGCAGTCGGGGGCCCCGAGGCGCTGGCGTGGCTGCGCGCCGGCGAGTTGTTCGATGTTGCGGTGCTCGACATGCACATGCCGGAAATGGACGGCCTCACGCTCGCGCGCGAAAACCGCAACCTCCGCGAGCCCACGGTGCTGCCCCTCGTGATGTTGTCCTCACTCGGCCAGCGTGAATTGGCCGCCGAATCGGGGCTGTTTTTTTTCTACCTGTCGAAACCCGCCAAGCCCGCGCAACTTTTCGAAACGCTGGCCGCGCTCTTCAAGACCGATCCCGATGCGGTGCGATTTGTGTCGGAGCATCCGTTCGTCGCGATGGCCGCCGCGGGGGTGACCCGCGCCGAGCGCGTGCTCCTCACCGAAGACAACGCGGTCAACCAAAAGGTCGCGTTCCTGATGCTTTCAAAGCTTGGCTACCGGGCCGACGTCGCCGGCGACGGCCGCGAGGTGCTCGCGGCCGTGCGGCGGCAGCCTTACGATGTCATCTTGATGGACGTCCAAATGCCCGAGATGGACGGCCTGGAGGCGTCGCGGCAGCTCAACCTCCTGCATCCCGAACGCTCCGCCCGGCCTTGGATCATCGCGCTCACGGCAAACGCCATGCAGGGCGACCGCGAGGCGTGCCTCGCCGCCGGCATGGACGACTACGTCTCGAAGCCGATCAAGACCGAAGAACTCGCCGCCGCGCTCGCGCGCGTGTCGAAGAAGTAGGGCTCCGCTTACGTGCTCGATGGTTCGCGGGCTGGATCTCCGGTGCCGGGCGGCCGGTAGTTCGCCGTCACCTGCGCTTCCACTTGGCGCCACAGCGCGTCGGCCTTCGCGATGACGATCGCGCGGCACTTGGCGAGCTCCGCGGTGCGGGCGACGCGGTTCTCCTCGGCGATCTTGGCGAGGTCGTCGAGATTGTAGAGAAACACGTTTTGCAGATCCGCCACCGCGGCGTCCACGTCGCGGGGCATCGCCAGATCAATGAAAAAGAGCGGTCGCGCGGGCCGCCGGCGGATGGCGGCCTCGGCCGCCGCGAGGGTGACGATCGTGCCGGGCGCCGAGGTCGCGCACACCGCCACATCGAACTCTCCGAGCCGCGCCGCGTGTTGCTCGAACGGCATGGCACTCGCGCCGAGCGCGGTCGCCAGCGCCATCGCGTGCTCGAGCGTGCGACTTGCCACGGTCAGCGCCGCCGCGCCCCGGCGTTGGAAGGCCTTGGCGGTTTTCTCGGCCACGTCGCCCGCCCCGAGGAGCAAGATGCGGGTGTCGGTGAGGTCGCCGAAAATATTCAGCGCGAGTTCGACCGCGACGTTGGCGATGCTCACCTGGCCCTCAGAGATGGCGGTTTGCGTCCGCACGTGCTTCGCCGCTTGAAAGCCTTTTTGAAAAACACGGTTGAGCACCGGCCCCGTCGCGCCGCGCGCCTGCGCCTGGGCATAGGCCGCCTTCACCTGCCCGAAAATTTCGGTCTCACCGAGCATCTGCGAATCGAGCCCGGCCGCGACCTCAAGCAGATGTTGCACCGCCGCGGGTCCGCGCAGGCTGAGGCGGAATTTGGCGAACTCCGCGGCGTCGAACTGCTGCCGGGCGCAGAACGCCGCCGTCACGTGGGCCGTGGTCTCGGGCGTCTCGGCGACACCGTAGAATTCGATCCGGTTGCACGTGCTCAGCACGGTGAATTCGCGGAGGCCCGCGATGCCCGCGAGTTCTTCGTGCAGCGCGGCCGCGCCCTCGGCGCTCAGGGAAAGTTTTTCGCGCACCGCGAGGGGCGCCCGGTGGTGCGACGCGCCGATGACGAAGAGCCCGCCGGTGCTCATGGCTTCGCGACTGCCGCCGTCGGCGTCGGATTCGGGTGCCGGTTGGCATCCACCAGTCCGAGCGATAGGAGCGCCGCCACAAACAGCAGCAGGTTGGTCCAGGCGAAACGTCTCGACAGCAGCAGGCCGCGCCAGCGCAGTCCGAGCGCCGTGGCGTAGGCGGCCCACAGTCCGAAGGTGAGAAGCTTGGAAACCGTGACACTGGCCAGATCACGCAACCAATAGACCGAACCCACGGCCAGCGAGGTAGTGAGCAGCGCGAAGCCCGCCGCGAGGAGCCGCACGGAGATGTGGTCGAGGTCGAGAATCGAAGGGAGAAAGGAAAACCAGCCGCCGAGGTGTTTCGACTTGAGCGAATAATTTCGCAGGAGAAACATCAGCGACGTCAGCGCGAGCAGGCCGAACACGCCGTAACTGAACACGGCGAGGGCGGCATGGAATTCGATCCAGGTGTTGGTGCCGAAAATATGCGCGCGCCGCGTGGCATCCCACGCGGAGATCGCCAGCGAGACCAGGGTGAGCGCGGCGGCGAGGCACGAGGTGAAGTAACCGAGCAGGCTGGTCCGAAAGGTGACGCCGACCACGAGGTAGAGGGTGATCGCCGACCACGCGGTAAATTGAAAAAATTCAAACGTGTTGCCCAACGGGCAGCCGCCGACCGCGCGGCCGCGCAGGCCGAGCCCAACGAGCTGGAGCGCGTAGCCCGCGAGGATGAGGACATAGTTAGCCGAGCCCGACGGCCGACCGCCCCGCACGAGCGACCACGTGCCGAGCAAAAACCCCGCGAGATAAAATCCCGCGGCCGCCCAGAGCCAAGAGCGATCGGCGAATTGCGCAAACATGTCGGCCCCAAACTAGGGGCGGCGCGGCGCGGCGCAAGTCCGCCGAAAGCTCCGGGCCGGTTTCAGCTTCCCTTTGGCTTCCACGCCGCCAGGAAAGCCAGGATTTTTGCCGGGTCATGCCGCTCGCCGCTTTCGAGTTCCCCCGTGTCCTTCGTGGTGAGCGCACGTCCGGCGGCGTCGAGCACCACCAGCACCGGCAGGCCGTGGGCGATCGGGTTGCCGTAGCGCTCGTTGACGGCGGCGTTGCGCTTTTGGCCCTTGTTCATGTTCACGTCGATGAGGACGACTTCAAAATCCTGCCGTAGAGCTTTCGCGACGGCCGCGTCGGCGGCGAAGGTGGCGTGCAGCCGGTGACACCAAACGCACCAGTTCGCGCCGAACATCAGGATCACATGCTTCTTTTCCGCACTTGCTTTCGTTAACGCGACGGTGATTTTGGCGGCGCCGTCGGCCCGGGTGTCGTAAATGTCTGGCCCCATCTTGGGATACTCTGGCTCCGCGGCGAGCGGGAGGGTGAGCAGGGCGAGGAGAAAAAACGTCGTGCGCTTCATGACTTCACCAAAACGTGTGCGGGCAAAAAGGCTAATGCTTTCAGGCGGTCCCCCAGCGGCCCTCGTCCGGATAATTCCGGACAAGGTCGGGCTCGCGGGCGATCTCGCGGCGCTTGGCGTCGAACTCGTGGGTCCCAAAGTTTGCGCAGTCGCCATGGCGGTCGGTGTCCGTGGTCACCAAAGGTTTCATCAGTCTCGGCGATGCGGCGCATCAAAATTATCGATCATGCGCGGGCTTGCGCTGTTCGTCGCGGGCCATTTCTCTCGGCGCCTAACCCAAACCCCTACATGAAAATTACTCATCGCTTCGTTGGTGTTTCCCTCGCGGTCGCCGTGCTTGGTGCGACCGCTTTCGCGCAAAACCGCACCTTCACCAATCAATATTCGTTCGGCGACAGCTTGAGTGACAACGGTAACGCTTACCTTGCGTCTGGCCGCACCATCAACACCGGTCCGCTGAATTTCGGCGGTCGCTGGTCGAACGGCCCGACGTTTGTCGAGTTGCTCGGCAACAATCTCGCGATCGGGTCGGCTGCGCCGGCCACGGTCAAGTCGAGCATGAACTTCGCGTTTGGCGGCGCGACTGCGGTGCCGGCGCTGAGCGCAGTGCCGTTTCCGGCGCTGCCGACACAGCTCCAGCTGTTCCAGTCCCATGCCGTCACAGTGCAGCGCACCGATCTTTTCACGGTGTGGATGGGCGCGAATGATATTCTGAACACAGCGGGCCAGGCGAATCCGGCCGCGATGGCGCCGGCGGGAATCAATGCCGCGCAAGCGACGGTCAATGCGATTCAGTCCCTGGTTACTCTTGGCGCAAAGAATATCCTCGTCGTCAACATGCCTGACATCGGGTTCACGCCCACGGGCCTCTCCTCTGGTGGTGGCTCGCTGCTGACGGCGGGTTCGCTCGCCTACAACGCCGAGTTTGACTCCCGCCTCGGCCTCCTCGCCGCCAGCGCACCGGACGTCACCCTGACGCGCATCGATGGGGCCGCGCTCATCGTGCGAATCCAGCTTGATTTCAAGGCCCTCGGTTTCGCCAACGCGACCAGCGGCATGATCCTTCCCGCCAGCGCCGGCGGCGGCGGAGACCCGAATGGTTACGCGTTTTTCGACGGTATCCACCCGTCTGCCAAGAGCCACGCGCTCCTCGCGAGCGTTGTCACTGAGGCGTTGAACCCGGAGCCCGTGATCGGTTTTGCGGCGGCCGAGGGCACGGCCGCACTCGCGCTACAGACTCTCTCCGCGGGCGCCGTCGAGGCGCGGCTCGCCCAGCTCGCTGGTTCGGGTCGGGCGGTGGGCCGCGCGGACGCTTTCGCCTCGCTCCACTACGGGAGCGGCAATCGCGTGGCCGATGGGCTGCGGCCGAAATTTAATTACGATGCGCAGGTCGTCACGGCAGGCGTGGACCTGCGAGTGAGTGACAGTTTTACCGCTGGTGGAGCGCTCGATACGGGTCGCCTCGTGGCAAAAGTCAGCGCGCGCGGCGGCAATTTCACCCTCGAGGACCAGTCCGGCAAACTCTACGGCCAGTGGCGCGGCGGTCCCGTGACGCTGGCAATCGACGGCGACTATGGAGTGGCCAGCGTAAAGGGCGCGCACCGCACGACAGGGTTCGGCGGATTTCAAACTAGCGGTAAGGCGAGCGGCACGCATTGGGGCGCGGGCGCCAGGGCGACTTGGAACGTGGACGCCGCTGGGTTCACCTTGCGTCCGTGGCTCGGGGTGCGCACCGAGCGAGTGACCATGGGTGCCTATACCGAGCGCGACGTGCCGTCGCTGACGATGGCGTTTGCCGCGCAGAAAGCCAAGAGTTCTGCGGGCAGCGCGGGCCTCGATTTCGGCACCGACACCAAGCTGGCGGCGCACGCGCTGCATTTCGATTTCAACGCGGCCTGGCACGGCGAGTTCACCAACAACACGCGCAGCGCGGCGGGCCAGCTGGCCAACAATTTCACGCGACCCACGACGGTGGTCGTCACGGATGGCGACGGGCGAGGAGTCCGACTCGGCGGGGCCGCCACGCTTTTTTTCGCCAAGAATCCGGGCGTGACGCTGGGTTATGCCGCCGACATTCGCCAGCACGACAAGGTGGCAAGCCGCGTCGGGCTCTCCGTGCAGACGGGTTTCTGAGTTAGAGTCGGAGACGGGCTCTACTTTCGGGCCACCCAAAAGCGGCATTCGTCGGAAAAATCCCGGACGGCGTCGGACTCGCGGGCGATCTCGGCGCGCATCGCGTCGAACTCGTGGGTCCAGCCGGTCGCGGCGAGGTCGGCGAGGATCTCGGCGCGATCCGGCAGGTGCATGAAGGTGCGGCCGTGCTCGTCCGCGAAGTAGCGGTCGCCGAATTCGACGAGCCGCGGATCCTGGTCGCCGCGTTCCCAGCGCAGGGTCTCGAGCCGCCACATCGCGCGCTCGACCGGCGAGTAGTCGCGGTCGTGCGTCGTGACGAGCAGCGGCGCACCGGAAGCGCAGACGCGATGTAACTCGCGCAGTGCCATTTGCCGGTTGGCGCGGCCGGGAATCTGCATCAGCCCGTTGAAGAGAAACAACGCGCCCGAGAACAAAGTGTCACCCAATGGGTGACACTTTGTTAAGTCGGTGGCGTCGGCAGAGAGGAAGGTGATTTCGTTTTTCACGCCGCGGTTCGCGGCGAGGGAGCGGGCCTGGTCGAGGAGCTCCTCGGCGAAGTCGAAGGCGGTGAGGTTGGTGTAGCCCTGCTGCCAGAGCCCCACCGAGGCGCGGCCGGCACCGCAGCCGGCTTCGAGCAGCGGAGCGGTGCGATCTGGGAAGTGGCGCTCGATAAGAATGCGCTCGGATTCCCAGAGGCCGAGAAAGTGCGCGGCGCGCGTGTAGTGGACGACGGCGAGCGGGTCGTTAAAATCTGCGCGGACGGTTTCCGACGAGATCTTTCTCATAGGAGGCAACAGAGAGAACGGAGAGGTGAAGGAATCGAGGCTCTGTTCGCTCCCTCGCCTCCTGTAAAATTAGATTTTTCTTTTCCACGCGGCGATAAACATGCCGTTGGCGTTGAGCTCGTGTGGCCAGAGGGTGAGCTGCGGTGCGCCGCCGAGCACCGGCAGCGGTTCCAACTCGGGATGCGCGGTGGTGAACGCGTTGGCGACGGCGGTCGTTTCGCTGCGCGTGAGCGTGCAGACGGCGTAGATCAGCCGCCCGCCGGGTTTGAGGGAACCGACGATGTTGTTGAGGAGGACGAGCTGGGTGGCGGCGAGTTCGCGGACGTCGTCTGGCGTCGTGGTCCAGCGCGCGTGCGGGTTCCGCTGCCAGGTGCCGACTCCGCTGCACGGGGCGTCGAGGAGGATGCCGTCGAACTTCGTCTTGTTCGGAAGTCGCGAGCCGCCGTCCCAGAAATCGGTGCGGTAGTTGAAAATTTTTGCGCGGGCGGCGCGGCGCTTGAGGGTGTCGATGCGCCGGGCATTGCGGTCGGTGGCCCAGACGACGCCCTTGTTCTGCATGAGGTCGGCGAGATGGAGCGTCTTGCCGCCTTCGCCGGCGCAGGCATCCCACCACGTTTCGCCGGGTTTGGGCGCGGCGGCGACGCCGACGAGCTGCGACGCGAGATCCTGGATTTCGAATTCACCGGTCTTGAACTGCTCGGTCTTGAACAGATCCTGCGTGCCGGTGAAGCGCAGCGCATCGGGCGCGCGGTCGGTGGGCTCGCAGGCGAAGAGGGATTTCGCGAGCGCAGCACTTTTCCCGGGCCGGGCGCGGAGCCACAGGGCGGGATCGCGCTGGAGCTGGCGGAGGTAGTCGTGCGGCAGCTCCATCTCGGAAGGGAGCCAGTCGGGGACGGCGCGGACGGCGAGGGTTTCGGCCTTGATGGATTTCGGATCGGCGACAAAGCGTTCGTGCAGGGCGACGGCGGCTTCGAGGCGCCTTTGCGGCGCGGCCTTGGAGTCCAGCCACGAGAGCCAGCGGAAATAAACGAAGACCGTGTGACTGATGACGCGCTTCGCCGGTGGCTGGAGATAGCGGTGGCTTTCGAAATAGAAACGCAGCGCGGTGTCGGCGCGCTGGTCGGTGGAGATCGCGGCGAGCACCTGCGCGGCGTGGTTGAGCGTGGCTTGGTCGGGCATGAGTTGCCAGAGGATTACGCGGATGGCGCGGAGAAGGGCGATGCCAATTGTCGGACCTGAGATGGCGGATGAGGGACCATCCGCCTTGCCGCGACCGCTACGCCCGCTTCGCCCATCTACCGTCTTGTTTGAGTTCGAGGCGCTTGGTTTCGAGCTGCACGCCGGCGACGGCGGGGTGGGCGCGGAGTTGCTGGAAGGTGGCGGCGTTTAGTTTCCACGCGAGCGCGTGGCTCGCCTCGGCGATCGGGGCGACGCGGTCTTCGAAGATGAAGGCGAACTCGACGCGCGTGTCGCCGACCTGCGCGTTGAGCGTTTCGCGGAGCAGGCGGAGGAAGGCGGGCAGCTCACGGTGCGCGGGGTGGAGGAGCCAGGTGACTTTGCGGACGATGCCGCCGACGAAGCCGTCCAGCGGATAGCACTCCTTCACGTTGATGCGGGGGCCGTCGTTGCCGACGATGATGTTGCCCTGCACGAGCACGAGGGCGTTTTCGGCGAGCACGGTGCCGTAGCTGGCGTAGCCGTCGGCAAACATGTTGAGCGCGACGGAGGCTTTTTTCGTGGCGAGCGTGAAGGCGGCCCAAGGGCGGTTGTCCTTCTTCGAAAGTTTTTTCGTGATGTTGGCGGCGATGCCGCAGAGGCGGAATTCGACGCGGTCGGTCTGCTGCAACAACTCGCCGACCGTAAACGTGTCAATGGCGTCGGCGAGCCCGGTGTAGGCGTTCATCGGGTGGCCGGAGACGTAGAAGCCGAGCAGTTCCTTTTCGAACTGGAGGCGTTCGGCCGAGGAGAAATCGCCGACGAGATCGTGGGTGCTGGCAAGGCGCGGCGAGGGCGCCGCACCCCCATTTTTTTCCGACGGGGGATCCTCCGCCAGGACGTCGAGGAAGCTGTGCTGGCCCGCGGCCTTGTCGCGGGCATGGGCGGCGGCGCCGGCGAGGGCGCCGTCGATGCCGTCGAAAAGTTTTTTGCGCGAGGCGCCGCTGTAGTCGAAGGCGCCGGTTTTCACGAGGTGCTCGAGCACGCGCTTGTTGAGCGCACGGGCATCGACGCGCGAGGCGAAGTCCTCGAAGTCGGCGAAAGGTCCATGCGCCTCGCGCTCGGCGATGATTTTTTGCGCGGCGAGTTCGCCGACGCCCTTCACGCCGGCGAGGCCGAAGCGGATCGAGCCGCCCGCCGGCGGCTGATTGCCGAGGGCCGATTGTTGATTCGGCATTTTGCGAAAGACCGGCGTAAACATCTCGCGGCTCTCGTTCACGTCTGGTCCCAGCACCTTCAGGCCCATCGCCTCGCATTCGCCGACGAAGTGGGAGACTTTTTCGGAGTTGCCGAGCTCGGAGCTGAGCATCGCGGCCATGAACTGCACGGGGTAATTCGCTTTGAGATAGCCGGTCTGGTAGCTGAGGATCGCGTAGGCGGCGGAGTGGGATTTGTTGAAACCGTAGCCGCCGAATTTGTTGAGGAGGTCGAAGATCGCGTCGGAGGTATTCTCGTCGATGTTGTTCACGCGTTTCGCGCCGGCCACGAACTTGTCGCGCTCCTGGGCCATCGCTTCCTTGTCCTTCTTGCCCATGGCGCGGCGCAGCATGTCGGCGCCCCCGAGCGTGTAGCCCGCGATGATCTTGGCGGCCTCCATGACCTGCTCCTGGTAGACCATCACGCCGTAGGTTTCGCGGCAGACTTCCTCGAGGAGCGGGTGGGGGAACTTGACCGTGCTCGGATCTTTTTTTCCGCGGATGTAATCGGGAATCCATTCCATCGGACCGGGACGGAAGAGCGCGATAAGTGCGACGATTTCGTCGATGGTGGAGAGACCGATCTGGCGGCAGAGATTTTGCATGCCGCCTGACTCAAGTTGGAACACGCCCGTGGTGCGGCCGGAGTTGAGGAGGGCGAAAGTCTTGGGGTCCTCGAGGGGGATCGTCTCGATGTCAAACTTCGGATCGGCGGTGCGGCGGATGTTGTCGACGGCGTCGGCGATGACGGTGAGCGTCTTGAGGCCGAGAAAGTCCATCTTCAGCAGGCCGAGTTTACCGACCGCGTTCATGTCGTATTGGACGGTGACGTCGCCTTCCTGCAGGGTGAGCGGAACGAATTCCTGCAGCGGGCGGTCGGTGATGATGATGCCGGCGGCGTGCTTGCCGGTGTTGCGCACCATGCCCTCGAGGACGAGCGCCTGATCGAAGATTTTTTTTGCGATGGGATTCTTGGTCACCTCGTCGCGCAGTTCGGCGGATTTGGCGACGGCGGACTCGAGCGTGATGTTCAACTCATCGGGAATCATCTTCGCGAGGCGGTCGGCGTCGGCGTAGGGGAGACTGTGCACGCGCGAGACGTCGCGGATGACCATCTTGGCGCCGAGCGTGCCGTAGGTGATGATGTTGGCCACGCAGTCGTTGCCGTATTTCTGGCGGACGTAGTCGATGACCTCGCCGCGGCGGCGCATGCAGAAATCGATGTCGAAGTCAGGGGGCGAGACGCGCTCGGGGTTGAGGAAGCGTTCGAAGAGGAGCTTGAAACGAAGGGGGTCGAGGTTGGTGATGCCGAGCACGTAGGCGACGATGCAACCGGCACCGGAGCCGCGGCCGGGGCCGACGGGAATGTCGTGCTGCTTTGCCCAATCGATGAAATCCCAGACGACGAGAAAATAGTCGATGAAGCCGGTCTTGCCGATGATGCTGAGCTCGAAGTCGAGGCGCTCGACGAGGGTCTGGGCGAGCGCGGGGTCGCCGGCTTTTTTCGGCGCGGTGTAGTCGACACCGTAGCGTTTTTTCAGGCCGGCGATGCAGAGGTCGCGGAGGTAGCCGGCGCGGTCGGTTTTGATTTCCGGCGGGAGCGGATATTTTGGGTAGCGCTCGCTGCCCTTCGGAAACGGGATCGTGAGGTCGCACATCTCGGCGACGAGCGAGGTGTTCGTGAGTGACTCCGGCACCTCGGCGAAGAGGCGGGCCATCTCGTCGGCCGACTTCAGGTAAAACTGCGTGCCGTCGAAACGCATCCGCTTTTCCTCCTCGAGCTTTGCACCGGTCTGGATGCAGAGCATGGCGTCGTGCGGGCCGGCATCGCTGTTGCGAACGTAGTGAACGTCGTTGGTGCAAATGACGCGGAGGTTAAACTCCTCGGCGAGCTTGAGGAGGCCGGGGATAATCTGGCGCTGCTCGGCGATGCCGTGGTCCTGGATTTCGACGAAGTAATTTTCGCGGCCAAAAATCTCCACGAAGCGACCGCAGGCGGCGCGCGCTTCATCGTAGCGGTCGTGGAGCAAGCGTTGCGGGACGAGTGAGGCGAGGCAGCCGGTGAAACCGATCAGACCCTCGGCGTGCTGGGCGAGGGTGGGGAGGTCCGTGCGCGGCTTGTAATAGAAACCCTTTAGATGCGCGTCGGAGACGAGTTTGAGGAGATTTTGGTAACCGGTGAGGTTCTTCGCGAGGAGGCCGAGATGGAAGATGGACTTGCCGTCATCGTCGGAGCGGCCGTGTTTTTCGAGCCGGGAGGTTTCGACCAGGTAGAGTTCGCAGCCGATGAGGGGCTTGATGCCATTGGCCTTGGCGGTGTTGTAGAACTCGATCGCGCCATAGAGGTTGCCGTGATCGGTGAGCGCGACGGCGGGCATGCCGAGCTCTACGGCGCGGTCCATGAGGCGGTCGATGCGGCAGCAGCCGTCGAGGAGGCTGTAGTCGGAATGGACGTGGAGATGGACGAAATTTTTGGCGGCGGACGGCACGGAGAGGCCCTAGGCAAGCTCATCGCTGGCGCTGCGCAAGGCGGGAAAAAAGCCATTGACGCGCGCGCCGCGGCTTGGCCTATTTGTCGGCTTTTCCTTTCACCAACACGTCCGCATCCATGTCCATCGAAATTAAAATCCGCAAGAACGAGCCCATCGATCGTGCGCTCCGGCGCATGAAAAAGAAGCTCGAGCGCGAGAACATCATCAAAGGCACCCGCGCCAAGCGCTACTACGAAAAGCCCTGCGAGAAGCGCCGCCGCAAGACGAAGGTCATGGCCTTCACCCAGATGCTGCGTCGTCGCCACGCGGAGTAAGTTTTACCATTTTCTCCTGAATTTTCGCCGCGCGCCCGCTCCAAACGGTCGCGCGGTTTTTTTTGACCTCAAGGCGGCTAAAGATCCTTTCTTGGTGCAACCAAAGCCTTTGCCCACTCGTCTTTCGGTTGTCTCTACGTGAAGCCGATTCTCGCCCTCTCCACCTCCTGGTGTTCGCACCGCCACAATGATGGCCACGCGATGCTGCGTGAGTTGGCGGGTCTCGGGTTCACCCACGCCGAGCTGAGCCACGGCGTCCGGATCACCCTTGTGCCCGGCATCATGAAAGCCGTGGAGGAGGGCGTGATCAAAATCAGCTCGACGCATAATTTTTGCCCGCTGCCGACCGGGGTGGTGCACGCGGCGCCGAATCTCTTTGAGCCGTCCGTGCGGGAGCATCGGGAGCACGATCAGTGGCTGAGGCATACGAAGCGCTCGATTGACTTCGCCGCCCAGATGAAGGCGCGGGTGCTCGTCTGCCACCTCGGAAGCGTGACGTTTTTCTGGTTCAATCCCGCGCGCGACCTCCGCACCTACCTCCGCGATCAGCCCGACGCCGGCCGGACGCCCGACGACACGGCCTACCACGCGCTCCTCGCCAAGTCGCTCGTCAAACTCCGCAAGCGGATGGGCCCGTTCTGGGAGCAGACCAAAGCCAGCTTAAACGAAATTTACGACTACGCTGCACAGAAGGGCATTAAGCTGGGACTGGAGAATCGCGAGAAATTTGAAGAACTGCCGCTCGATGCCGACTATGCCGAATTTATCGCCGGCCAGCCACCGACGGCGCCGATTGGCTACTGGCACGATACCGGCCACGCCGACATCAAGCAGGGCATGGGTCTGCTCGACCACCGCCAGCATCTCGAGAAAAACGCGTCGCGGCTCATTGGTTTCCATCTGCACGACGTCAGCGCGCAAGGGCAGGATCACCAGCCCGTCGGCTCGGGCCACATTGACTTCAAAATGGTTAGCGGGTTCTGGCGGCCGGAGCACCTGCTCACGCTGGAATTCGGCCCGCGGCTGACGGTGGAAGAGGTGATCGCGTCCAAGCAGCGCATCGAGGCGCTGATGTAGCGGGCGGGGTCTCCCGCCCTAGGTCGGAATTCGCGCGGCGAGAATCCCTGAGACCCAGCGACGATGAGGGCCAGAGAGCGTCAACGCGGGGAGATCGGTCAGCTTCACCCATACTAGGTCGGGGCGGGGTTTTCCGCGCGGCGTTGGCACGGCGTAAATTGACTCGGTGATTTGAAAACGGGTGATGCTGCGGCGCTTGGTCGCGAGCAACGCGGAGCGAGCGAAAGACGCGGCGTTGAGCCCCGCTTGTTCGGCGGTCGGCAGTTCGTGCTGGCCAGCCAGACGCCGCGAACCCGCCGGCGCCCGGTGCAGCAAGAGCGCGCCGTCGCGCTCGCACCAGATGCGCGTCACGGTGCGATGTTCGATCTTCTTCGCTGCGAGCCGCGGGTAGGCGGTGGGGGTGCCGCGCCGGGCGGCCGCACAAAACGAGCGCACCGGGCAGGAGGGGCAAAGCGGGTTGGAGCGGAAGCAAACCGTCGCACCGAGTTCCATCATGGCCTGGTTATGATCGCCCGGCGATTTCGCGGGCAGCAAGGCCGCCGCGAGGGGTGTGAAAGTTTTCGCGGCGCCGGCGCTGTCGCGAAACTCCGTGGCGTCGGCCGTGAGCCGGGCGAGGATGCGCACGACGTTGCCGTCCACGCAGGCCGCGGGCGCGCCGAACGAGATGCTCGTGATCGCGGCCGCCGTGTAGGGCCCGACGCCCGGCAACTCGCGCCACTCGGCTGGCGTGCGGGGTGGCGCGGGCAGAAGCGCGAGGGCCTTGGCGAGCCGGTGCAAGTTGCGCGCGCGCGCGTAGTAGCCGAGGCCTTCCCAGAGTTTGAGCACCCGCGCCTCGGGCGCGGCGGCGAGCGCGGTGAAATCCGGCAGCGCGGCGAGCCAGCGGGCAAAGTAGGGGAGCACGGTCTTCACCTGCGTCTGCTGCAGCATGAACTCGCTGACGACCGTTTTATGCAGCGACGGCGCCTCGCGCCAAGGCAGCGGCCGAGAGTGCGTGCGATACCAGACGAGCAGCGCCCGTTGAAACTGAATCCGCCGTTTGACCAATTTCTTGCCCACAACGGTCACAAAAGGCGCAAAGCCCGGTGCTGCGAAGCAGAATCCTTTTGTGCTTTCGCCGCTTTTTGTGGCCAATCCCACCATGCCCAAGCAATCCGCTGATGAGGAACAGCCCAAGAAGCTGGCGTCCTATACCGCGAAACTCGACGACGCTCAGATGGAAAAACTCCGCGCGATTTGCGAGGCGCGCGGCTGGACGCCCTTCGAGGTCGCCTATACGCGCTTCGCGTTCAAGGCCGACCACCTCAAGGTGAACGTTTCCGCCTACACGAGCGGCAAGGCCGTCATCGCGGGGAAGGGGACCGAGGATTTCGTCCGTGATACGCTCGAGCCAGAGGTCGTCGGCGCGGCGAAGCTCGGCTATGACGAGGTGCTGCACCCGGATTGGTTCGAGTCTCACGCCGGTCTCGACGAGAGCGGCAAGGGCGATTTTTTCGGACCGGTGATCGCGGCCACGGTCATCGCCGACAAGAGCGCGATCGACGCGTGGCGCAAAGCCGGGGTGCAGGACTCCAAGAAAATTGCCGAGCCGCAGATCATGAAACTCGACAAACTCATTCGCGAGACGCACGGCGTCGCGGTGCGCACGTGTTTCTGCGGGATGCCAAAATACAACGACCTGATGTCGCGCCCCGGTGCGAACCTCAACCGCCTGCTCGCGTGGCAGCACGCGACGGCGCTGGAGCAGGCGCTCGTCGCAAAATCCGTGCCGTGGGGCCTCCTCGACCAGTTCACCAAGCAGCCGCTGGTGCAGCGGGAACTGGCGAAAAAGGGCGTGAAGGATTTCGACCTGCGGATGCGGACGAAGGCGGAGGAAGACCCGGTGGTCGCCGCGGCGTCGGTCGTCGCGCGGGCGGAATTTGTGCGGCAGATGCACCAGCTCTCGAAGAAATTTGGGACGAAGCTGCAGAAGGGCGCCGGACCGCTCGTGAAGGAGCAGGCGAATGCCATTATGACGAAGTTTGGCACCCGCGCGCTCGGCGAGTTTGCGAAGCTCCACTTCCGCACCGCCTACGAGGTGGTTTCGGCCGCGGGCAAACTCGACGAATTGCCGCTCAAGGAGCCGAAGGAACGCGTAGATTGGGAGCGCTAGTCCCAGCCGATGCCCAAACGCCGACAACTCCGCGGATTCGACCTCAAGCAGATCGAGGGCGTGGCCAGTTTGATCGGCGTCGATGAGGCCGGGCGTGGCGCGCTTGCCGGACCGGTGGTCGCGGGTGCGGTGTTCGTGAACAAGGAATTTCTCGAAAGCCGCTGGGCGCTGGCCCGCGCCGGGCGGGTGAACGACTCGAAGCTGCTCACGCCGGCCCAGCGCGAAGAGCTGTGGGGCGAATTCGAGTTGCTCGAAGCGCAGGGGCAGATACACGCGCATTTCGGCGTGGCGGAGGTCGATGAGATTGAGCGGCTCAACATCCTCGGGGCCACGAAACTCGCCATGCGCCGCGCGCTGGAGGGGATCTATCCGCCCGACGCCTTCGAACGGAAGACGGAGCCGGATCTGTTTGCCTCAGCCGAGGTCGTGGCGAATTTCCAGCCGATGGTTTCGTGCCGGGTGCTCGTCGACGGGCTGGCGTTGCGAAACTTCCCCTATCCGCACACGAGCATCGTGAAGGGCGACGCGCGCTCGCTGTGCATCGCGATGGCCTCGATCATCGCGAAGGTGACGCGCGATCGCCTGATGAACGAACTCGACGGCAAGTTTCCCGGCTATGGCTTCGCGCAGCACAAGGGCTACGGCACCGAGGAGCATCGCGACGCGCTGCGGCGGATGGGCCGCACGCTCCAGCACCGGGAAATGTTTCTGCGTAAACTTTTTGCCGGCCGCATCGACCCCGCCCAGATGGATTTTCTCGCGGACCAACCGGAAGGACCGAAGGACTGAACGGCGGAGCGGGCGATCCGGCCTCAACCCCGCGGCCGGTGCGACGATTTGGCTTCAGCCCTTCAGTCTTTCAGTGTTTCAGTCCTTTCCTCCGATGGCCGGCAAGAAACATTCCTCCCTCGACCGGGTGCTGGGGCGCCTCGACACCTTTGACTCCGTCAGTCTCGCGAACCTCGTGCAGCGGCTCGCGCGCGAGCGCGGACTGTTCGAGGAGATTTTCAACACCCTCCAGGAGGGCGTGCTCGTCATCCGGGACGACGGCGTGATCGAATACGGCAATGCCGCGGCGCACCGGCTCATCGGGCTCGGCGATGACGAACTCGCCGGCCAGACACTCTGGCGGCTGATGCCCGGCCTGCGGCCGTCGCTCGACGAGGGGTCGGCGGGCGCCGCACTGCCCGTTATCGCGCGCGAGTTTGAGTTGACCTATCCCGAGCCGCGCACGGTGCGGCTCAGCATGGTGCCGATTCGCGGCGAGGGCCGCGGCGCCGCCCGGCGGTTTGTCGTGATCCTCAACGATATCACGCGGGAGAAGCGGACGACCGAGCAGCGGATCGAGGACGAGCGCACCTCGTCCGTCCTGCTGCTGGCGGCGGGCGTCGCCCACGAACTGGGCAACCCGCTCAACTCGCTCACGATTCACCTGCAGTTGATCGAGCGAAAACTAAAAAAACTGAAAGCCTCGAAGGACGCCGATTCGCTCGCCGAGTCCCTGCGCGTCTGCCGCGGCGAGGTAACGCGGCTCGATGGCATCATCAGCAATTTCCTTGAGGCGATCCGCCCGCACCCGCCCGATCTCGCGGAGACGAATCTCCCGGACGTGCTGGCGGAGGTGCTGCGCTTTCAGCAGCGGGAGTTCGCCGACCGCGGCGTCGTGGTTGAGGCGGAGACGCCGGCCGCGCTGCCGGCGGTCATGGCCGACCGCAACCAGCTCAAGCAGGTTTTTTTCAACCTGACGAAAAACGCGTTGGAAGCGATGCCCCCCGGCGGAAAACTGAAAATCAAATCGCACGCGGATGACGACTCGGTGTTCCTGCTCTTCGGCGACAGCGGGGCGGGCATCAAGCCGGAGGACATTGCGCGGATCTTTCAGCCCTACCACACGACGAAGCCCGGTGGCCACGGGCTCGGCCTGATGATCGTGCAGCGGATCATGCGCGAACACGGCGGTCAGGTCGGCCTCGAGAGCAAGGAGGGGCGAGGCACGATTGTGACCCTGCAATTTCCGCGGAAAGACCGCCGCGTGCGCTTGCTGCGCAGCTGAGTGAGGCTGCGGCGCACGGCGCCGGCGCAACGCTCCGGACCGGCGCGGCTACTTCTTCGCCGCCGGGAGCAGCAGGTTTTTCACCGCGATGACCTGGGTCTCCGCCTTACCTCCCATCCGCACCACGACCTTGATCGGAATCTCATCACTGGTGACGCCAAGCTGCGAAATCATTGGCTCGAGCGCGCCGCTCTCACCGGGGGCGATGACGAGTTTGGGCGGACGCACGGCGAAGTTGCCGAGATCGGAGTTCACCTCGGTGATTTCCAGTTCGAGGGTGGCCGGACCTTGGTTCTGGAATTGCACCCGGAGCGTGACGGGCGGCATCGGGCTACCGGCGGCGCGCTGGCCGCGGGCGATGCGATAATATTCCTCCACGGCCTCTTTTTGATCGTCCTCCGAGCCGCCGAATCCCGTCGGGTAACTGTCGGCGAGACTAATTTCTTTTCCGAAGCGCTTGCCCTTGCCGGCATCCTTGATCCCGAGGCCAAAACCGCGGCTGACCGTCGCCGCGGCGGTGAGTTTGCCATCGAGAAACGTGCCTTCGCCCCGCATCGCGACCGGCCGCTCACCGGCGATCGCGTCCTCGGTCATCAAGTCGCGCTGCTCAGATGCGCTACGGCAGCCGCTGGCCGCCAGCAGCACGAGAAGGCAGGCGGTGGCCCCAATAAAATTGGGCAGAATGGAGATGTTTTTTTTCATGAGTCTTCGGCGATCGTTCAACCCAAGCCAAGGTGGCGCCGATTGCAAGGACGGGGCGCGGGGCGGCGAATCTTTCTGGCCTTTCCACCGTCTTACTGTTCACACCAATGCTCACCGAATGGATCCAACCGCTATGGCCGCGCTCGCCGACCTTGTTCGCCGGGCCCAAAAGGGTAATGAAGACGCCCAGCGGGAGCTCATTGTCAGCTATCAGCACCGCGTCGCGGGTTTCGTTTATGCCATCACTGGCCGCAGTGACTACGTGGAGGATTTGTCCCAACAGGTATTTATCAAGATGGTCCGGGCGCTCGACCGCCTCCTGGCGCCCGCCCAGTTCGAATCATGGCTCTTCCGCCTCGCCCGCAACACCTGCATTGACCAGCTCCGCCGCCAGAAACTTCGCCGCATTTTCGTGCCCTTCGGCGACGAGCATGAGAACATTCCGGAGCCGCCTGGCGCCGTCGATCCCGAGGAACTCGATGCCCTCCGCCACGCACTCGCCCAGCTCCGTCCGCAGGATCGCGCGCTGCTCGCCCTCGTGCAGGAAGGCCGCAGCCACGCGGAAATCGCCGAAACTCTTGCCACCAGCGTCGCGGCCGTGAAAGCCCGGCTCCACCGCGCCCGGGAACACCTCCGCGAACATTACCAATCCCACCATGAAAACTGAAGATCACGCCTGGCGATCCCTCCAATCGCACGCGGCCGCCCAACTGCGCCCCGATTTCGCCGCCCGCGCGCTCCGCGCCGCCCGGGGACCTGAGGCTGCCACCTGGCAGCAACTTTCCGCGCATGCCGCCGAGCAAATTCGCCCGGGCTTCGCGGCTCGTGTCATCCGCGCCGCCCGCGCGCTTCCTCAAGCCGTGCCGTCGTTCCGCCATCAGCTCGCTTTCAGCGCTGGCGTCGCCGCGGCCTGCGTGTTGGCCGTCGTCCTCGTGCACGGGCGCAGCACGCGTTTGGCGACTGAACGCAATCTCGCCGATTGGCAGAGATTCGCCGCCGAGGTGCAGGATCTCGATCAAAATCTGTGAAGCAACGCGCGGTCATCGCCGGCCTGACGGTGCTCGGCTTCGCTGCCGGATTTGCCACCCGCACGTGGACGGAGGCCGATCCCGCGCTTCCGCCGCCGCCGCTGACCCTCATGGGTGAATTTGGCAAAACCGTGGTGCGTCCCGCCAGTCCCGCCAAGCCGCCGGCGTCGGGCAACCGCGTTCGTGGTGACCAGGCGCCCGACCGCGCCAAACTCAGCGCCGACATCCAGAAGTTGCGCCCAGAGATCGACGCCTATCGCTCGCGGCTCGACGCGCTTGACGCCGAGTATGAGGTCGAGCTGGCCAAGATTCTCAACCCCGAGCAGCGCGCCCGCCGCGCCGAGCGCAACCAGAAGCGGGCCGCGGATCGCGAAAGCCGGGCCAAAGAACCGGCGGCGGACAAACCGCTCACCGACGACGAAATTTCCAAGCTGCGTGAGCGCCCGATGCTTAACCTCGCCTACACTTTTCTCGTGCCCATGCACGTCGACATGCTGCGGCGCGAGCTAAAGCTCGACGACGCCCAGGCCGAGAAGGTAACCGCGATCCTCCGCGTCAAGCGCGACAAGATCGAAACCTTGGTCGACAGCGTCCCGCCGCCAAGCATCATGCTGAGCCGGCTCGCCCCGGTGGCCGAGCGGCTCGCTGAGAGGAAGAAGTGATTTGCCCGGCTGGCTCGCCGCCGGCGAGCTTGACCGCCGGCGCGCCCGTCGCGTGAATGGCATCCATGGTGCCGAGCGTTCTCATCGTCGATGACGAGAAACACACCCGCGAGGGCCTCCAGCAGGCTCTCGCGGAGCACTATGACGTGACGGTCGCGGCGAATGCCGACGAGGCGTTCAACCTGCTGGAGTCGCAGCCCTACGACGTCGTCCTCACCGATCTCCGCATGCCGGGCAAGTCCGGTCTCAAGGTCATCGACAAGGCTCTCGCGCTCCCGCAGCGCCCGGCCGTGCTGATGATGACCGCCTACGGCAACATCGACACCGCGGTGGAGGCCATGAAACGCGGGGCCGTCGATTTCCTCACCAAGCCCGTCAACATCGAACGCCTCGAGGTCCTCATCCAGCGGGCCCTCAAGACCAAGACCCTCGAGGTCGAGGTGAAGCAGTTGCACGAACGGCTGGACGAAAAATTCCACCTCGATGGGATCATCGGGCTTTCGGCCATCTTGCAGGACGTGATCGACCGCATGAAGCTCGTCGCGCCCTCGCGCGCCACCATCCTCATTGAAGGCGAATCGGGCACCGGCAAGGAACTCATCGCGCAGGCGATTCACCAGGCCAGCCCGCGCTCCCGCGGACCGTTCATCGCGGTCCACTGTGCCGCGCTCTCGGAGAATCTCCTCGAAAGCGAACTCTTTGGCCACGAACGCGGCTCGTTCACCGGTGCCACCGAGCGCCGCATCGGCCGCTTCGAATCCGCCGACGGCGGCACGATCTTCCTCGACGAAATCGGCGAAATCTCCGCCGCCACGCAGGTGAAACTGCTTCGCTTCCTCGAGACGAAGGCGGTCGAACGGGTCGGCGGTTCGAAGCCCATTGAGCTCGATGTGCGCCTGGTCGCCGCGACCAACCGCAATCTTGAGCAACTGGTGCGGGACGGAAAATTCCGCGACGATTTGTTTTTCCGGCTCAACGTGGTCCGCCTCACGATGCCGCCGTTGCGCGAGCGCCCGGAGGACATCCCGCTCCTGCTCGCGCATTTCATCAACATCTTCTCCGAGGAAAACAAAGTGCCGCTGCTCACCGTCGAACCCGGCGCGCTGCGCACCCTGCAGGGTTACTCGTGGCCGGGCAACATTCGTGAGCTGCGCAATTTTTGTGAAAATGCCGTTGTGCTCCGCCGCGGTGGCCGTCTCACGGAATACGACTTGGAGCCGAAATTTCGCGGACCAGCCGGGCCCGGCGCCGACCAGTCTCAGCCTGCTCCGCGGGCCCCGACTGGGTCCCTCTCAGTCGAGGAAAACGAGAAACACCTACTGCGCGAGGCGCTGTTGAAGTCGCGAGGCAACCGCACCAAGGCGGCCGCGCTCATGGGCGTCAGCCGCCGCACGCTGCATCGCAAGATTGCCCAATGGCCCGAGCTGGACGTCACGGACAAATGACCAGGCTCGAAAAAGTCGGGTGGATTATCCTCCTCGATCCACCGCGCCCGATCGAGGTTCCCGTCCTGCCGTCGCGTTAAGGACCGCGCCCCGCCCATGAGTCGCCGCCGCACCGCACAGGAGTTTATCCACTGGCTCGAGTTGGGTGGGGGTGCGCGCTGGATCCGGGTCGCTGCGCTGCTGGCCGGCACGCTGGTGCTCTCCTTGCTGGTCGCTTGGAAACAGTTTCACGGCCCAACCGCTGAAGCCACGCTGGCGCAGGCCGACACCGGCCGTCAGCTCGCGCGCGGCGCCGGCTTTACCACGCTCGTCAACTACCCGCAGACCGTGGCGTTTTTCCAGAAAAGCGGCACCCGTTTCGATCCGCAGCAGCCTTATCCCGACCTGCATCAGGCGCCGCTTTATTCGCTCGTCATCGCGGGTGCGCTGTGGGTCTTGCCGGAAGCGAAACGCGAGGCGCTGTTTGCGTCGCCCCCCGTGCCGCCGGACGGGTTTGCGGCGGATTATTTTTTGCTGGGGATCAATCTCCTGCTCCTGTGGCTGGCGGCGTGGCTGACGTATGACCTCGGCCGTCGTTTGTTTGAGCCGCGCGTCGGCTGGCTCGCGGCGCTCGCACTGCTGCTCTCGGTTTCGATTTGGCAGCAGACGGTCGCCGTCAACGGCACCTCGCTGCTGATGGTGCTCGCGCTGCTGGCTTTTTGGGTCTGGCAGCGCCTGGAGACGGCGGCGGGGGAGGCGGGCGCCCGCCCGCCGCTCGGTTGGCTCGCGGCGCTCGGGATGCTGTGCGGACTGCTGTTTCTGGCCGAGTATTCCGCCGGCGCCCTGGTCCTGGTGGCGATTGGTTATGCGGGAGCGCGCTTCGCCGGTGGCCCGAGGTGGGCGGCGCTCGCGCTGGTGGCGGCGGGATTTTTGCTCGTCACCGGGCCGTGGCTCGCCCGCAACCTCGCGCTCACGGGCCATCCCGTCGCGTTTGCGGCGCAAAACATCGCGTTGAAATTCAACGACCCGACCGCCGAGCCCGCCACCGTGCGGGCGACGTTCTCGGCCGGCTTTCCGCCCATCGATCTCAGAAAGCTGGGCAACAAGACCCTCACCAGCCTCCAGGAAAATCTGAAATCCCGCCTCTGGTCGGGCGGCGCGATGTGTCTGACGGCATTTTTTGTCGCGGGCTGGCTCTACGCCTTTCGCTCGCCCGGCGCGAATCGGCTGCGTTGGGTGTTTACGGCGGCGTTGGCGGTGCTGCTGCTCGCTCAGGCGGCGCTCAATTCCGGCGAGAGCGAACGGCTCGCAGCGGTGTGGCTCTCGCCTTTGATCATGATCTTCGGCGCGGGTTTTTTCTTCGTCCTGCTCGGGAGCAACGCCGCACTATCGCAATGGCCGCGCGCGGTCAGCGTGGCGCTGTTGCTCGCGCAGGCGCTGCCCTTGGCGCATGATGCGCTGGAGCCGCGGCGGCTGCATTTCCAATACCCGCCGTATTTCCCGGGGCTGTTTCAGGGCATGAAGCAGGAACTCACGCGCCGCCAGGCCGACGGCCGTTACGGAGTGATGGCCGATGTGCCCGCGGGTGTCGCCTGGTATGGCCGGGTGCGGGTGTGGGCGCTGCCGCCGCGGTTGCACGACTTCTACGCGATCACGCTCGAGCAGCCGATCGGCGAGTTGTTGCTCACGCCGCGCACCCTGGATCGGCCGTTTTTCTCGGAGCTCAATGCGAAGCCGCTGCTGCCCGGCTCGCTCAGCGCTGCCTCCAACCGTTTCGGCGAGTGGGGCGAGATTTATGCAGGGCTGTTGACGGGCAAGCTGCCGCGCGAGTTCCCGCTCGCCGCCCCGCAAAAACTTGCGGAAAATCTTTATGTGTTGCTCAACCCCGCCTTGCCGCCGCCCCGGGAAAAGTAATTGCTTAGGCCGTCGTCATACGCCTAACCTCCTGCCCTGTTCCTGCCTTTCAGACTGACTATGAATCTATTCCGCGTGCTTTTCGCTGGTGGCGTGATCATCGCTGTTCCGGCACGAGCGGTCTACGCACCGATTCCAGAGCAGGACCTCGGCAAGGATTTGACGTTTACTTTTTCCGCCGGAGCCTCCCACGACAGTAATATTTTTGGCTCCGCATCCAAAGCCATCGGCAGCGGAGTGTTCATGTTTTCTCCGAAAGTCGCCTATAATGCCTCTCTGACCGCGCAGACCTTTTTGTCGTTATCCTACCAACTTACGCTGGATCACTTCGAGCGGCGCCCCGGGGACAAGACACTCGACAGCCACCAGTTCCTCGTGCGCGCCGCCCATGCCTTTTCGGGGACGACCACGCTCGATGTGGTCGAGATGTTTCAGCTTTCTCGGAATCCCGAATCGCTGCTCAATGGCATCCCGCTCAACACCGACCAATCGTCCCAGCGCAACGAGGTCGACGGCCATTTTTCCACGAACCTGACCGCCAAGATCGGCCTCTCGCTGAAGGCGCGCACCGTTTATTACAACTATCGCAACGCCGCGCTGGGCCGTAGCCTCGACCGGATTGAAAATCTCTTCGCCGCCTCCGCCAACTACGCGATCCGGCCCGAGGTGAAGGCCGTCGGCGAAATCCGCCATCAGGACATCTCCTATACGCACGGCGGTTCGATCAAGGACAAGACCTCCGATTTTATCATGGGTGGGGCGGACTATGAGCTGGCGAAAAAAGTCACCACGACGGCGCGATTCGGCGCCGAGTGGCGCCACCGCGACGCCGAACGCAGCACCACCTCACCCTATATCGAGCTCACCGCCAAATACGAATACGCCGAAGGCTCGTTTCTGACCGGTGGCTATATGTATACGCTGGAAGAAGCCTCCGACACCGCGCTCTTCACCGACACGAAGGTAAACCGCCTGTTCGTCGGCATGCAGCACGCCTTCACCCCGCTCATCGTGGCGTCCGGCACGTTCACCTACGAGCCCTCCGAACTCCAGGGCCGCCGCGGCCAAGTTAATATCGCCGACGATACGATTCGCGCCGGCGTCTCGCTGAGCTACCTGCCCACGAAAAACTGGACCATTTCAGTCAGCTACGACGACGATTCGGTGACTTCGGCCAGCAAGGCGCGCAATCTCAGCCGCGAGCGCGTCGGACTGAACGCCACCTACGCGTTTTGAGACGGTCGCCCGCCCCCGCTTCATGGCCTCCGCCCCCGCCAGCAAGGACAGCGCGTCGCTCGCCGATTTTCTCGCGGTCCTACGTCTCCGTCAGGCGCTGGTGGCGCTTATTTTCGCGCTGGTGCTCATCACCACGCTCACGGTCACCGCGTTTCTCCCGAAGTGGTATCTCGCGACGACGAAGGTGCGCGTCGAAAAACCCGAGGGGGAGGTGAAGCTCTTTCAAGCGCAGAGCAACAACCTCTACGATCCGTATTTCCTGCAGGATCAGTTCAAGATCATGCAGTCGGAGAAAATTCTCTATCCGGTCATCGGGCATCTTGGCCTCAACGCGAAACTCGCCCCGCTCCTTGGCGCCACGACGGCCCTGCCGGATGCCCTGGCCTACCGCTATCTGGTCGAAAAGATGCTGCGCATCGAGTCGCAGCGCAACTCGTCGCTGATTGAGATTAACGTCTTCGCGCAGGATGCCGTCCTCGGCGCTGATATCGCCAACGACATCGCCTGCGTTTATTCGGAAAATCGCATCGCCCTCGCCACGTCCGATCAACGGGAAGGCCTCGCGCATTTGCGTCAGGAGCTGGAGAAACAGGAACGGACCGTCACCGCGCAGCGCGATGCCGTCGAGAAGCTCCGCAAGGACCTCAATATCTCCGGCGTCGATCTCAACTCCCGTTATTCCGACATGGAGATCGAGACGCTCCGCCAGATGCAGAACACGCTGATCGCGCTCCGCGTCGATGCCATCGGCCGCCGGACCAAATGGGAGCGGTTCAGATCCATCGCCGTGGAGGACCGCGTTGGCCTCGTCAACTCCGAGCTCATTCCGGATCAGAATATTCAGAACCTGCTCCAGGCCTGGCTCCTCTCCGATCAAAAAGTCACCTCGCTCAAGGCCCGCCTTGGCGAGGCGCATCCCGACCTCGTCTCGGCGGTCGATAACCGCGCCAAGATCAAGGAACAACTCGACGGCCAGCTTCGCGGCTACCAGAACGCCCTGGAGATTTCCTACAAGGAGGCCGACGCCCGCGTCGCCGAACTCGAACGCCTGCTCGATCAAGCCAAAGTCGGGCAGATCCTTTCGGCGCGCGAACGGATGCGGCCCTTCGAGGAATCTGCGCAGAAACTCGACGACGAGACCCGCCTGATGACCACGCTCAAGCTCACGCTCCGCCAGCGGGAGATTGATTTCCAGGTCCCGAAAAAAACCATTGAGATCCTCAACAACGCCGAGCCCGCCAAAATCCCGACCCGGCCGAGTTGGGCTTTGAACACCACCTTCGCGGCGATTTTCGGCCTCGGCCTCGCGATCGGCGTCGCGCTGCTCCTCGAGTATTTCGACACCAGCTTTCGCAACGTGGCTGACGTCGAGACCCGCCTGAAGCTGCCGGTCCTGGGCGTCATCCCGTTCCAATCCGACCCACTCGGGGTGCGCAGTGAGGACCCAGCCGACACCGAGCCTTACCGCGTGCTCCACACTAACCTGAATCTCACGCTCAAGCCTGGCCAGCCGCATGCCCTGGTGCTCTTTTCCGCCGGTCCCGGCGAAGGCAAGTCCACCACGCTGCACCGGCTCGCCAGCCTTATGGCTGTGGGTGGTGAACGCGTCCTCCTGATCGACTCCGACCTCCGGCGCCCCACGCAGCACCGCCTCGCGGGGCGCCCGAAAAATCCCGGCCTCAGCGACCTCCTGCTCGCCCAGCGCACCCTCGACGAGGTTATCCAGCGGGACATCACGCCGGGCCTCGATTTTCTCCCCAGCGGCGCGCACGCTGGGTTTACGCTGAGCCTCGTTTATGCGGCCCGGTTGCGGGAGCTCATCGCCACGCTGCGCGGCCGCTATGACAAGATTGTCTTCGACTCGCCGCCCATCATTGGCGTCAGCGATGCCAGTGTGCTCGCCAGCGCCGTCGACGCGGCCGTGCTGCTCATCCAGCACCGCCGCAACCCGCAGAGCATGGTGCTCCGCGCGCAGCAGATTTTCGGCGGCCTCAAGACTCCGCTCATCGGCGTGGTGCTCAGCCAGGTGCCACCGCACTCCGGGGAGGACTACGGCTACTACACGGACAACTATTCGTATTACAGTGAAAGTTCGGAGCGAAAATCTTCGCTGGCGAAAACCGTCCCGGCTGGCCGTGACAAGCTCGTGCTGGACGAATCCGGTCCCGAGGGAAAAGGGTAAACTGGCGGGCTGCGTTGTTTCCGCCGCAGATGATGTTGAGAAATCCAGCTCAACGCTTCACGGCCGGAATGCTCGGGTTGATGCTCGTGGTCCTCCTGCGGGCCGACGTGCGCGTGGTTGGGACGGATTTGCTCGGCGTGGATTTTTCCAAAGCGCTCTACGCCTTCGCGGTCAGCCACGATTGGCGGCTCGTGCTTACGCTCGATGGCAGCCGGCCCGGTCTCGTGGAACTGGAGGCCGGCCGGGCCGATCTCGCGTTGCTCGTGATCCCGCCAGATGAGGAATTGCCACGCGGATTTGAGTCCATCCAGCTCGCGTATTACCGGGTGGTGGTGTTGGTCCCTGCCACTTCGCCCCTGCCCGCGCTGACGCTCGATCAGCTGGCTGGCATCTTCGGCGCCGCTGGCCGGGCGCGATTCGCGCGCTGGGGCGAACTCGGACTCACCGGCGACTGGGCCGATGCCGCGATTGAATCGCATGCGCCCGCCGTGGGCACGGGCCTCGCGATCGAACTCTTTCGCCACGTCGCGTTGCAGGGCGGGTCCTTGAAATCCACCGTGCATCGGTTTCGCGCGCCGACTGATCTCTCCGTCCATTTCTTGGGCGACAGCCGCGGCATCGTCATCGCGCCTGGGCCGGTGCCCAATGCCCCCGGCATGAAAATTGTCCCGGTCGCGGCGCGGGAACGCGAACCCGCGTTTCTCCCTTCGCCGGAAAATCTGGATTCCGGCGATTATCCGTTGCGACTGCCTTTGCGCATTGTTTTCCGCCGCGAGTCGGTCCCGGGGCTGAGCGAGCTGATTCGTTTCCTCTTGAGTGGCGAAGGCGGACTGCTGTTGGAGCGGGCCCAAGTAGTGCCCCTTCCCTTGGCGGCCCGCCGCCGGCACCTGCTCGCGTTGGAGCGGTTTTAGACGTGGGCCTGATCCCACTCCGGTTGCGGAGTTGAAAGAAGTCCCGCGCGCCTGCGCAAAAATTGCTATTGACGGGCCGGCGTCCCGCCTGCTTCGTGCATCCCTGCTCTGCGGGTGTAGCTCAGTTGGTAGAGCACCACCTTGCCAAGGTGGACGTCGAGAGTTCGAGTCTCTTCGCCCGCTCCATTT
>SIBG01000032.1 GCA_009695305.1 Opitutus sp. | reverse complement strand
CAGTTCGTCTACACGGCGACGGCGGCGTTCTGAGGCGCGTGGCTCGACGCCAGAGGGCGCGCCGTCGGTGAGCGCCTTCAGTAAACCTCGTAGACCTCAATCAACGCTTCGCCCGTGGTGTTGTTCACTCCTGAGACTTGAATGGTGTAGGTGCCGCCGGCGGGAAGCGTGACCAGGAGAGCGGCGTCCCGACTCGCCAGCGCCAACGGGAAGGCCCCGACTTGGACAAACGTCGGGGCGAGCGCGGCGGCCCAGTTGTCGTTGGCCGAAATGGTCACGCCTCGGCTATCGACCACCCGGAGGGTGGGATCGGCCAGCGGACTCTGGACGCCGAAGGTCGCGAGCGTCGGGCCGACGGCGCGGATTAGAACCTGTTTGCTGCCGGCGCCGGCGAGGGAGAATCCCGCGATGAGAATATCGTCACCCGTGCCCACCCGATTGCGGGCGGAGACGTTGACCAGCCGAGGCGAGGTGCCACCGGCGGTGTCATACGTCTCGACCAGAATCACCCCGGGGCCGGTGCCCGAAGCTCGCACGGTAAAGGCGCCGGTGAGCACTTGGCTCAACGCCGCGTCCTTGGAGCCGCTGGCAAAACCAAACGCGCCAACCGACGCAAAGACACTGGCGAGCGAGCTGGGCCAATTGTCGTTGGTGGCGGTCGGAGCCGTGCTGCCGCCGGCAAAGAGTTCCAGTTTTGGGTCGGCCAGGCCGCTGAGCCCAAACGCCGCCAACGCGGGACCGGCGGCCCGGATGAGGACGTTCTTGGAACCGCCGCTCACGACGGCGCCAAGGGTGACCGTCTGCCCGGCGCCCAGCGTTGTGCGCACGGATAGATTTGAAAGCGCGCTGCCGGTGACGACTTCGAGTCGCGCCGGCGCACTCACGACGGAGCCACCGGCATTTGAAACGATCAACGAATAGTTGCCCAAATTCGCTGGCGAAGCGCTGCTCAGCGACAACGTGGGCTTGGTGGCGCCTTCGACCGGCGTCCCATCTTTCAACCATTGATACCAGAGGAATCCGGCTCCGTTCGCGGAAGCAGCCAGGGTGGCGCCGTTCCCGAACAGGACGGTCTGCCCGTTGGGCTGGGCCGCAATGAGCGGGGCGGGCGGCGCGAGGGACGTCTTCATCAGCGCGACGGGGGGACTCGCGTGCCAGCTGCTCGCCAGCGTGTGATTCGGGTTGGTGAACGGCGTGTTGAGCACCAGGCTGGAGCCGCTGCCGTCCGCCTCTGCCGGCCACGGGGAGGAATCGTGATAGGTGAATTTTTTGATGATGGCGCCGTTCGCGGCGCGGACGATCAGTTGCTCACTGCTGTTGGAGAGGTTTCCCGCAAAAGCGCCCGCCACCACCGGGCGGGCCCCCGGCTCCAGCCGGGCCGCGAACGCCGCGGTATTCTCCGCGATGATAATCCGTCCGCCCGGGGGCAAAATGCGCAACGCCGGCGCCACGGTGCTGAAATCGAACGAGACCGCGTCGTCGAGTTTCACGCCGCTGAGATCGATGGATTGCGTGCGGGAGATGTTCAGCAGCTCGATAAACTCGAAGTCGTTTCCATTGTTATATCCGGCCGCCAGTTCGGCCGGCGTCGGGTCGGCGGGATGATAGTGCAGTTCGCTGACGACGAGGTTCGCCGCGCTCGCGGGCGCGGCGTCCAGGACAAACGTCGCCTCGGTCAGCGGCGACCACGTGGTGCCGTTTTTGATGCGCGTGCGAACGGTGTGGGCGCCAGGAGTCGCCAGCGCGATGGCGGGGCCGGGCGCCGACGCGGTCTGGCCGACGAGGCGGAGATCGAAGCGCAGGTCGGAGTAGTCGTTCCGCGGATAGGCGTTGGCGGCATTGGGCGGGAAGGAGTAGATCGCTTGGTGGACTTCGACGGCCAGCGTGTTGACGCCCTCTTTCAGGAGCGTCCGGTCGAAGGGCACGGCGACGAACATCGACTCGATGGGCACATAGTTGTTGCCCGGATCGATGGGCCCCAGGGCCTCTTGCCCATAGGTGGCCGGAGTGGGCGCGAGGGGAAAGTTGATGCGCGCGG
Organism: Opitutus sp.; assembly: GCA_009695305.1. GTDB lineage: Bacteria > Verrucomicrobiota > Verrucomicrobiia > Opitutales > Opitutaceae > SIBG01. The sequence continues at coordinate 40,945 of SIBG01000032.1, read as the reverse complement.
CCTCGACCCCGTTAAGGTAAATCACGGCGCCGTCGTCCGCCATGATTTCAAAAAAAGCGCTCGTCAACCCGACGGTCCCCGCGGCGTTGAACGTCGTGCGGAAATATGCCGGCCCAGGTTCGACGGTGGCCGACGGATAGTTGGGCGAGACCGGCGCGACATTCGTGGCGAGGCCGGTCGTCTCGCCGTAACCGAGCGGCGCGGTGCCGGTGCTCCAGGCGCTATCGACGTAGGCCGGGGCGGTCCAGGGCAGTCCGCTGGCATCGTTGACCGGCGCGGCGGTGGGCAGCAGCCAGTGCCACGATTGCCCGGCCGCAAGGAGCGTGGACGTCGAGACGGTGCCGGTGGCCGCCGTGAGGGTGGACGCATCGAGCGCGCCACCGACCTGTCGCGGATCCGCGCCATTGAGCGTGTAGTAGGTGGTGCCGCCGGCGGGGTTCGGATTATTGATTCGGAACTGGAATCCTACCGGCACATCGCCGCCGTATTGCGGTCGTCCCGTGACGGCATCGATCAACTCGGTGGGTTTGAGTCGCTCCGCGAGAGTTGTCGGGTCGATGGTCTGCGGTGCGCCGTCCATCCAATCCAATCGCTCGGCGAGCCACGATTTGAGGGCCTCGACCTCTTGCCGCCACGTGGTGCGATTGGCCTGACCGGTCTGGCCGCCCGGGAAGGTGTTGCTGCCGAGGTTGGGATATTTCCGGTAGTGCCGGGCGGCCGGCACCTGCACGGCCATGGTGACGCTGTTCGAGGTGGTGACGATATCCGCGCGACTGCCGTCCGTGAGCTGCGCGTAAGCCGTCTCGATGCGATCGAAGAGGGTCTCCTTGGAAAAGTGCGAGCGCCGCAACGCCGTCCAGCGGTTCCAATAGCGATCGTTGAACTCGGAGTCGTCGTCCAACCGCGAGTAATACGTGTAGTTCGAGCCCACCACCCACCATTTCATGCCGAAGGAAGCGTTCGAGCTCCCATAGTTGCTGTTCCCCAGGCTGCGATCGACATCCCAGAGCGGGAAGGCGGTCAGCGGACCGTTACGGTCCTTGGCAAAATAGTGACTGAAGACGTAGGCATCGACTTCTTTGCCCAGCTCCAGCCAGAGCGTCTGGTCAATGAAGCTGCGTTCATGGATCCATTTCGCATAGAAGTTCGCACTGGGGGGTTGGTTGAAGTCCGGCGCGGCGAGGGCGGAGGTCATGCGATTCAGCCAGCCGACCAGGGCGTTCGCCTGCGTGGCGGTGACCGGAGCGGGATCGCTGATGTCGTAGTCCCGGCTCGAGCCCGGGATGGCAGGATTGGAGGCGGCGTTGATCTTGTAGTCGTAAGGCAGCTTGTCGTTTTTGAAAATAAATCCGCCGTTGACCAACGCCGGGTCACTCATGCTGTCGTTGAGTTTGGCCACGTCGACCCGCTCCTTTCCACGCGACGGCTTCTCCATGAGCAGGTAAACGCCGCGGTAGTCGCTGTAATCGAGCGTGCCGTTGCCTTGGTTGAAAAACACCTCGACGAAACGGCAGCGCATGCCGGCGCCCGGGCCGTTGGCCTCGAACATGGCCTGTTGCATGAGATAATTTCGCATGAGCGATTTGTCCAAGGTCAGGCTCTGCAAAATCCAATCGCTGTGGCTCGGCAGGCCCAGCAGCGGCTCGTTGCGATCCTCGTCGGCCTCCTCCTTCCAGAACTCCAATGCATAGGGCCGCTCCGCTTCGCCGGAGGAACTCTGGCCGCGCACGTGCATGCCGCTGCGCAGCACTTGATCCGGAGCGTTGGCGAGGCTGGCGCGATTCGCGCCGGGCTTCACGTCATACACCGCCATCTGGGTAAACCGATGGGGACGCAGCCCGAGGGGATTCGTGAGCCCGTCGATGTTGCGCAGGAAACTGTCGAGCACGATGACCGGCAGATTGCTGCTGAACGGCTGCCCCGAGGCATTGTAGTTGCTCGCGACGTTGACGAGGGTGGTGGCGTTGGTGTCCGCCGCGCCGGAGAGCCAGATAAACGCCCGGTTGCCGGTTTTCGACGGCAGATAGCCCGGCGCAAAGACCCGGGCCTTGACGCAGGTGCCCGCCGTGATGTCGAGCGGAGTCGTATAGAGCGTCGAGGTCTCGGTCGGCTCCGTCGTATTCAGCGTATAGCGGATTTCGGCGCCGGCTGGCGCACCGGCCGGCAATTGCATTCCCAGCGTGAGGGCTGCAGCGATCACCGTGCTCGGCTGATCGGCGAGCGGCACGACGCCCGGCTTGAAGAAGACCGGCGCGGCTACGCGGGGTCCGGCGGCTTGGCGACCGGTGTTGGTCGCGACCGGGGTCGCAACTTCGAAATACCCCGCCGTCTGAGTGGACCCCAGCCCACCGAAGGCCACGTCCTCCCGCTGCGGGCCGTAGCTCAGTGAGTGCGCCACGGTGGTGCCGTCGGCGCGCACGAGCATGAGCGTGCCACCCTCCTTTTGCAGGGTGAAGTTGGCGTGCGGTCGGACATTGGTGAATCGATTCTTGCCCGAGGCGAAAATAATCTGATGACCGAAGGCGGGAAGGCTCAGATTGGGCAGGGGGTAGCTGGCGGGCGGCGGAGTCGTGCCGGGCGCGGCGATGGGCGCGCTGGTGTAGTCGAGACGCCACCCGGCCAGGCTGACCGGCGCGGCGGTGCCATTGTAGAGATCGATCCAGTCCGAGGGAGCGAGATCCTCGTCCTCCAGGCCGGTGGCGTTGTCCGCCATGATTTCCTCGATGATCACGCCGCTCGTGGCGAGCGGTGGCACCGGAGTGGTGACCGTGGTGATCGAAAGATCATCGATGAATACGTCATGCATCAAACCGCCCGTGGCGGCGTTGAGCGCAAAGTTGCCGCCCACGGTCGGAATAAAGCCCGGCGTCGGCAAATCCGTGAAAATCGCGATGCCATCGTAGGTGAGGTCCAGTCCGTTGAATGCATCCCAGTGCAGCGTCACCGTGCGGAAGGTTTGGTCGTAGGTGAAGTTTCCACCGGGGAGCTTCGCGGCGAGGAAATTGCCCACGCTGTTGACATCCGCAAAGACCTCGATGCTCCGCGGATCGGTGGTGGCATTTTCGAAGGTGTCGAAGTTCACCACCAACCCATACGCGGCAATGTGTCCGCCGGCACCGCCGGCGCCACTCAGCGACGAACCGAAGCTGATGTTGAAGCCATCCGCGGGTGTCGCTCCGCCGACTCGATCCATCAGCAACCGCAGCGTAACGGTGAAATCCGTCACCGCGGCCGTGGCATCGATCACGGGCAGCACCAGCGCGGCTGTGCTGCTGCCCGTCGCTTTGTCCGCCAGCCGAAGCGCGGTGTCGCGAGCCGAGCCGACGCCGGTCTTCACGATACCCACATTGATCGTGCCGGCGCCGTTGGTGTCCTTCCGACTGGAAATCAGGGTGACATTAGTCGCCACGCCGTTGAGCAAGCCGCCGCCCAGAGTGAGGGAGGTGTTGCTGGCGCCGTTCGGCGTGTCGGTGGCGAGCGAGTTGAAGTTGTTGGTGTAGGTGGCGGCGGACAATACGGCCGGGACGAGCGCGGCCAACCCAAGCGCTTTCCATCGGGTAAGAGTAGGAGGACGGGGCATGGTTGCGGAGTTAAAAATACAAATCGGCGTCTACCCATACCGACGCTCCCGTTCAATTCAAGCAGTCTGAGGTCGGGCGTGCGAGTGTCGGGCGGTTGGCCGTGAAGCAACTTGAGACTTGGACGTGCGGCGTTGCGCCATGCCGGGCTCGTGGGGTGGTTGGATAAAAGCGAATTCACCGGCGGCGACCGGCGAAACGTCGTGCCTGCGATCTGGCTTGGCGCCACTCCGCCGCCTGTGCTACGGCTCATGGCGATGAAACCATTCCCCGGGCTGCCGATGGCTGTGTCATTCTTACTCTGGTGCGGCGCAGCCGGCGCGTGGGCGGCGGACGCCGTGCCGGTTTATTTCGGCACGGGCGGGCCCGGGGCCAAGGGCATCTACCGGGCGACTTTCGATTCGAAGAGCGGCAAACTCACGGCGGCGGAGTTGGTCGCCGAAGTCGGTGGTCCCGGCTTTCTCGCGCTGCATCCCGACCGCACCAAACTCTATGCGGTCGCGAATTTTTCCGGCGGCCCGGGCGCGATTGGTTACACGATCGGGGCGGGGGGCGCGCTGGAGGTGGTCAACTCCGCGCCCACGGGCGACGGCGGCGCGGCGCATATCGCGGTGCATCCGAGCGGGAAGTTTCTCCTCACCGCGCAATACGGTGGCGGCTCGACGGCGCTGTTTCCCCTCGATGCGGCGGGCAAGCTGGGGCCGGCGCAGCTGGTGAGGCATAAGGGTGGATCCGGCGTCGTGAAACCCGTGCAGGAAAAACCGCACGCGCATATGATCGCATTTTCTCCCGACGGGCGCTTCGCGCTGGTGCCGGATCTCGGGCTCGATGGCATCATGATCTATCGCCTCAACCTTGATGCGCCCGCCATCGAGCGCCACGGCTTTGCGGCCGCGGTGCCGGGCGGCGGTCCGCGGCACCTGAAGTTTTCGCCCGACGGAAAATTTATTTACCTGCTCAACGAGTTGGCGTCATCGGTCACGACGTTGGCGTGGGATGCCGCGGCGGGCACCGCGAAGCAACTCGCGACCGTCCCGGCACTCAGCGCGGACGTGAAAGCCAAGGAGGCAATGAACGCCGCGGCCGAGATCCTGGTGCACGCGAACGGTCGATTTCTCTATTCGTCGAATCGCGGAAACGACACCGTGACCGTTTACCGGGCCGATCCCGCCACCGCCGCACTGCAAGTGATCCAAGTGCAACCGGTGCGCGGGGCGTTTCCGCGCAACATCGCCCTCTCGCCGGATGGCGGCTGGCTGCTCGCGGCCGGGGCCGACTCGAACACCGTCGCGGTGCACAAAGTAGACCAGACGACGGGCGAGCTCACCTATCAGACCAAAGGCGTGATCAACGTGCCCGCGCCGATCTGCATTTTGTTCGTGCAGCCGTGACGAGCGATGACCTCCTCCGCCGCGAGGCGAGGTAGGCCACGAGGGCTCAGCTATTGCGGAATGGGATCGGTGCGGCGGACGGTTTTGCCTTCCCAGATGGCTTCGTCGGTTTTTCGGTCGTAGGTGAGCACGCGGCTCGCGCTGTTGGGCGCGGGTGGGCGGTCGATTTTGGGCAGCCATTTCTTGTGCTCGGCAATCACGGCGGCGTGCTCGGGTTTCGCGGCGACGTTGGCCCACTCGTTGGGATCGTTCTGCATATCGTAAAGTTCCTCGGTGTCGTCGGCATAGCGGATGTAGCGCCAGCGTTCGCTGCGCACCGCGTGGTTGCCTTGGTTGTGACTCGTAACGGCGGGGCGCAGACGGACGGTGGCCGCGTTCTTGAGTTGTGGGGCGAGGCTGATGCCTTCGAGGTCGGTGCGGGCGGGCAGGCCGGCGAGATCAATCAACGTCGGATAAAGATCGAGGAGTTCGGCGGGCTGCATCGCGCGTTGGCCGCCTTTGACGCCCGGGCCGGCGAAGATGAGGGGCACTTTGGTGCCGCGATCCCAGAGGGTGTTTTTTCCGGTGATACCTTTTTCGCCGAGGTGCCATCCGTGATCGCCCCAGACGACGACAATCGTGTTGTCGGCGAGGCCGGCTTCGTCGAGGGCGACGAGAAGCCGGCCGATCTGCGCATCGACGAAGCTGGTGCACGCGAGATAACTGCGGACGAGGTTGCGCCACTGATTGTTTTCTTGAACCCACTGAAGACGCGGCTCGGGCAGGTGCCAGTGGAGATACCAGGAGAAACGCGGCGTATCGGCGCGATCGTTTTCGAGAATTTTCGGCAGCACGCTGTCGTCGTCGGGATAGAGATCGAACCACTTCTGGGTCGCGTAACATGGCACGTGCGGGAGGAAGAAACCGGCCGCGAGAAAGAAGGGCTGATCCTTCGGCGCGGACTTGATCTGGTCGACGGTCCAGCTGGCAACCTGGTAGTCGCCCTTGCCGGTGTCGTCGTTGTCGAGCGGCCAGACGCCCCAGTCCATGAGCGGATTGTTGCCCATGGGGGTGGCGGGAATGAGTTTTTGCGGCGGCTTGGTGCCGATGCCACCAATGCCGCCGTTGATCTGGAATTCAGGCCGGGCGTTGGGCGAGGCATCGGCCGCGGCCCTGTTTTTTCCCTTGGCCTTACCGGCGCCACCACCACCACCACCGGTGCCGCCGTGATAAATTTTCCCGGTGGCGACCGTGCGGTAACCGTTGTCCGCAAAATGCTGCGGCAGGGCGACGCGGTCTTTCCACTCGGGTAGCGTGCGAAACCATGGGGCGAGGCCGTAGACGCCGGTGGTGGTGGGGCGCAGACCGAGCATGAGGCTCGTGCGCGACGGATTGCAGAGCGGGGCCTGGCAGTGGGCGTTGAGAAACGTGGTGCCGCGCGCAGCGAGCCGGTCGAGGTTCGGGGTCTTCGCCATCGGGTGGCCGCCGAGGTGGCCGATCCAGTCGTTCTGGTCGTCGATGGCGATGAAGAGGACGTTGGGCTTTTTCGCGGTTGGGGCCGCGGCGGCGAACGCGGATGAGGCGGCTAGAACGATTGAACCGAGGGCGGCAAGGAGGAGATGATGGTTGGGTTTCATAGGGTCTTTCAATTTCACGCCGGAGTGCTTTGCCACCGGACTAGCGACTGCGACTGGCGGCGACGATGGCGGCGAGGCGCGTCTGGAGTTTTTCGCCGACCTCGGGGTTTTTCGCCAACACGTCGGTCGTCTCACCGGGATCCTTGGCGAGATCGAAGAGCTGGAACAACGGGGCCGCGGTGCGCTGGAGCGGCTGTTCGACGATTTCATTGTTCGCGAACTTGGTTTCGTAGCGGACGAGTTTCCAATCGCCGACGCGGAAGCCGAAATTGCCGGTGCCGCCGTTGTCTTGTTGGACGTAGTGCTCTCGGCCTTTCGCACCGGGTTGGCCGAGGAGCGCGGCGGAGACGTCGAAGCTGTCGCCGCAGGCGTCGGCCGGGAGTGCAGTGCCGGTCAGCGCGGCGAGACTAGCGGCGAGGTCGATGGTGGAGACGAGTGCGGTGGAGACGCCGGGCTGAATGCGACCTTTCCACCGCGTGATGAAGGGCGTGCGCGTGCCGCCTTCGTAGACGGAATATTTTCCACCGCGAAACGGACCGCCGGCGCGGTGGTTGCCGCGTTTCTCGAGCGCACCGTCCTTGTAACCGTCGTCCATGACGGGGCCGTTGTCGGAGCAGAGCACGATGAGGGTTTTTTCGGCGAGACCGAGGCGGTCGAGGGTTTTCATGAGCTCGCCGACGGACCAGTCGAACTCGACGATGGAGTCACCGCGAAAGCCGAGCGTGGTCGCGCCCTGGAAGCGCTCGTGCGGCATGCGTGGGACATGAATATCGTGCGAGGCAAAGAAGAGAAAGAACGGCTGGATGCGGTTGGCTTCGAGCCAGGTGTTGGCTTTCTCGACCCATTTATCGCCGAGATCTTCGTCGCGAAAACGGGCGGCTTTTCCGCCGGTGTAAAAGCCGATGCGCGAGATGCCATTGTGGATCGTGCCGTTGTGACCGAGGGACCAGTCCAGCTTGAGCGTGGCGCGATGGCTGATCCCGGTGGGATGGTCGCTGGCGGGTTGCTGGTCGCCGACCCAGAGCGGGTCGCGGGGGTCGAGGTTGAGGACGCGATTATTTTCCACGTAGACCTGCGGGACACGGTCGTTGGTGGTGGGCAAAATGAAATTGTAGTCGAAGCCGAGCTCGCGCGGGCCCGGCACGAGGGCGCCGTTCCAATCGGGGCCCTGGCCCTCGACGCCGAGGCCGAGGTGCCATTTGCCGATGACGGCAGTGCGGTAGCCGGCGGCTTTGGCGATGTCGGCGATGGTGAACGTGTCGGACGGGATCACGAGGTGGCCGTTGGGCGGGGCGATGCCGGTGCCCTTGCGCCGAAACGCGTAGCTGCCGGTGAGAAACGAATAGCGCGTCGGGGTGCAGGTGGAGGCGGAACAGTAGCCGCTCGTGAAGCGCAGGCCCTCGGCGGCGAGGCGGTCGATATTGGGCGTTTGGATCGCGGTGGCGCCATTGACCGAGATGTCGCCGTAGCCGAGATCGTCGGCCATGATGACGATGACGTTGGGCTTCTCGGCGGCGAGGGTCGACGAGGCAAAGGCGAGCGCGAGCAGGGCGGCGAAGCGGAGGCGAGGGAGGGGCAGGCGTTTCATGGCTGGAGCGGAATGGTAGAGACGTCCGTTTTCTTGCGGCGTCCCGGGTGAGTCTAAGCGCCGCCCTACTTTTCAAATCCGTGCCGCACGTGCCAGTGGCGGGTTTCGCCGGGGGCGAGGTTGAGCGCGAGGTAGGGCTCGACGGAGACGGTGTGACTGTTGGCCCAGATGGGGCATTCGACGGGGACGAAACTCGCCGCGAACGTGACGCGGGACAACTTCGGGTGGTCGACGGTGACGTTGAGCTCGCGGTCGCGTGGCAGGGCGAGCAGGGCAAATTGGTTGTCGCGCGGCGCGGTGAACGGGCGCTGGAAGGTGAGTGCGCCATCGGCGGCGACCGCGAAGCCGGGGTTGTCGGGAATCGTCGTGCCGGCGGGAAGCACGGCGCGCGCGCGGCCGCCGGTGAGCGCCCAGAACGGATGCGCAAACCATTCGAGCGCGAGTGGGGCATCGCCGACGTTGGTGAGCTGCGTGAATGAGGTGATCGTGCGATCGCGCAGCTCGATCTTGCGTGAGAGCTCGTAGGAAAACCCAGCGGCGGCCTGGCGCGTCTGGAAAACAATGTGGTCGGTGGACGGCGTGACGGTCCACTGGCAGGGTTCCGTGAGAGTGACGGACTCGGGGATCGGGACGTTTTTGTTGGGGTTCAGTGCAATCACGCCGGCGCCGATCGCGAGACCGATGTCGTTGTTCCAAGTGAGCCGGGTGTTGTTGTTCCGGCGTGTGTGGCGGAAGGATTCGGGCAGGCCCTGACCGTCGTAGGTGATGGGAGTGGGGCTGGGATACGACGGACCGGAGACGAGCGGACCGAGCTTGGCATCGTGCACCTGCCAGATGTAGCCACCCCAGCAGTAGCGCCAGCCCTGGCGCGCACGGTCGGCGGCATCCGCGGGATCAAGCAGGTCGAGAGCGAGTTCGCGATTGGCGAGGTGGAGCATGATCGGAAAGGTAATCGTTCCTCGTTCGCGTAATTTTTCTCGTTCTCGCTCGTTCGTTCGTTCGTTTTGCGGAAGACCAAAGAGAACGATGGCGAGAAAGAGAACGAGAACGATTTCGGATGGCCTACTTTACCCGGCGGACGCGGACGACGGCGCTGTTTTCGTCGAGCTTGAGCGCGAAGGCATCCATGGGGCGCGCTTCGATGATCACCTCGCGCCCGAGCAGCTCGTAGGGAATCATATCGAGGCCTTCCCAGACCTGGCCGGTCTCGAGGACGAAGCGGTTGGCGCCCTGCCAGCCAGTGACCTTGACGACCATCGGTGGAACGGTGCGCCAGTCGGGCGTGGAGGACTTGCCCAGGCCGAAGCGATCCCAGAACCGTGATTTGTTGACGACGGTTTCGACCGGGGTCGCGCCAGGCGCGGGGGCGTTAGCGGGTGCCGAGGCCAGGGGCGGCTGGGCGGTCTGACGTTTAGTCTCCTGCACTTGGTGGCGGATGAGGGCGGCGTCGATCACCCCGATCTGATCGGGGGTGAGGCGTTCGAGGCCCGCGCGTTTCCACTCGGCGTCGGTGAGGAGGGAACGGAGACCGGGGAATACACCGTCGGCCAAGGCGGCCGTCGTGAGCAACAGGCAAAACGGGAGCAAGCGGAGTGAGGTCATGGTGAAAAATCAGCGGGTGGCTTAGCGTCGGGCAGGAGACATGCCGCCGTGCACGGCGGCGTAAAAGGGATCGCCGGGCCGGATGGACCCGCGTTGAACAATCTGGCCGGTGAAAGCGGATTTGTAGAGCGCGGTCAGCAACTCGAGGGTGCGCCGGGCGTCCTCGCCCGAGGTGAGCGGGCGGGTGCGGGCGTCGAGGTTGGCGACCAAGGCGTCGAGTTGCGCGGCGTGGGTCGAGCCGACGTCGGGCGGAAAACTCTGCCACGCCTCCTGCAGGCCCTCGTCGATCGCCGAGGGGGCGAGGGTGAGTTTCCAGTTGTCGCGCGTGTAGCTGTAGAGATGGGTGAGCTCGACGGTGGCCTTCTGGTAGTCAAGGCGGAGGTAGGTTTCCTGGCGCGGGCTGAGCGCGCTGTTGACGATGGAGCCGACGGCGCCGCTGGCGAAACGCACGAGCGCGAGCGACACGTCCTCCACCTCGATCGCGCGGTCGAGGGTGGCGGCCATCGCGCGCACCTCCGACCAATCGCCCATGAGGTGGAGAAAATGGTCCATCGCATGAATGCCGAGGCCCATGGTCGGACCGCCGAGCTCGGTGGCCCACTTGCCGCGCCATGGCACCGCGTAGTAGGCGGGGTCGCGATACCAGAGCGTGTGGCAGACGCCGACGAGCGGCCGACCCAGCTGGCCCGTATCCGCCAGCAGGCGCAGGTGCGCGGTCGAGGAGGCGAACCGCATCTGAAACACGCACGCGGTGTAGCCGCCAGTGCGCTGTTCGGCGGCCTGGATGATGTCAAGCTCGGCGAGTGAACCGCAGAGTGGTTTTTCGCAGAAGACCCAGGCGCCCGTCTCCATCGCGGCGACGCTCATCGCCGTATGCTGGGCGGGCGGAGTGGCGATGAGCACGAGGTCCGGCGTCAGCGACTGCAACGCGGCGGCGTAGTCGGTGGCGGCGACGGGCAGGTGGTGGCGCGCGCAGAAGGCCTGCACGCGCGCGTCGTCGATGTCGACTGCGCCAACCAGCTCGACGCGGCCCCGGCTGGCTTCGACCGCGCGGACATGGGCATCGCCGATGCCGCCGGTGCCCACGAGGAGGGCGCGGTAGGTTTTGGCGGGAGCGGGCATGCGGGGTGGGCGAGAGTGGGCGGGAGCGGGCGGGCTGAAATCTAGATACGAGAATCGAGGATCTGGGGTTTCGGGAATTGGAATCTGCCGGAGGTCATTTGGCGAGCTGGAGGATTTTTTCGCCGGTGAGCCGTTGCGCCGGAGGGAGGGAGTGTGGCGTCCGGCCACCGTGAATTGCGGCGAGTTGCTTGAATTTTTCCTGCGTGGCCTTGACAAATTCTTCGACGGGGCGCGTCTCGCCGCCGAGCGCCATGATCTCGGGCAGCCAGCGGTGGCCGTAGCGGACGTGGTTCTGTTCGTCGTTGCGATCGAAGGCGAGGAGGGTGTCGGCCTCAAAATCGCTCAACTCGCGAATCCGGTCCATCACCAGCGCCTTCGTCGGAAAACTGCCGGCCTCAAACTCCATCGTCATCATGGCGTATCGCTCGTGCGGCGGCATCTGCACGAGGATATTGTAGAGGTCGAGCGAGTGCTCGAGCGTCATGAGATCGACGCCGAGTTTCGGGAGTTGGCGGTAGCCGAACTGGCTGTGGCGGGACTCGTCCCAGAGATGGCGCGCCAGATCGTGGTGCAGGTCGAAGGGTGCGTCGGGGGTGTCGTAGAAAATCGTCGCGAGGTAATCGACGGCATCCAATTCCATCATGAGCCACACATACACCATGAGACGGATGACGCGGGCGTCGGTCTGCGGATCGACAAGCCATGAGCGAACGATGGGCGTTTCGGCGGGATCGAGGCTGAAGACGCTGGAGCAAACGGGATATTTGCCGCGATTGCAGGTGGGCGGGTGGGCGTAGCGACGAGTGGCAGACTCGAAGGTGAAGGAGGACGGAAGTGGGATGCGGACGGATTCGCCGAGGAAGCCGCCGAGATCGGCGAGGGCGGTGGTGAGATGAGAAATCCACTCGCTCACGCTCGTGGCGACGGGGAGAAAGGGCGCCATTTCGGCGGCGTGGCGTTCTTCGTCGACGATGAATTCCTCGACCAGTTTTTTCGACGGCCAGTCGGCGAGAGGGTCCGTGACGTGAAGGTAGTGGCGGTAGCCGGCGAGCAGCGCGGGCTTGAGCACGCGGTAGAAACCGGCGAGGGCGACGGTGGCGTCGGCCGGCATCACAGCTTCGTTGAAAATGCGCCGGAGCGAATCGCGCACGTCATCGCTGGTGCCAAAGCCGGAAAGCTCGCGCCCGCGCTCGCGAAGGAAGCGGGCGTGGCCGGCGGACTCCCAGACGTGCTGGCAGAGGAGAAATTTAAGCTCTGGCTCGCCGACGCGGTAGATGAGCGTGGTGGCGGTGCGGACGAATTCGCGCTCGACCTCGAAGAGCAGCCGCTGGAGCCGCGCCATTTCCTGCACGGCGGCGAGACGGCCGACAGCGGGAGAAGGAGTAGCAGTGGTGGTGGGAGCGACCATGGGAGTGTTTCAATCTCGTTCTCTTTTCCGTCGTCCAATCCAGTTGAGAGAACGAAGAACGATTACGAGGAACGAGAATGATTGGATCAGCAAATCCGTCCGCGTTTTCCGGCGGTGGTGTGGCCGGGGGGGTTGAGGCCGACCCAGCGTTCGTCGATGGGCTCACTGGCGCGCTGGTAGCGGCTGTCGCTGGAGATGCGAAGGCGATTCTCCGTGCGGTTATCGAGCGAGGCGTGGACGAGGAACATGCCGAAGGTGACGAAATCGCCGGCGCGAAACTCCGTGGTGAGCCAGCGACCGCCGAACTTGTTGCGGACGACGAGCGGGTTGTGCGAGAGCGTGCCGGTGAAGGCCCATTTGCCGGCCTTCGCGGCGTCGGCTTCCTTCGGCTTGTTCTCACAGAAGGCGTCGACGTCGCGGTAAACGTAGTGCTCCAGCAGATCCATGCGCCGATGCGACCCTTCGAGCACCATCAGGCCGCCGAGTTCGAACGAGATGTCGCCGTAAGGGAGCCAGCACGTCATGTGGCGGTGCGTGCCGCGGCCCATGTAGGGCAGATCGCAGTGCGGGTTGGTGCCCTTGCCGGGGCCGATGGCGCGGAGCCAGGTGAAATCGTAGTGGCTGATTTCCTCGCCGAAGAAGCGGCGGTAGAACTCAGGGAGCCGACCGGTGTAGAGGAGTTTTTGGACCGCGGGATTATTGTTCGTGAGTTCCGGTTTGAAGACGTAGCCGGAGCCGGGCTTGCAGATACCGTCGAGGTGGGGATGGGCATCGTCCAGCACGTCAGCGGCGGCGAGACGCTCGGTGAGGCTGGCGCGGGCGCCCAGCACCTCGTCGCGATCGAGGTAGCCCTTCAGGTAAAGATAGCCGTCCTTGGCGAAGCGGCGCTGCAACTCGGCGACATCGTCCGCGACGTCGCAGGAATCTCTCAGCACGCCGATCTTATCGTCGGCCATGTCGAGCGCGTGGCCGAAGGAATAGAGCTGGGGAAGGGAAGTCGCTGTGCTCATCGGAGCTGGTAGTTGGGCAATGGAAGATGGCGAGAGTGAAAGACGGAGAGACCGGCGGCTGTTATGTTGTCATTGCGAAGAGCGCAGCGACGAAGCAATCCATCCGAAATGCAAGATCGATTGCCGCGGTCGGCTGCGCCTCCCTCGCAATGACAAACGGGATCGGTTCATGAGGTCTTCGCGGCCCAGCCTTCGGGCCAGACGGTGCCGGGGATGGGGCGCCAGTAGATGTCGCGGTCGATGCGGGGCGGGCAGTGGCGGTATTGCTCGGTGAGGCGGATTTTGGTGCGGAGGTGGTCGACGAGATTTTCCCCGTAGAAGAAGGTCGTCTCGGCGACGCCGGACACGACGAGCACCTCGGATTTCGTCGTGGTGAGGAGTTCGATCAGGCCGCGGACGTTCGCGAGTTCGAGGTCGATCGCGGACTGAAGCTTTTTTTCGCAGGCGGATTTTGTGACCGGGTCGGTCGCGGCGAGGTAACCGTAGACGCATTCGCACCACGCGCAGACGTTGCGGAGGCTGGTGGCCCAGGCTTGATAGGCGCGCACGCGGTCGCGGAGATCGGTGAAGACGTGGCGGGCCTCGCCGTTGGTGGAGGCGATGGTGGTGGCGAGTCGTTCGACGAGTGCACGGAGGCGCGGGAGGAGTTCGCGATCCATGTCCGCGGCCATTTTCGCGCCCGTCTCGCGGGTGATGAGATCGAAGAGCACATCCTTGCCGAGATCGTTGAGGCCGGGGTTGTTGTTTTGGAAGCAGCCGTGGCGCTCGTAATAGTCGCGCTCGGCGGCGGGCACGGCCTCGAGGTCGGGCACGAACGGGCGATCCCAGGTGCGTTGCCAACAGAAGCCGAACGCGCAGTAGAGTCCGACGAGCGGCTGCCACACGAGGGCGTCCTCGAAATCGCGCCACGCATCGGAGAGCGCGGCGGCGTGCGCGGGACTGACGAGGCGCGCGGCGAATTCGCGCAGGACCGTCTCGACGGGTTTGGTGGGAAAGAATTGCGCGGCCTGCATCACGACGGGATTCGGCCAGTAGGGCGCCTGCGCGGCGTTGGTGAGACCGCCGAGGCAACTGATGCGGGTGACGCCGGTCTCGCGGATCGCGGTGAGTTTGGCGTGGAGCAGGCGCGGGAAGGGCAGGCCGAGCAACGGTTCGTGGTTCATCACGCCCGAGGCGGAGTAGTGCAGCACAGGATCGATGCCGCGGGCGCGCGACTCGGCGAGCGCGGTTTTTTCGGCGGGGTCCATCGTCGCGTGAAAAATACTGCCGGCCACGCCCAGGTTTTCCGGATATTTGGGGTGCGGGTAGGGCAGCGAGTAGCCGCGCACGAGGAGCGACGGGGCCTCGTAGGAAACGTGGCCGCCCATGCCGGCCTTGATATGATCGTGCTCCACCTTGAACGGCTCGATGCGCAGGATGACGTCGAAGTTCGGGTTCAACTCGGCGGCGGCGCCCTGGAGATTTTTCAGGTAGCGCACGATGCTCTGGCCGGCGGCCTCGGCGACCTTGTCGTGATTGCGCCACTCCCGAATCATGTAGGGACCGCCGTTGCGGCCGACGTAGAGCGAGGCGGTGTGCTCGAAGCCGGCGCCGCTGTCGTTGGTCCAGACGGACATGTAGCCGAGATCGGGGACGTGGCGGATGAGTTTCTGCAACGCCTCGCGATAGTGCCGCTGCACGACCGGGTGATCCTGGGCCATCGTGAAGCGCGGGAGCCGCGAGCGAAACGGGTGGTCGACCCGCGCGCCGCGGAGCGTGGGAAATTTTTGGAAGAACCGCTCCGGCATCGTGCGCGGCTCAAACATGCACACGCCGGGCGTGAGGCCGTAACGGCGGCCATAGTCGGCGAGTTTGCGGAGATGGTTGAGGTTGGCGTCGAGGTAAAGCGCGGGCCAGAGCCCCGACGTGAGCGGCGTGTCGACGAAATGGTTGAAGCCGGGCGCGTAGGTGTAGAATTGCGCGTAGTATTCGTGGGCGACGAGATCCTCGTGCGGCAGGTGCGCCTGAAGGCCGTTGACCTCGACGTGGGTGAACCCCGCCTCGGCGAGGGCGGCCACATAGCGCTCGGGATCGAAGTGGCGCGCCGAGCGCCAGTATTGGGTGTAGCAGGCATCCCAGTGCGGGCGGTGCCAGGGAAAGGCGGCCGGCAGGAAGACCCCGGCAGCAAGTTTTTCGCGCGTCAGATCGCTGACGCCCGTGGCGAGCAAGCGCACGGCGGTGTAGAGAAACGAGCCGTGACTCGCGACGATTTCGCCGGAGCCATCGTCGGCGAAGCGCAACCACATCCATTCGGCGGCGCTCGTGGCGCCGGCTGGCAGTCGCGCGGCCCAGCGGCGGGACGCGAGGGAGACGTTGACGCCGCGGCCGGGCTGGGCGCCCGCGGCGAAGGTGGCACCGGTGAGCTTGGCGAGCTCGGTGGCGGCGGTGATTTCGGCGGGAGAGGCGGCGTCGGAGTAAACGACGGCCTTGATCGCGGAGAGAGGAGAAACGCTCATGAATGGCTCGAAAAGAGTAGCCGAAAGCACGCCGCCACGGGCGGCAGTGTCAAATTGAACAATCCTGAATATTTCGACGAGTGGCGTCGGGCGGCTCAAATCCCCGCTGGGAAAGCCGCCGCGCTGTCACCGGCCGAGATAGAGATCACGGCCGCGGACGAGCGCCTCGATTTTGCGGTCGGCGATCGAGCGCTTTAACATCCAGAAACCGCAGTCGGGGTGCACCCAGCGCACGCGGCCGGGGCCCACTTTTTTCTCCACGGCGGCGATGCGCGCGGCGACTTCGTCGGGGGTTTCGACGTGGTTGACCTTGATGTCGATGACCCCGATGCCGAGGGAGATTTTCTTGTCGATGAGCTTGAGCGCATCAAGGTCCGCCGCCGGGCGGTGGGCGAGCTCCAGGACGAGGTGGTCCGTGTGCAGGGAGTTGAGGAAGGCGAGGAGTTTTTGCCAATTCCCCTTCTGGATCGTCTGGCCGCCATAGTTGCCAAAGCAGAAATGCACGGCGCGCTCGGTGCCGCGTGGCATCGCGTCGAGCACGAGATTCATCGAGGCAGCGGCGAGCGGGGCGTCGGCGGGATTGCCGGGGATGTTGGCTTCGTCGACTTGCACGCACGGCGCGGGGAGGCCCGGCATCTGGGCCGCGAGCACCTGGCCGAGGGCCATCGTCAGGCGGGCGAAATCGCGGTAGTGGTGGTCGAGCAGCGTGCGCGCGAGCATGTAGGGACTGGTGACCGTGAACTTGAACGGACCGCCCGCGACGGCGGCGGCGCGCTGGCAGTCGGCGAGCAGATTAAGCGAACCTTCGCCGAGCGGGCCGGTGACGACGCCCGCGGGTTTGCGGCGGAAGCCCATCGGGTGGTGGCGCGAAAATTCATCGGTGATCGAGCGGCCGACGACGGACGAGATGCCGGCCATCGGACGGATGAAATATTCGATCATGCCGTTGGTGTCGGGGTGATTCACGTCGAACCGATAGAGTTCGCCGTCGGTGGGCAGGTCGATACCGGCCTGGCGTTGCAGATCGAAGACGACGCGCGTGGCGTCGATGACGGCTTGTTCGCTCGGGAGAGCGGCGAGCCAGTCGGGCACGGGATACGAGCCGACGGTGGTGGTGAGAATGCGCGGGGCTTTGGGTAGTTTGATCGTGGACATGAGAGAAGTCGGAAGAGGGAGAGATAGAGAGAACGGAAGACTGAGCGATGAAGGGATAGTGGGGCGAGCGCAGAGATATCAGCGTAGTGGAGCCCGGCGGCGGATCTGATTCAGGCGAGCCGCGGGCCAAACGAATCCAGGTGGCGGGGGCAAATCCGGCGGAGGCGACGCCGGCACACGGGCTTCGGGCGATTTGGCGGAATCGCAAGCGCAGGGTTGCAGTGTGCGGAAATTTATTCAGCGTCCGAACCCATGACAATGGAATCGGACCAGGACGATACGATCACTTCTAACTTGGCGTTGTCCCAAGATCTCGGCGAATACGAGAAAATGGCCAAGGAGGCGGCGTCGGCGGGCCAGCTCCTGACCGCGATCGAAGTGGCGCGGGACGGACTGGCGCGGTTTGGCAGCAGCCGGAAACTGCGGCAGCAGATGGCGCTCGCGCTGGCCCAGACCGGGGCGCTCGACGGCGCGCGCGAGATGCTGGCCGAGTTGTTGAAGGAATCCGTGACCGATGAGGAAACGCTGTGCCTGCAGGGCCGGGTCTACAAGGAGATGTGGCGGCACGCGAACGATCCGCGGGAGGCGACGGACGCACTCCAGCGATCTTCCAGGTGTTACGAGGACGCCTTTACGCTGAACGAAGCGTATTATCCGGGCATCAACCTCGCGTTCACCCTGGCGGCGCGGGGGGAGCGATACGCGGCGGAGAAATGCGCGAAGACCGTCGCAAAGCTTTGCCGGACCCAGGTGAAGGAAGCCGAGGGCGCGCCGGATGGCTGGCTGCTGGGCACGCTGGCCGAGGCGCTGACGCACCGGGGAGAAATCCAGGAAGCGGCGGAATTTTACCGGCAGGTGGCGGCGGCGTTCGCGGGCCGCTGGCGGGATCTGGCCTCGATGCGGCGTCAGGCGCGCGAGATTCTGGGCTTCGCCGGACAACCGCAGGATTGGCTGAACCAGTGTTTCGATTTTCCGACGGTGGCGGTTTTTTCCGGCCACATGGTCGATCCGGTGGGGCGCGTGCCGGCGCGATTTGCGGCGGAGCGGGAGCCGGAGATTCGCGAGCAGATTTCCCGGCACCTGAAACAGGTCAAAGCGGCCTACGGCTATTCCTCGGCGGCGTGCGGCGGAGACATTCTTTTTTGCGAGTGCCTGCTCGAGATGGATGCGAAGGTTAATCTCGTCCTGCCTTGTCCGGTGAATGAGTTTAAGCGCCAGAGCGTGAGTTTCGGCGGACCCGACTGGGAGCGCCGGTTTCACAATGTGCTCGGTCTCTCGACCACGATCCTGATCGCCAACCCCTCGGAATACTCGGGAGCGAATTCGGATGCCACCTCGTCCATGGCGTTGATCTATGCCAACCGGATCATGACCGGCATGGCGGTGTTACAGGCGCAGGCGCTGGATCTCGACCTCAAGCCGATCACCCTGTGGGACGGCAAGCCGGCCGTGAAGGCGGGCGGCACGGGCAGCGTGGTCGAGGAGTGGCGGCGCCGTCAGCTCAATCCCTTTGTGATTTCCCCGGGTCCGGCTGTGGTCGCGGGCGCCCCGGTCCCCGCCAGTGGCGCGGAGGCGCCGCCCACGCCGAAACCGCCGGGCCTGCAACAAGAGATCAAGGCGATGCTGTTCGCCGAGGTCATGAACTTCAAAAAAATCGCCGAGCACCAAATGCCGGCGTTCATCGCGGAGTTCAAGGGCGCGGTGGCGCGGCTGCTCGCCAGCATGCCCGCGGGTCCCGCGGTGAGCGAGAGCTGGGGCCGTTCGAATTATTTTGTCTATGATGGGCTTGGGGACGCGGCGCTGTTTGCGCTCGAGTTGCGCGACACTGTGGCGCGGACCAACTGGGGTCAGTTGGGGCTGCCGGCGGATCTGGGGATCCGGGCGGTGCTCCACGCGGGTCCGGTGTATTCCTACGACGATCCCGTGTTGAAGCGTCGCAGCTGCATCGGTTCGCACGTGAACCGGGCCGCCCGCGTCGAGCCGATCACGCCGCAGGGGCAGATTTACGTGACCCAGGAATTCGCCGCCCTGTGTGGCGCCGAGGGTGTGGCCGCCGTCGGCTTCGAGTTTCTCGGACGCCTGCCCACGGCGAAACTATTCGAGGACGCGCCGCTCTACCGGTTGGGGCGGGGAAAAAAGAAAACGAAGTAGGCGTGCGGCGCTGAGAGGCTACCGGCAAGTCAATGCTTCGTCTCGGTCGGTCCGCCGACGAGGTTGGCATCGCGGCGGTCGCCTTCGCCGAGTTTGCGGCGGAAGAGGGCGAGGGCGAGGTGGTAGCTTTGGAGCGCGAGTTCGGGGTCGTAGCGATAGCCTTCATCGCGGAGGAAGGCGTGGGCGCCGTTGAATTCGTGCCACGTGAAGTGCGTGCCGGCGGCGTTGAGGGCGGCTTGGATTTTGACGCGGCCTTCGAGCGGGACGTGCGGGTCTTGGCGACCGTAGATCATGAGCAGTTCGCCTTTGATTTCGGGGATGCGGTCGAGGGAGTTGTCGTTCATGCCGAGACCGAGCCCGCGTTTATGGATGTCGGTTGCGTAGAAACAGGTCGCTGCGAGCACGTCGGCGTTCATCGCGGCGCGGAAGGCGAGGTGGCCGCCGATGCAGATCCCGAGCACGCCAAGTTTGCCGGTGCAGTGCTCGGAGGTTTTCAGAAAAGCGAGGACCGCGCGGGCGTCGGCATCGTAGCCGTCGAGAGGTTTCGTGGTTTTAAGGGTGTTGCCGCGGTCGGCGCCGACTTGGTCATAGGCCAGCACGGTGCCGGCGGGCTCGAATTCGTGGTAGATTTCTGGCACGGCGACGATGAAGCCGTGGCCGGCGAGGAGCGCGGCGGTGCGGCGGATGGGGCCGGTGACTTGAAAGATTTCCGAAAAGAGCAGGATGCCGGGATAACGGCCGGGCGCCTGCGGGCGGAAGACGTAGGTGCGCATCGGGCCGGAGGGCGTGGAGAGGTCGGCGGTTTCGGAATCGATGATGGTCATGGCGGAGGAGGTTTAACCATGGATGCGCCCGGATGGACACGGATAAAATTTCAAAAGCGCGCCGACCGAAAAAAAAGCCCGCCGAAGCGGGCCTGGGGTGAGAGGACGAGTCCCGGCGCAGACGCGCAGGGCGACGAGGGGCGCGCGTGGGGTGACGTTGCGATCGGCGCAGCGAGCAGTGGCCGGCCTATTTCCGAGGGAGGTTCCAGCCGGACTTTTCGGCGAGCTGCTCCAACGCGACCTTGGGGCCAAACGTTGCGGGCACGATGGTCCATTTCGCCAGATAGTGAAATGCGCGGGTGACTGAGAGGATCTCGGATTTCTTCGCCTCGAGGGCGGTCGAATCGAGCGACTTCAGGCCGCCCGCGTAGGCGGTCGCCAATTGCTCGACCGTCGTGTTGGTGGCCGGGTCGTTTTCATAAACGAGGGATTCGGCGAGGCGGAGCATCTGGGCGGTGGAGTTGGCGGCGAGCTTTGCGGCATCGGCGCGAACGGTCGCGGCGATTTCCTTCCGCTTGGCGGTCGTGGCTTCGGCGGTGAGGTCGCCGTCCGTGCCGCCGTCGATGGGGCGCGGGGGCAGCGGGCGATACCAAATGTTGCGGAAGCGAACGGGATTGCCGTGGTCTTGGAATTTCAGCGGACCGGTTTCCGGAAACACTTTCGGGATCCAGCCGACTTGATTGTAGTTTTCGCCAATGATGGGCGTGCCGTCCTGCATGATCACACCATTGCAGAACACGGTGACGTGTCCCGCCTCGATCAATTTTGAGTCCTTAAAGATGGGGCGGCGGAAAACGATGTCGACGACTTGAAACTCTCCCGGTGGCCGCAGGGCGTTGGCCAGGGGCGGACTCACGGCATAAACCGCATTGGCTCCGCCATCCGCGTAGGAAGGGTTGTGGTAGCTGTCGAGCACCTGCACTTCGCAAATGCCCATGAGAAAAATCCCGCTGTTGCCCCGACCCTGGCTGTCGCCCTTGACCACGGCAGGGGCCGCCCATTCGACGTGCAGCTGGCAATCTCCGAAATGTTCCTTGGTGCGGATGACGCCCGTGCCTGCGGCGCACTCCATCGCGCCGTCCTTGAGGATCCATTTGGCCGGTCCACCGGCCTTGCCATTTTTCGGTTCCATCTCCCAGTTCGCCAGCGAAGCCTCGGTGCCGTCAAATAGCACGATGGCGTCGGACGGTGGCTGGCCGGGCTGAGTGGGCGTGCTGAACGTGCCCGGCTCGATGCGCTTCGGCTGCGGACGGTTTTGATCATGCACGGCCCACGGACGGGTCGCGGTGGGCGGGTTGCCCGTGAACGGCGTGCCAGTGGAAGGCGCGCTGGGGGCGACTGAGGCGAGCAGCGACGCTGAGAAGGCGGCGGTGAAGACGGGGTGGAGTTTCATGGCAGGCGGAGGGACGGGCGGTGCGGGGTGCCTTCAAGGAGCAAAGGCGTTCGATCTCATCCAACCTAGCGGACCGTCGGAGGCAAATGGTAATTGACGGGAATGCCCGGCTCGCGCCCGCCGCTTTTTTCCGCTCCACTCGGCAACGCCTTCGAGCCCATGCCTTCCCCGCCCAACATCCTGTGGATCGTCACGACGCAATGGCGGGCGGCGGCGTGCGGCTACGCGGGCGATCCCAACGCCCACACGCCGCACCTCGACGCGCTCGCGGCGGAAAGCGTGAATTATTCGCAGGCGGTGACGCCGCATCCGTTCGGGCCGTTGGCGCGCGCGGCCCTGCTCACCGGCGTGCCGTCGCCGGAGAATGGCGTGAGCGACTACTTCGATCCATTGCCGCTCGGGGCGCGGACGATCGCGCACGACCTGGGCGCACGCGGCTATGCGACGGCATTTTTTGGGAAATGGCATCTGGCGAAACGCGATCCAAACGCGCCACTGGTGGGAGAGGCCCACGCGAGAATGGTCGTGCCGCCGGAGGGGCGGGGTGGGTTTGAGTTTTGGGAAGGATTTGAGAGCGGGTTTTTGCTCAACGACCCCTGGCTACATGGCTCACGGCTGGTGCAGCCGGAGAAACAGGCGGGTTATCAGAGCGATGTCGTGTGCGCGCGCGCCGCTGATTTTTTGTTTGAACGGCGGGGCGTCGAAACCCGCCCGTGGTTTTGCGTCGTCAGTCTGGAGGCACCGCATCCGCCTTATGAGGCGCCGGCGGCGGGCGTGGCGGCGCGCGATCCCCGCGAAATTATTTTGCCGGCCAACGTGCCGCGGGGCGGTGAGGCGGAAGCGCAGGCGCGACGAGAACTCGCCGGCTACTATGCGCACATTGAGGCGACGGATCGCGCGATTGGGCGAATTCTCCTCCCGGAAGCAAAACGCGAGGACACCGTGGTCGTTTTCACCAGCGTGCACGGCGACCTGCACGGGGCGCACGGTTTGTTCCGCAAAGGCTGGCCACATGAAGAGAGCGTGCGGGTGCCGCTTTTGATCAGAGGGCAGGCGACGGAAGACCGCGGACGGCAGGACCACGCTACGGTGTCGCTGGTGGATTTGCCGGCGATGATGTTCGGGAGAATCGACCAGCGGAAACCGAAAGTTGAAAATGAATTTGCGCGGATTTCGATGCCGTCGATCGTCGCGCGGCCGCAGCAGTGCGATCGAGTGTGGCGCGGCGGGCGAACGAAAGGGCGAAAGCTCGTGATGAACGCCGATGGTTCACCGTGGCTGTTCTTTGATTTGGAAAACGATCCGCTGGAGATGAAGAACCTCGCCGGCGATCCGACGCGGGCGGGCGAAATCGCGGCGCTGCAGGCGCGGCTCGACTAGAAAGTTTCGCCGTGCCGCCTTGCGCGATAGCTGACGATCAGGTCGCGGTGGAACAGCATGGCCCACAGCCACGGGAGCAGGGCCGCGCCCACGCCGCCGACGAGTTGGAGGAGAATTGCTTTTCCGCCAAACCCGAACCCCAAGCCCGCCAGCGCGAGCGAGAGCACGGGAAAAAATGCCGCGGCGGTGCGCGCCCCGCCGGCGAGGGTAACGGCCAGCAGGAGGGGCAGCCCGGCGATCGCGGGCGGATAGACGCCGAGCAGCACCCCCCCCGATAAAAGCGAATGGTGCGTGGGCGCAGTCCTCTTCCTTGCAGGTGACGGTTTGCACCAACGTTCCGACAATCATGATGGCTGCCTGCGTCATCACCACGGCGTAGCGGGCGAGTCCGTGGGCATCGGGAACAGTGCCAAGTGCCTTGAACAGGAGCCAGCCGCCGAGGGCGGCGCGGGCGAGGTCGGCGGGGTGGAAGCCCAGCGTCACGATTTGCCGCAGATGGGAATCCCAGTCGCGCGAGATGGAGAGATAGCGCACCTTCCGGCCATGGAACACACTGATCGGCGTGAGAAGGAGCGCGAGGGCGGGCAGAAGATAAATCCAGTCGATGCGCATGTTGAGGATCCGATCACTTGGGGCCTGCGCCGCGGCGACGCGAATACAAACTCAGTCGGGGACGCGATCCAGGAGGCAGGACCGTCACCCGATGACCTGGGGCGAGAGTTTTTTTGCCTTGGCGGGCTGGCCAAACTGGCGCCGGATCGCGTCGACGATCTCGTGCATCTTCACGGGTTTCGAAATATAATCGTCCATGCCGGCAGCGAGGCAGGTTTCGCGGTCGCCCTGCATGGCGTTGGCGGTGAGCGCAATGATCTTGGGCTGGCGGTTGGCCGGAACGCGGGCGCGGATCTGGCGGGTGGCTTCGAGGCCGTCCATCTCGGGCATCTGCAGATCCATTAAGATGAGATCGTAGCGGTGAATCTCGAGGGCGGAGAGGACTTCGAGGCCGTTGCCCACGGCGTCGGCGTGGTAGCCCATGCGCTCGAGGAAACGGAGCGCGACCTTTTGGTTGACGGCGTTGTCCTCGGCGAGGAGCACGTTGAGCGGAAACTCCTCGGCGATGGGGCGCTCGACGACCCTGGCGAGGGCGGCGGCGGAGGCGCTGAACAGCGAGATGACCGCATGCGCGAGCACGGTGGTGCGGAGCGGCTTCGACGTGCTGGCGAAGGGCAGGCCGTCGCTCGGCGCGGTCGGTGCGGTCTGGCCGAAGGGAAACAGGATCAGGCGCGGACACTTGAGGGAGGCGAGGGCGGCGAGGGGCGAGGGAGTTTCCGTTTCGCCGCCTTCGAGCACGAGGAGCGCGGGTGGCTGGGGGAGTTGGGCGGCGGCGGCGAGCGCGGCGGGCGCCGTGTCGACCACCACACACGCCGTGCCCCAGCGTTCGAAGAGCATGCGGAGGCGCGCTTGCGTGAGCGAATGGCTTTCGATGCACAGCACCGTGCCGCCGCGGAGCGGGGCGGGGAGCGCCGGCAGGCCGGAGTCGGGGGTGACCGGGGCGGGTTCGGTCTTGATCGTAAAGATGAAGGCGGCGCCGGCGCCGGGGGCGCTCTCGACGCGGATGGCGCCGCCCATCAGCTGACTGATGCGCTGCGAGATGGCGAGGCCCAGGCCGGTGCCGCCATATTTGCGCGTGGTGGAGGAGTCGATTTGGGAGAAAGCCTTGAAGAGACGGTCCACGCGATCGGCGGGGATGCCGATGCCGGTGTCACGGACGGTGAATTCGAGAATGAAACGCGAGGGATCAGTCTCGACCGCGGGGGCGAAGCCGAGTGGCGTAGGCTCGCGGACGACGCGACGCGCCTGGACGGAGATGCTGCCGCTCGGGGTGAATTTGACGGCGTTGTTGACGAGGTTGACGATGATTTGCCGGAGGCGGGTGACGTCGCCCATGATCCAAGCGGGCACGTCGGGCTCGACGAGGTATCCGAGTTCGAGTTTTTTGGCGGAGGCCTGAAGGGCGAAGAGGTCGAGGGCCTCCTCGAGGCAGAGGGCGAGTTCGAAGGGGGCGCGCTCGAGTTCCATCTTGCCGGACTCGATTTTGGAAAAATCGAGGATGTCGTTGATGATGGTGAGGAGCGCCTCACCCGAGTTGCGGATGGTGCTGACGAAATCGCGCTGCTCGTGACTGAGCGTGGTCTCCATCAGGAGGCTGGTCATGCCGATCACGCCGTTCATGGGCGTGCGGATTTCGTGCGACATGGAGGCGAGGAATTCGCTCTTGGCGCGGGAAGCGGCGTCGGCTTCGGACTTGGCGCGGCGGAGTTGTTGCTCGGTCTCGACGCGCGCGGTGATGTCCGTCTCGACAGCGATAAAATTCACGACCGCGCCGCTGGCGTCGTGGACGGGCTGAACTTCGAGATGGAGGTGATATTTGCGGCCGGACTTGGAGTAGTTGACGACATCGGTGCTGATGCCGTGGCCGTGAGCCATGGCCGCGCGGATCCGGACGATGGTGCGGGCGTTGGTCTCGGGGCCGACCATGAAGTGGGCGGGGTTCTTGCCGACGACCTCCGGGAGGGAATATTCCATGACGCGGCAGAACGCCTCGTTGGCCCACTCGATCTTGCCGTCGGCCGAGCCGATGAGGACGGGGTTGTCGGTCTTCGCGGCGACGAGGGAGAATTTGCGGGCCTCGGCCTGGCTTTCGCGGAGGGCGAGTTTGGCTTCACGGCGGGCGGTGATGTCCTGCACGGTGCCGATGATGCGGGTGGGACGTCCGTCGGAGCCCGCGGTGACGGATTTCGAGCGGGTGTAAACCCAGCGCCAATCGCCGTTGCGCGCCCGCACGCGATACTCGGGTTCGATGAACGTGGCGATGCCGTTGAGCTGGGTCTCGGTGCGGCGGCGGTAGAGCGGCAGGTCGTCGGGATGGATCAGCGTCTGCCAGACCTCGACGGTGGACGGCATGCGGACGTGCTCGAAGCCGAGCATGGCCCAGAGTCCGGGACTGTAATAGACGTGGCCGGCGGAGACGCTCCACTCGAAGATGCCGATCTGAGTGGAGTCGAGGGCGAGGCGGAGACGTTCGTCCGAGACTTTCAGCCGGGCCTCGATGCGGCGGCGCTCCTCGTTTTCGGTGAAGAGCTTCTTATTGGAACCCTCGGCGGCCCGTTGACCGGCGCGGGCGGTGCGCGCGAGATGCACGCTGAGGCCGAGCAGCAGCGTGAAGCCGATCCCGGCGCCGAGCGCGACTTCCGGCAGGGAGCGACGATCCGCCGCGAGCGCCGTGTTCGTGGGGGTGAGGCTGAAATTAAGGCGGCGGTTGGCGATCGTGTAGGTGTGATTATGCGTCAGCTCGTCCTGGCGCGTGGCATCAGTGGCGTCCGACGAGAAGATCCGCTCGCCGCTGAGGGAGATGACGAGGTGGTAATTCGTGTCGAGGTTGTCGACCTTCTGCCGCTGGGCAGTGATGGTGCGGAAAAGCTTCTCGTAATAGAAATCCGCGGCGGCGTAGCCGGCCGGCTGCCCGGCGCGCACGATGGGCGCATAAATGGCCGCGCCGCGCTGGAGGTTGTGGCCGGGCACGGGATTTTTGTGGTGGCCGAGATCACCGCGCCGCCGCCGCCGATGCGGGCGGCAGTAAGGGCCAGCCGGCGGTCCTCGTCCCCGGAGTGATCAAAACCAATCGATCCCTCGTTGCCTACCCGCGGATAAATCCAGCGGGTGTGAAAGCCGAGATCAACATAGGCGACGGAAACGACCCCGAAATCCTGCGATTCGAGCATGGGCTTAGTGGCATCGGCTTCCCAGAGGTCGTAGGCGTCGGCCGGGCCGCTGCCCCAAACGCGAGCGAGGCGTTCCAGCTGGCTGGTCTCCTTGTCGAGCGAGACGGTGATGGCGCGGGCCAGCGAATCCATCACCGAACGGGTTTTCGCCCCGAGGTAGGCGTCCTCGCGCTCGCGCAGGCCGATCCAGAACATGACCGTGAGTGTCAGGCTGCCGATGACGGCGGGCATCGGCGACCAGGCGGGGGACCTTCCTTCGGTTTTCACAGCTGCCGCGCCACGCGAGCAAGAGCAGGGCAAGGCCGAGCAGCAGGAGCGCGATCGCCGCCACCGGCGAAGTGGCGGTGGTCGTGCCCCAGCGGTAAGCGGCGGGCAGGCCGACCGCGTAGCCGAACAGGGTGGAGATGCCCGTGGACGCCAGGATGGATCCCGCCACCGCCTCGGTAAACAAGCGTGCCGGCTCCGCGCCCTTGAGCGCGCGCCACGCGACGGCGAGCCCGCCGAGCACGAGGCACATGGCGACCATCGCGGACATGCGGCCGGCCTGCTCGGTGTCGACGAGCACGCGGTCCGGGGCGAGCAATTCATCGAAGCGGAGATTTTTTTTGAAGATATCCTCCGCGAGCGTGAGCGCTCCGACAACCGCGGGGATCAAGGCGAGCAGGGCCAGTTGCCGGCGACCTAACTCCAGCGCGAGCAGCACGCCGCCGAGCACCAGGAAGCCCAGCGCGGCGTTAATTTTGAGCGGTGCCTGGCCGGCAAACGGCTGCACGAATTCGTCGATTTGCAGCCACCAGCCCGCCGCGGTCAGCGCGCCGATCGCGGCGAGCGCGGTGGCGAGCACGAGCGAGGCGCGCTCCAGCCACGAGCGTCGCGGTAATGTGGATAACGAATCCATTAAGGTGTTATCCCTATAGAACCCATCGGACCGCGCTCGGCAATGCGTTTTCGGGGGGGGGCGGGGATGGCGCGGTCAATCCGCGCTGGCGTCGGGCGCTCAAGGCTTGGGCGAAGGCGAACCAGGGGCAGGGGATTTTGACGGGGCGGGCGGATTTTCGTCCGGGGTGAGTGAGCGAAGGAGATTGGTCGGTCCGATCGCGAGGGACCACTTTGGCTGGTCGAGCGTGCCGGTGAGTTTCACCTCGAACACATTTGAAAAAGGCGTGAGCACCGCGCCGACGAGACTCTTGAGCGGATTGCCGCTTTCCTGAAACGGAAAAATTTTCGCTTTGAAATCGAGCGCCCGGCGGTCGAGCGCGAAATCGCCGTGGGCGTCGATCGCGGAGTTGGAGCCGCGAAGTTTGAAATCGGGAAACGTGAGCTTCGCGCCCTCCAGCTTGAAGGTGGTTTGCGCCGACGTGAAGCGCAGCGCGGTAAACGTGAAGAGCTCGGACAGCAGGCCGAGCAGTGGCACTTCGCCGAGTTCCGCGCCCTGCACCGCCGCGCGGCCCTCGCCTTGGTAGCTGAACGGATCGTCGTAGCGACCCTCGGCCGAGACGGTGAGATCAACGTGCACGCTCGTCCGCTCCTGCACGAATTTTCCGGGGACGGGCGGCGGCGCGCCCTTTTGGCGGGCGGAGTAGGCCTGCAGCAACGTGGCGGCGCGTCCGAGGCTGAACGCCTTGGCGCCGTAGGCGAAGG
The DNA here is from genome assembly GCA_009695305.1 of Opitutus sp. Lineage (GTDB taxonomy): Bacteria > Verrucomicrobiota > Verrucomicrobiia > Opitutales > Opitutaceae > SIBG01. The sequence goes on along the minus strand of SIBG01000032.1, from coordinate 12,809 downwards.
CGACCCGGCGATTGGTCCCTTGGCCCCAGACTTTCGCGTGGCCGGTCGCGACCCCGCCGGCGAAACCGGCGCGCAGGTTGTCGATCACGATGTCGTCGTCGTGCAACGTGGCCGTGAGCGCGATGTTCTCGAGGGGGAAATCGTGAAACCGAAACTCGCCCGCCGACCGCGCCTCGATCGACACGTTTTGATGCGCGCCCCCGGGCGCCGCCGCCCCGTCGAGCCGCCCGCGCAACTTGAGCGCGGGCGAGTCGGCGAACCGGAACGGGGCGAGCAGTGCCGTGGCTGGCGGCCCCACCAATTGTTCCGCGACGGCGGGATCGAGCGATGAGTCCAAGTTGAAGTCGAGGCTACGCCAGGCAAACGTCGTCGGATCGGTGGTGTAGGTGAAGGTGCCGCGGCCGGCGCCGGCGCCGCGCGTGGCGAAGAGTTCCAGTCCATCGTAAAACGCCGGCCGGATGAAGAGCAGGGCGCGCACGCGATCGAAAGCGGCGCCGCGAATGATCGGTTTCGCGGCGTCCGCAAAAACAAACACCGTCGAGCGCCGGCCCTCGCTCCAGCGGCCGGCGACATCCACGCTCGCTTCGGGCGGCGCCGCCGGAAACTCGAGCTGGGCAAAAAAATTCGGCCACCACGGACCAAACCAACCTCCGATGCGCAGGGGCCGCAGGCGGCCTTCCAGCAGGAAACGATAGTCAAGGGTCGAGAGATCTTGCTCATAGGAGCCGAAGGCGAAATTTTCGCCCAGCCGGGCCCACGCCGCCGGCGAGCGGAAGTGGCGGCCGTCGAACTCGATCACGGCCCGACCCTCGTCGATCATCACATGGTAGGCCGCAATGCCGCGCACCGCGATGCCGGCGGAGAGTTTTTCAAATTTCCAGCCCGGCCCCAGTCGCACCTCCCCGTCGGTGCAGTCGAGCGCGGCGAAATCGAAATACTTCCGCACGTCGACGTGGAGTCGTTCGCTGAGCGGGCCGAGCACGCTGGGCGAGATCGCGCCGTCGAACCGCAGGCGGGCGGTCTGCGCCTTGAAATCCGCGTCGCCGCGGATGGCCAGCGGAGCGCCCATGATAAGTGCGACGATTTCGGCGCCGAGTTGTGGCAGCGGGCCAGGCGTGAGCCGCGCGGCGACGGCCGATGCGGAAAATCCCGCGGCGGCGAGGGATTCGGCGGAGAGTTCCAGTTCCAGCGGTTCGAAGCGGAGCTGACCGGGCCGGAGCGTCCCCCGCACGAGCGCCCGCACCCCGTGCGCCGTGGCGCCAAAGGGCAACTGCAGATCGCGCCCGGTGAGCTCCAGGCGCGCGTTGATCGGTCCGTCGCCGAGCAGAGGCAGGCGGGTGGCGAGGTGCAGCTCGGTGAGCTGCACGGGGACGGGTCCCGCGACGTTCAAGCTCCGGGCGAACAGGGTCACGGTGGCAATGGCGAGCCGCGACTCCGACGGGACGAGTTCGAGGTGGAGTTCCGGCCCGTCCAGCGCGGTGAGCTGATCGGCGGCGGCGGAGAGCTGCCGGCAGATCGCGGGAAAATTGCGGGCGAGAAAATCGGCGACGGGCAGCGAGGTCGCGGGGTCCGGCGCCGCCGGCAGGTGCACCGCGCCGTGCGCCGATACCGCGATGCCGGCGATACGGGCGGAGAATTGGGCGACCGTCAGCTCGTGCTTGCCGGGGACAAAGACAGCGTCGAGATCGTGCAGGATGTTCTCGGTGCGCCCGGAGCGCGACAGCATCGCGGGCACGGCGACGCTGGCGCCGGTGACGCGCAGTTCCCGGGGTTCGAATCCGCCCAAGGCGAGCGCCCACGGATCGAGTTTCACGTAGATCGTGCGCGCCGCGATGATCGGCTCGGCAAAGGCCGGCAGCGAAAGGCGCACCTCCTCCATCAAGAGCCGGCCGGTCGGATCGAACGATGTGCGGCCAAAGGTGGCGCGGACGCCCGCGGCGGTGAGCCGCTGTTCCAAGGTGCGGAGGAGAAAACCCGGCACCTCGAGTTCATGGTTCGAGGCGATGTAGGTTTGCACCGCGAGCAGCAGCGCGAGAGCGAGCCAAAGCGTGCAGACTGCAAACGCGAGGCCGCAGGTCGCGCAAAAATGCGTGCCGGACCAGAGGAGTTTCAGCCAACGCGGAGCGGGCATGAGGAAATCACGGGGTCTTCGCCGGCGGAGCGGGCACGGGTGCCAGGCCGGGATCGCGCGGGCCATAGGTGAGAACCCAGAGGGCGTCGAGGAACGGTTGCTCGATTTCGAAAACGGCGTCGGATTCCGGCAGGCCCGCGAGTTGTTGGGCGCCGCCGACCCGTTCGGTGAGGAGGAGCGATTTCAGGCCGGTCTGTCCGCCGCCGGCGCCGTCGGGGAGCGAGACCGTGGCATCGAGTTTGTATTTCCACGGGCGCTCGTCACCGGCGACGGTGACTTTTTCGGAGAAGCCGTCCTGGACGAAATTTTTGGCGCGCAAGGTCCGAAGTTGCCCGAGCAGGGTTTGCACGGCGGTCGGTTCGCGCAACGGAGCGGTCGGCACACCGGCGGCATCGAAAGTCACGTCGAGCAGCACCTGACTGGTGGCGAGTTCCGTGAGCTTGAGGGCCACGATACGCGCGGCGGGGGAGAGTTCCTGCACGAGGCGTTCGCGCCACAGGGAGCGCGGGGCGATTTTCAGCTCAGACAAGATCGCGGCCTCGACTTCGTAAATGGAGGAACCGGGAGCGGCGGTGGGTCCGACCAAGGCATAAAAGCTGGAGCGCTTGGTGTCGGTGCCGAGCTGCAGCACGAGCGGCCCGCGCACGGGCTCCGGGGCCGGTGCGCCGGTGCCGGCGAGCGTGAGAGTGACTTCACGTTCAGGGCGATTGAAGCCCCAGTTCTCCAGGTCGGTGCTGGTGGAGGCGTCGGTCTGAAAATTTTTGGCGGCGAGCGAAGTGAGTTGAGCGAGCAGGCGCTGCACGGCGGCGCGGTCAGCAGGCATGGTCTGCGGGCCCGGCGCGCTGTCGCTGCGGCGCACGATTTGCCAGCGGGCGCTGTCGGCGGCGCCCGTGAGGTCGAGGCGCTGGAGGGTGACCGGGGACTGGTTGGGCTGGACCGGTGAGGTGAGCGTGATGGCGGTGACCGCGGCGGGGTCGAAGTCGAGCAGGCGTTTTTCGCGGAGGGTGAAGGGTGCGTTGCGGAGGGCGTCGGTCAGAACGGCGGGCACGGCGACAGTGAAAAGCGCGGTGCGGCCTTCGAGTTGCGCATAATATTCGACGTCGGGCGCGGTGGCGGGGCCGGCGGTGATCGCGGTGGAGCCGAGCGCTTCGCCGAGAAAAAGCGTTTCACTGCGATTGTTGCCGTCGAGCGTGATCCGGAAGGCCGGAGCGTCGGCCGGCCGGACGGTGGGCGGGTTCGGCGGGTTGAAGGTTTTCGCGTGGAGGGCGTTTAAGCCGCTGATGGCGATCTCGACCGCGGACCGGCTGGCGGCGGCGATGACGGGCGTCTCGAAGGACCAGCGGGCGGCATCGCGGCGGATGCGCACGCGCACGCTGGGGGCCGCGGCGGCGCGGGCTTGATCGGAACTGGCGGTGCGCACACTGAGCGCCCTGGCCTCGAAGACGGGAATGGTGAAGAGCGTGTCGGCGCGGAGTTGGTCCAGCGGGCGCGAAAGCGTCTCGACGAGCGCACGGTTCACGACGTGGACGCGGGCCCCGTCGGGCGAGAGCACGTAGAGGCGGACCCCATCCTTGGTGGCGTCGCCGATGCGCAGAACGGCCGGCGGGGTTTTTTCGTCGGAGGAAAACGCGACGGTGAGTTTGGGCTGATCGAGGCCGTAGTCGGAAAGGTGCTGGCCGTTTTTGGCGAGGTCGGCGACGTTGAAGGGCGCGGAATCCTTGACGTGTTCGAGGAGCTGGAGCTCGTGCACGAGGCTGCTCACGGCGTGGGGATTGGCCGGCCACTTGAACGGTTTGGCGAGCATCCAGGTGTCGCCTTCCCGCAGAAGGCGGAAGGAGCCGCCGGGCACGGCGCTGGTGACTTCGAGGGTGCGGATATCGGTGGCCTCGGGGCCGAGCACGCGGCGGCGCGTCTCGAGGATGAGGGCGTCGGTGCGCCACTGGCGCTCGAACTTGAAGATGAAGAAGAACAGCGCGACGTTCAGGAAAATGAGGACGAGGGTGACTTTCGTTCGCATGGCGGGAGGAGTTTAGCTGCGCCGCGTCCAGTAGACGAGGAGGCCGAGCAGGAGGCTGGCGCCGGGGAGGGCGAGGAGGAGAGCGTAGCGGAGATTGAGCAAATCGCCCGCACTGAGCGAGAGCCGGAAACGCTCAATTTGCCGGGGAGGGATGCTGAGCTGGGCGTCGCGATCGACCGTCCAGTTGATGGCGCCGAGAAACACGGTGAAATTGCCGGCGCTCCCGAGGCGCTCGTTGTCGACAAAATCGCCGGTGCCGAAGACGACGAGGCGGCCGCCGCGCACGCTGAAGGGGAGGTTGTCCTTCACGGCGACTTTTTCGGAGGCGACGATCACGCCGAGGCCGTCGCGGCCCTCCAGGCCGGGGAGCGGGCGGATGGGATCGGCCTTGGGGCCGGTGCGGTTGCGGTAGTCGCGATCGCCGCGCGCGGCGGGTGAGGCCGCGGCGAGGGCGACGGTGTTGAGGCCGTTGCTCGCGGAGCGGGTGGGATCAGGGCGCAGGCTGCGGGTGGCACCGAAGCGGAGCCACGCTCCGGTGTCGAAGAGGCTCCGCATGATCGGGTGCTGCTGATGGAAGGCGTGAATGAGGAGATCGCCATCGTCCGTGGTGTTTTCCTTGCCAGTGTCGTAAAGAATGTCGTCGTCGACGATCACGCCCCAGTCGTCGAGGAGCAGGTCCTGGAGGCCGAGCGCGGAGGTGCCGATGCCGGGAGCCAGCAGGAGGATGAGGCGGCCAGCGTTGGCGCCGAGGTATTGGCGGAGTAACTCCTGCTCGGCCCGCGAAAAACTGGTTTGCGGTGCGACGGAAATAAGGAGGGCGGCGTCGGCGGGAATTTTTCGCTCGATGGTGAGGTCGACGGAACTGACGTCGAAGTTACGGAGGCGGAGCTGATCGCGGAGCGCAGACAGGCCATGCTGGGGTTCGGGGTCCTCGGGGCGGAGTTCGGAGTGGCCAACCAGAAAATAGATTTTTTTCCGATTGGGGTCCGCCACGTCGAGGAGTGCGGCGGTGAGGGCCTGTTCGCCGAGGAAGGCGTCGCGCTGCTTTTGCTTCATCCGGTAGAGCTCATCGACGAGCACGACGCGACGGCGATCGGCGCAGACCAGCGTGATGGTGTTCGGCTGCTCCACATGGAGCTCCTCGGCGCGGCGGCGGCGCTCGTAGACATCGAGATACTCGACCGTGATTTTGCCGGCGGGGCGGGTCGCGGTGGCGTGCTTGTATTCCTCGAGCAGGCCGCGCAACTCGGGATTCTCGTGGTTGTGGGACAGCGTGGCGATGATCGTGACCGGTTGCGGGAGGTTTTTCACCCACGAGAGCGTCTCGGGCGAAAGCGAATAGCGGCGGTGCTGGGTCAGATCAAAGCGCCACGCGTGGCTGCGGGCGAGATAGTTGAGGCCGAGGAAAAGCGACAGAAACAGCCCGGCCTGCAGCACGAGGTTGAAGGTGCGGAGCCAGCGGGCGGTGCGGAAGCTGTCGAGGTGGGCCATGTCAGCTTTGCAGAATCTTCGCCTCGACGGTGAAGATGGTGAAGATGAGCGCGAGCACCGTGCCACTCAGGTAGAAGAGGAGTTGGCGCGTGTCGATCACGCCGCGAGTGAAGTCATCGTAGTGGGCGGACACCTGGGCGTAGGCGACGGCGTCCTTGAGCGGGCGGAGTGACTCATGATCCAGGAACGCCGCATCGGCGAGGTAGCGGCTGCCGAGGATGAGGGCGGCGAGCAGCACGAAGGAGAGAATGCCGGCGACGGCCTGACTGCGGGAGAACGAGCTCGCGAAGACCCCGATGGCGACGAAGAAGAGTCCGGAGACCGCGATGAAGGCGTAGCCGCCGATGAGCGGGCCTGGATCGAGGAGGTGCGCGTCGCCGGCGAATTTTTTCAGGATGTAGAACAGGCCGCCCGTCGAGCCCCACAGCACCAGGTAGAGGAAATACGCGGCGCCGAATTTGCCGAGGACGACTTCGGTCGTGGTCACCGACGTGGTGAGCAGGGTCTCCATCGTGCCGAGCCGGCGCTCTTCGGCGAGGCACTTCATCGTGAGGAGCGGCACCATGAAAAACACGGGCAGGAAATAGAGTTGGAAAAACTCCTGCGCGGGCGACGAGTCCTGGGGAGCGGCGCTATAATTTTCGAGAATCGCGATGAAAATAAAACCCATGAAACCGAGAAACGCCGTGGCCGCGACATAGGTGCCTGGGCTGACGAGCAACATGCGGATCTCGTGGCTGAGGAGCGTGAAAAAGTGTTTCATGGAATGACCGATGACCAATGACAAATGTCCATTGACGGAAAAAAGACAGCGGCGGTGCGAGGTGGTTCGATCATTGGTCCTGAGAGATTGGTCATTCGGTCATTTCGCGGCGCGCTTGGGCGCGGCGATGGCGTCCCAACTCCGGCGGGTGGCGGCCAGGAACACGTCCTCGAGCGTGGGGAGGGCGTGGCTCAGCGCGCGGACCCGAAAGTTGTTGGCGAGGAGCACGCGGAGGATGGCCTCGCCCAGCTCGTCGTCGCGTTCAGCGGTGAGCGTGACCGTGCGAAACCCGGCGGCATCCGGTTCGCCCTGCGCGGTCAGGTGTAGCGTGGCCTCGATGGTGGTGAGCAGCGCCGGCAGCGCGCCAGGATCGCCGGCGAGTTGGAGCTGGTAAATTGAGCGGCCGAGGATCTCGCGGCGCAGCGCGGCGGGCGTGCCCTGCGCCACGACGCGGCCCTGGTTGATGATGAGCACGCGATCGCAGGTCATTTCAATCTCCGGCAAGATATGGGAGGAGATCAGCACTGTCATCCGGCCGCGGAGGCTGGCGATGAGATCGCGCACGATGAGAATCTGATGCGGATCGAGGCCGATGGTGGGCTCGTCCATGATAATCACGGGCGGCTCGGCGAGGATGGCCTCCGCGATGCCGACCCGCTGGCGGTAACCTTTCGAGAGCTGTCCGATGATTTTGTGGCGGACGCGTTTCAAGTCGCCGAGTTCGAGCACCTCGTCGATGCGCGGGCCGAGTTTACGGCGGGGAATCTCCTTCAGGCGGCCGCGAAAGTAGAGATATTCAGAGACGCGCATGTCCTCGGGCAGCGGATTGTTCTCGGGCATGTAACCGATGCGGCGCTTGATGTCATCGGGGTGGGCGGCGACCGACACGCCACAGATTTCGACGCGGCCGGAGGTGGCGGGCAGGTAGCCGGTGAGAATGCGCATCGTGGTGGATTTGCCCGCGCCGTTGGGGCCGAGGAAGCCGATGATCTCTCCGCGCGCGACCGTGAAGCTGATGTCGCTGACCGCAGTGACCCCGGCGTAGGTCTTAACGAGGTGCGAAACCTCAATGGCGGGTGGGATCGATTCGGACATGCGGTATGAGACCCTCAACGGTGAGACGAGAGCCCTCAACCCTCAACTTGCCTTTTCCACCGTGACCTCGCCGGCGCGAAAACGGTGGGTGCGGCCGTGGGCGTCGCGCAACAGCAACGCACCTTCGTCGTCGAGGCCGGAGACGGTGCCGTGATGACGGCGGCCGGCCTCGACGAGCACGATGGACCGGCCGCGCAATCCGTCGAAGCGGTGCCAGAGATCGGCAAAGGTCTTCGTGTAATCGCCGTCCATGAATTTTTGGTAGGCGAGCAACACGCGGCCGAGGAGCGCGGCGGTGAAGCGGTTGAAGTCGAGGGGCGTGCCGCCGACCTCGGCAAGTGAAACGGCGCGGCGGGCGAGGTCGCCGGGCCAGCCATCGGCGGGGCTGTTGAGATTGAGGCCGAGGCCGAAGACGAGATCGCGGATCTGGTCGGCATCGACCCGCGCCTCGGTCAGCATACCGCCGGCCTTGCGGCCGTCGAAGAGGATGTCGTTGGGCCATTTCAGACTGGGGGTGAGGCGGGTGAAATTGGCGATGAGCTCGCAGACGTTGAGGCCCATCCAGAGCGTGAAGGCGCCCATCCGCTCCGGTGGGACGCGCGGGCGGAACGCCACGCTGACGTAGAGATTGCCGTTCGCCGCGCTGTGCCAGGCGCGCCCGAGGCGGCCGCGGCCGCTGGTCTGGCGTCGCGCAATCACCGCGAAGGGCGCGGCGCGGCCGCTGGCCAGCTGGCGCGCGGCTTCGTCGTTGGTGCTGTCGATTTCGTCCAGGACGAGCAGCGAGAAGCCGCGCGGCCGCACCTTGAGTTGCGTCTCGATCAGCGCGGCGTGCGGGGTGCCGGGCGGCGCGGTGAGGCGGTAGCCGCGCGCGCGCTGGGCCTCGAACACGAATCCGGCCGCCCGCAATTTTTCCATGTGCTGCCACACGGCGACGCGGCTCACGCCGAGTTTTGTGGCGAGCGTGGTGCCGGAAATCCAGTGCGAATCGCGGGCGAGGAGCTCGCGCAGGATGAAGTGCTCGGCGGTGGGCATTGGGAGGGAGGACAGGCGACAGTTGACGGGAGACGGGAGACGTGAGACGCGAAGAGGTGCTCTGTGTGATTGAAATCAAGAGCGTGTCACGCACGCTGGTGCAAATGTCATTTGAAGAATTTCAACAGTCGGTGGCGCGCGACGCCGTGCCGCCCACGGGAGTGAGTGGAGCGTTGCAGGCGCTGTGGTTCGAGGGACGCGGTGACTGGGAGCGAGCGCACACCTGTGCGCAAGACGACAAAGGTCGCGACGGCGCCTGGGTGCATGCGTATCTGCACCGCAAGGAAGGCGATGCCGGCAACGCGGGCTACTGGTATGCGCGCGCGCGGCGGCCGGTGCCCGCCGCGGGCGTGACGCTGGAGGCAGAGTGGGCGGAGATCGCGCGCGAATTGCTCGCGCGCTGACGGTGTCCGCCGCCACCGCCTAACCCGAGAAGTCCGGCACGGAAATCCGACGGTAGCCCGGCGCGTGAGCGCCGGGAGGGTGGAGCGGCTTCCGGATCGCTGAGCTGACGCTCAGGGCTGCTCGCTCATTTCGCGCGGTCGCGGCTGTAGCTGAAATCACTCCAACGCTGATAGGTGTTCTGGGCGGCTTCCTTCACCTTGGCGCCAGCAGCGGGATCGGAGCGCATGACCATGTTCGTGTTGTCGGCGAGGTCGGCCATGTTTTTCAGCCGCTCGTCCTCGGCATACATTGCGAGCGCACGCTCGGCGTTGGAGAGGCCAAAAAGCGGGAGTCTAAATCGGTTCAGCGCGCGGTCCGCTTCGCTGAGATAGCGGCGCATCGCGATGTTCGCGAGCCCCTGTTTCGTGTTGATGTCGCGCTCGCGAAAGATGGGGGACTTCGGCTCCTGCACGATGTATTTGGGAAGCCGGATGATGGCGTTGCGGGGCTTGTCGGTTTCGCGGAGATCGGGCAAATCCTCCTCGGGCGTCGGCGGGGGCCTGGGCGGCGGCGGAGCGTATTTCGGCATCGTCGCCGCGAGGGCGGCAGCGGCTTCGGGGGAGATGGCGCGGGGGCGTTTGGCTGCGCTGGGCGCCGGCGCAGCTGGGCTGGCCGCGGTCGCCGTCGGTGGACTGGCGAGCGGCGACACCGGCTGGGCGTCGAGCGGCGCCGGGAGGGCGAACGCGGCGAGTGGGGCGATCAAGCGATGAAGGCGGACGAGGCGGACCATGGCGGAGGAGAAACGTGTGGCGTCTGGCGGTTCCGTGCAATCGCGGAAAAAACGAAACCGGCGGCGCGGGCAACGCCGGCCGGTTGGCGAAGTGGGCGTAATTCAGGCGACGGCAGCGGGCGCTTTCGGCGTGACAAATTTCGCCAGCACGAGACCGATGACCGTATACATCAGGAAATCATAGACGGCCTGTCCGAGTGACCAGCCCAACGAGTGGTGCCACCAGATCGTCGGGCCTAGATCGCAGGTCGCAACCAGCAGGCCGAGCGCGGCGCAGAATTTTACCCGGCAGGTCCACTGGACAAAGGACTTTTCGAGACCGCAGAGGATGAACGACACCAGCACGCTTAGCACGAACATGTGCAGGAAACCGAACGCCATGACCCGGCCCATGCTGGCAAAGGTAAATGGCTCCTTGGTGATATGAACTTCGACCATCGGGCGCGCGCCGAAAGTTCGCTCGCCTTGCTTTCGCCGTCCAGTGGACTCGGTAGCAGGTAGGTGCCCGTGGCGGGAAACATTTTGCCGACGGCCAGCGCCGTGGCGGACACGTCGCTGACGGAACCAAGGGCTTTGTAGGCGAGATGGGGCGGCAGGCCCCAGTAAATGAAACCGAACATAAACGCGGCGAGAGCCGCGAGCGCTGGACCAAGGACGTGCTTTTTCATGGGGATGACGGGAACGAGACGAGGTTGAGGGGGAAGTGGGCTCCGTAGCTAACGCCGCGGTTTGTGGCGCGGGTGCGCGAAAATCTCAACAACGTTCGGCGGCCAGCCGATCGCGTTCCGCGAGCAGTTGCGCCGCGATACTGAGGGCGATCTCGTGCGGGTGATTGGTCCCGAAATCGAGTCCGACGGGGCAGTGAAATTTTTTCGCGCGGGCCGGCGGGAGGCCGCCGGCAATCAGTTCCCTGCGCAGGACCGCCGCCTTTGAGTCACTGCCGATCACGCCGACAAACGGGAAATTCTTGGTCGCGAGCGCGCGGTGCAGAATGGGCCGGTCGGTCCGGTGGCCTTGCGTCATGCAGAGCACGAAGGCATCGGCCGGCAGGTTATCGATCGCCGGCGCGAGGTCGGCGAGGTGAGTGGCGGTGACATTGCGCGCGCGGGAAAGTTTCTCGAGCCACTCGGGGCGCGAGTCGAAAACGAGCAGCCGGCACGGTAGCGGCGCGAGCACGGGCACGAGTGCCTGCGCGATGTGGCCCGCGCCGAAAATCGCAATCGTCCACGCCGCGCCCCCGGCGGGATGCGGCTCGAAATAAAGCTTCACCGCGCCGCCGCACGTCATGCCGACGTCACCCTTGAGCGTCCAGGATACGAAGCGCGGGGCGGCCTCGTTTTTCGCGAGAATTTCCTGCGCCAGCGCGAGCGCCCGGGCCTCGACCCGGCCGCCGCCCACGGTGCCAGTGTGCCGCCCTGCGTTGGTCACGAGCATTTTTGCGCCGGTGTCCTGGGGCGTGCTGCCCAGCGCATCAACCAGCACGACGAGCACAAACGCCGTGCTGTCCTGCTCGAGGGCGACGAGTTGCTCGTAAAGTTTGGCGGATGATGCGGCGTCGGGCATGGCGGTGGTGGGAGCATGCGGCGGCGGGCGGCGCGCGCAAGCGCGCGGGCTTGACGCGGGCGGAGCCTTTCCGCCCGACGGCGGCACCGCCACCGAACATATTCGAGCAGGGACGACGGCACGGCCACCGCGAGTCAGAAAGTGTCCCAATCAATACTCTCACGAGAGAATACTCATCCGACAGCAGCCCCTTCCTCTCTCGCGCAATCTCCCCGCCGCGTTCCCGTCTGTTCACGCGTCGTCGACTCAACGCGAGGGTGCCAGTCGGCGAAACGCGACTATCGCCGTGGCGCACAGAGGTTGCCGGCTCGGGGATCGCCGTGAGCACGTAGCCGTGGATTTCGTCGCCGATCGCACCGTAGCCGACGATTTGGCCGAGGTCGTTCACGCCGGTCGCGCCGATCAGCGTCCAGCCGGAATTTCCGGGAATGAGCGTGTTGAGATCGGTCATCGTGCCGCCGGTGGTGAAACTAAATGCGTGGTGAGTGGAGTCGAAAAGGTCAGCGTCCCCCACAATGAGGCCAGCGCTGTTGACGGCGAGGGCGTGGCTGCTCTCGCCGCCGAGGGTGCCGAGGTCGGTCATGCCGCCACCAACTGTGTAACGGAACGCGTGCTGAATGTAGTTGAGCGAATCGAGCGAGCTTTCGTCGACCACCAGGCCGGTGGAGCTGATCGCGTTGGCTTTGCTGATCGTGGCCACGACGCCGTTGCCCAAGCTGCCGATATTGATCATGCCGCCGCCGACGGTGTAGGTGAACGCCTCGATGACGGTGTAGGCGCTCTCGCCGCTGCCGACGATCCGATCGGTGTAGCCGACGATGGTGGTGACGCCACCGACGACGTTCACGCCGTTCGCGTTGGTGGTGACGCCACCGAAAATCGTCATCGTGCCGCCACTATGATAAAACGCTCCGCCGTCGCCCACGCCATTGAGAGTGGCCTGGCCGACGATCACACCGTTGTTGGCAATTCCGCGGGCGTCGCTCTGCACGCCGGCCCCGACGGTGCCGAGGTCGGTGAAGGCCCCGCCGGCGGTCGTCGTGCGAAACCCATGCGCGACGGTCGCACCGCCAAACGTCGGCAGGGTGTCGGCAACGCCGACGATCACGCCGGAATCGTTGATCGCAGCCGCGTAGCTCCTGGTGCCGCCGTTGGCGAAAAGGCCCAGGTCAGTCAGGGAGCCGTTGCTGTAGAGAATGGCATGCGCCGTGTTGGTGCCGTTGGTGTAGCTGACGCCGACGACCTGGCCTGCGTTGTTGATGGCGACCGCCTGGCTCAGCGTGCCGGTGCCGAGCACGCCGATATCGATGACCGAATAGGTGGCCTGAGCGGCGCCGTTGCGGTGATCCCCCGAAATCCGGGCCACTTGTAATGTTAGTCTGCGGCCCTAAAATGAGCCCAGACCATGAAAGGAAAAAGACACACGACAGAACAAAAGATCCGCATTTTGCGGGAAGCCGATGGCGGCAAGAGCATCGTGGAAGTGTGCAAGGAGCATAATATCTCCGAGGTCACATTCCACCGTTGGAAGCGGCAGTTCGGA
>SIBG01000031.1 GCA_009695305.1 Opitutus sp. | reverse complement strand
ATTTGGTGGAGAGCGCGACCTACGTCGGCACCGCCACGGCCACGCTCATCGTCAACAATGCAACCACCGGCATGAGCACGGATCAGTTCCTGGCGATCGCGACCAACACGACTGGCTCGACCAGCAGCACCGCTGTAACCCTGACGGTGACCACCGGCACCGTGATCAGCACGCTCGCGGGCAAGGCAACGCTTTCCGGCACCGTGGACGGCACGGGCATCCTCGCCCAGTTCAATAATCCTTTCTCTGTCGCGGTTGACGCCTCGGGCAACGTTTATGTGGCCGACAGTTCCAGCCACACGGTCCGCAAGGTGACCGCGGCTGGAGTCGTCACGACTTTGGCCGGTAAGGCGGGGGTCAGCGGTAGCACCGATGCTACCGGGGGCGACGCGCGTTTCTTTGGTCCGTCTGGTATTGCCGTCGACGCGGCGGGCAATGTTTACGTCGCCGACCAATTCAATCACACCATCCGCCTGATCACATCCGCCGGCGTGGTCAATACCATCGCTGGGGCCGCGGGCATTAACGGCTTCGCGGACGGCGCCGTCGCCGCCGCGCGCTTCTCGTTCCCGTCGGGTGTGGCCGTCGATTCCTTCGGCAGCATCTATGTGGCGGACACCAATAATCACACGATCCGCCGCTTCACCATCAGCGGCTTCGTGAGCACGTTGGCCGGCCTCGCCGCCACCACGGGCACCGCTGATGGCACGGGCACGGCGGCGCGCTTCAACTCTCCGAGCTCGTTGGCCGTCGATGGGCCGGCCAACGTTTATGTGGCCGATGCCTCCAACAATACGATCCGCAAGATCACCCAGGCTGGCGTCGTGACCACCCTCGCCGGTGGCGCGGGCTTGGCCGGCACGCTGGACGACACCGGCACGGCGGCCCGCTTTAGCCGGCCTTCGGGCGTGGCGGTTGATTCGCTCGCGAATGTCTACGTGGCGGACACGTTTAACAGCACGATTCGAAAAATCACTTCCGCCGGCGTCGTAACGACGGTCGCTGGCTTGGGCGGCTCGTCTGGCACCACCGACTCCATCGGCAGCGCCGCGCGCTTCACCCAGCCTCGCGGTATCGCGGTCGACACCGCGGGTAACCTCTATGTCGCCGATACCGGCAACCACACGATCCGCCGCAGTGGCACCGTAACGGCGCCGGCAATCTCGACCCAGCCGCTGAGCACCGCGGTCGCGCCCGGTGGCAATGCCACCTTCACCGTCGTCGCGACCGGCGCACCCACCCCGACGATCTTCCAGTGGAAGCGGCAGCCGGCTGGCACCACGGGCTTCGTCAACATCGTGGAAGGCGCACCCTACACTGGCACCACGACCGCGACGCTCACCGTCACCGGCATCACGTCTGCGATGCAGGGCGACCAGTTTCAAGTAAGCGTCGGCAGCCTGGTCAGCCCGGATGCCTTGTCCACCGCGGCCACGCTTAGTGCCGTGGTGGCGGCGCCCGTGTTCACCAGCGCGGCGAGCGCCAGCGTCCAGGCTACCCAGGCCCTCAGCTTCACGGTGGCGGCCAGCGGCAATCCCACTCCGACGTTCTCCGCGACCGGCCTGCCCTCGTGGGCGACGCTGAATGCCACGACTGGCGCGCTCACCGGCACACCGCCGGATACGACTGGCTCGCCGTTTACGGTCACCCTCACGGCGGGCAATGGCATCAGCGTCGGCCAGACCTTCACCCTCACGGTGACGCCGGCGATCGTGGCTCCTGCGATCACCACGCAGCCCGCGAGCGCGACCGTCATCAAGGGCCAGAACACGACCTTCACCGTCGTTGCGACCGGCACTGCGCCGCTCACCTATCAATGGCGCTTCAACGGCGTGGCGGTCGCGGGCGCGACCAGCGCCAGCCTCGCGTTGACCAACCTGCAGCCCGCTGACGCTGGCACCTACGGCGTCGTCGTCAGCAACGCCGCCAGCTCGGTGATTTCAGATGGGGCGGCGCTCATCGTTAACACCCAGGCCACCGTCACCTCGCAGCCGAAGTCGCAGGCCGCGCTTGCTGGCAGCAGCGTGACGTTCAGCGTCACGGCCTCGGGTAACTCGAACATCGCCTACCAGTGGCGCAAAAACGGCGCGAACATCGCGGGCGCGACCAGCTCGTCGTTCACCCTGCCCGCCGTCACGACGGCGGACGCCGGCAACTACGACGTCGTCGTGACGACGTCCTTCGGCGCGCTCACCAGCTCGCTGGCCCAACTCTCGGTCTCCGCCACCGCCTCCGTGCCGACCATCACCGCGGCGCCGGTCAAGCGCACGGCGCTCATCGGCAGTTCGACGACGTTTACCGCCGGCGCATCCGGCGCCCCGGCGCCGACCTACCAGTGGCTGAAGAATGGCGTCGCGATTTCCGGTGCCACCGGAGCCTCGTTCACCATCGGCAGCGTGCAGGCGGGCGACATTGGCAACTACAGTGTCACGGTCACCAACTCGGCCGGCTCAATCACGTCCGCCGCTGGAGAGCTGCGCGCGATCGCCCGCAGCTACGCTGGAACATATTTTGGTTCCTTCGGTGGCACGCTCGGTAACTTCGCGATCTTCATCCGCTCTGACAACACGGGTGTCTTCCTCGCTTATCTGCCGGGTTCGACCATCGCGGTGAGGAATCTCTCCTTTAATGTCAACGACTCCGGTCAGTTCGTCTTCACCCAGACTGCTACCGGCGCCATCACCGCCGGCGTGGGTGGTCAGTTGGTGGCGGCCGCGCCGGGCGACATCGTCTTCAGCGGCGCCATCGCCGCAGACGGCACGCTGGCTGGCACCGTCGTCGGTGTGGCGGGGGCATCACTCGCCGCGACCAAGTCGGCGGACGCCGGTGCGACGCAGGCGGTGTCCGGCTTCTACCAAGCGGGCGCGGCCAATAGTTCGTCCACGGCGCTGACCATCGTGAGCGCGGCCGGTCAGGCATTTGTCGTCACCCAGACCTCGACCACGGTCGATGGCGGCTCCGGCAGCGTAAGCGCCACCGGTGTCATCTCCGTCGCCACGGCCCGGCAGACGATCAGCGGAACGGTGAATTCGGACACCGCCGCCGTGAGTGTTACCGCCACGGCGGGCACGGTGGTTACGACCTTCACCGGTGCGAGCGAGGCCGTGATCGCGGCCCAGCGGTTGGCGAACATTTCGACCCGCGCCCGGGTGGGCACCGGCGATGCCGTCTCGATTGCTGGCTTCGTCATCTCCGGCACCGACTCGAAGCCCGTGCTAATCCGTGCGGTCGGCCCGACGTTGATTGGCTTCGGCGTTCCGACCGCGCTGACGGCGCCTAAGCTCGACCTCTATCGTGGCAGCACGGTTATTGCTACAAACACCGGTTGGGCGACGGCGGGCAACACCGCCGCCATCACCGCTGCCAGCGCCCAAGCTGGTGCGTTCGCTCTCGCCGCCACCAGCGCCGACTCGGTGATCTTCACCACGCTCGCGCCCGGTGCCTACACCGCGATTGTGAGCAGCAGCACCGGCGCCTTGGGCGTGGCGCTCGTCGAAGTTTATGACCTCTCGGCTCCGGCTGCCGGCCAGAAGTTGTTTAACATCTCTACACGCGCCAGCGCCGGCACCGGCGACGCCACGCTCATCGCGGGCATCGTCGTCTCCGGCTCCGCACCGAAACGGGTGCTGATCCGCGCCGTCGGCCCCGGGCTCATCCAGCTCGGCGTCACCGGTGTGCTGGCCCAGCCGCAGCTCGTCCTCATCAAGGACGGGGTGACGGTCGCCCAGAACACCGGCTGGGGCACCTCGCCCGATGCCAGTGCCATTGCCATCGCGGCCACCCAAGTCGGCGCGTTCCCGCTCATCGCGGGCAGCGGCGACTCGGCGCTGATCGTCAGCCTCGCCCCCGGCAACTACTCGGCGCAGGTGCTCGGCGTCGGCGGCACGTCGGGTGTCGCCATCGTGGAAGTTTACGAACTGCCGTAAGCTTTCGTTCGAGTTACGAGATTTCTTCAGGCCCGGGTGTCATCCACCCGGGCCTTTTTTTTGCGAATTTCGAGGTTGGTCGCGGTCGGCCCCGGTTGAGCGTAGGCTCAGGAAAGATCGGGATACTTCTCGCCCAACCAGCAGAGGATCTCGTCCTCACTGCTGTCGGTCTCCCACGCCACGGCGCGGGCGATGGAAAAAAGCGTCTCATCCCGCCGGGCCTCCGGACCGGCGAGGGCCAGGGCTTCGCCGGGCGAAATCAGCCGCCCCTCGTGCAGGGCCGCCTCGGCGCGCGCGATGGCCAGATCCACCACGCGTTGCAGTGCCTCGTCCGGATGCGGCACGCACGCGTGTCCCGTGAAGGCACGTTTGGGCTTGTGGTGACTATGGAGTTCCATGGTGGCGGGCTGGCTTGGGCAAGGAGTCGGCACGTTGGGCTAAAACTTAAGGGCTGATGGGCGCGCTTGCGCTGCGCGCGGCGCCCGCCAATCTTCGTGAACCCCTTTGTTCTCATGAGCCCTGCTACCCTCCCTGCGCCCTCCTCCACTAAAAAACTTCTGCGCACGCTCGGCTGGAGTGCGGTCGCTGGTCTGGGCGTCACCGCCATCGCCACGCTCGCCTGGTCGCGGGGTGAATCCGTCAACGCGCTCTGGATGGTCGTCGCCGCCTTGTGCGTGTTCGCGATCGGCTACCGTTTTCACTCCGCCTGGCTGATGGCGGAGGTGCTCACGCTCGACGAACTCCGCGCCACGCCGGCGGAAACTCACGGGGATGGGAAAGATTTCGTGAAGACGAACAAGTGGGTGGTTTTCGGCCATCACTTCGCGGCCATCGCCGGCCCCGGCCCGCTGGTCGGCCCCGTGCTCGCGGCGCAATTTGGTTTTCTGCCCGGCATGTTGTGGATTTTGGTCGGCGCCACGCTCGGGGGCGCGGTGCATGACAGCGTTATTTTGTTTTGCTCCGTGCGCCGGCGCGGCAAATCGCTCGGCCAGATGGTGCGCGATGAAGTCGGGCCGTTTGCGGGCGGCGTGGCCCTCGTGAGCATCGTTGCGATCATGATCATTTTGCTCGCCGTGCTCGGGCTGGTCGTCGTGAAGGCGCTGGCGGAAAGCCCGTGGGGCCTCTTCACCATCGCGGCCACGATGCCGATCGCGGTCGCGATGGGTCTGGGTATGAAGGCCGTGGGTCACAGCGGTCGTGGCCTGGCGTGGGTGAGTGCGTTTGGGGTGCTGGCGCTGCTGGCGGCTGTCTGGGGCGGCCAGTTTCTCCACGGCACGCCGCTCGAGGGTGCGCTTACCCTGAAGGGCACGACGATCGCCTGGTGGCTGATGGGCTACGGGATTCTGGCGTCGATTCTGCCGGTCTGGCTGCTCCTCGCGCCGCGCGACTACCTCAGCACGTTCATGAAAATTGGCACCGTCGCGGCGCTCGGGGTCGCTGTCATCTTGCTGGCACCGCCGCTGAAGATGCCCGCGCTCACCAAATTCATCGATGGCAGCGGGCCGGTGTTCGCCGGGCCGGTGTTTCCGTTTTGCTTCATCACGATCGCGTGCGCGGCGATCTCGGGTTTCCACTCACTCATCTCTTCGGGCACAACCCCCAAGCTCATCGCGAGCGAGGCCCACATCCGCGTGGTCGGCTACGGTGCCATGGTCACCGAGATGTGCGTGGGCATCATGGCGCTCATCGCCGCCTGCGCGATGGAGCCCGGCCAGTATTTCGCGATCAACATGGCCGGCACCGCCGAGGTCGTGACGGCAAAGGTGACGGCGCTCGGCTACCCCGTGACTCCCGGGCAGATGGCCGATCTCGCCGCGAGCGTGGGCGAGAAGACGATGGTTGGCCGCACGGGTGGCGCGCCCACGTTTGCGGTCGGCATGGCACACATGTTTGCGGGCGTCGTCGGCAGCAAGGCCGCGCTCGCGCTGTGGTATCACTTCGCGATCATGTTCGAGGCGCTGTTCATCCTCACGACCATCGATGCCGGCACGCGCGTGGGCCGGTTCCTGGTCCAGGATTTGCTCGGCGTGGCGTGGAAGCCGCTCGGCGACACACGCTCGGCCGGCGCGGGCGCGTTTGCCACCGTGCTCTTCGTGTCGGCCTGGGGCTGGTTTCTCTATCAGGGCGTGGTCGATCCGCTCGGCGGCATCAACTCGCTCTGGCCGATCTTCGGCATCGCGAACCAACTGCTCGCTGTCATCGCGCTTTCGCTCGGCACGACGGTCCTGATCAAGATGGGCCGCGCGCGCCACGTGTGGACGACGCTGCTCCCGCTCGGCTGGCTGCTGTCCGTGACGATGACGGCGGGCTGGATGAAAATCTTCAGTCCGGCGCCGCTCGGCTTCCTCGCCATCGCGCGCGGCCTTCAGCAAAAGATTGCGATCACCCGCACCGCTGCGGAGCGCGCGGTATTAAAGGCGCAGTTGTTCAATAATCTGGTGGATGCCGCGGTGACCGGGGTGTTTCTCGTGCTCGTAACGATCGTCGTGATCGCCAACGCCCGCGTCTGGTGGCAGCTCGCCGCGGGTAAACGCGTGGCGAAGCTGCAAGAGGAGCCGTATGTGGCGGTGAGCGCCACCGAGTCGGTTTGACGCTTACCACTTCACGGTGGCTTCGAACCCGTAAGTGCGCGGGGCGCCGGGGGCGGCGTGGCGGACGCCGGGGATGATCAGCGCGGCGTAAGTTTCGTCGCTGAGATTTTCTCCGGAGAGACTCACGCGCCAGCGTGGGGTGTCGTAGCCGGCGCGGGCGTTGAGGACGGCGTGGGCGCGCGACGCGAAGAGTGGATTTTCAGACTCGTCGTAGAACGTCCGGCCAATCGCGGCGACCTCGGCACCGGCGAACCAGCCGGACGGGGAGTGCCACGTGGCGCTCACATGCGCATCGTAATCGGGGGCATAGGGCGCGCGGTTGCCGGCGTAGCTTTTCTTGGTGAACGGATCGGTAAACTCGCGCAGCGTGATCTGAGTTACGCCGAGCGTGGCGGTGAGCGTCCACTCGGGTATCGGACGCCACGTCGCCTCCAGTTCGCCACCGACCGCGCGGGCGCGCGGGGCATCCACGACGAGGTAGTCGCTCGCGTTGAAGGAGCGCTCGATTTGGTAATTGCGAATCGCGTAGACGAAGGCGCGGGCGGCGAGCGTCACGGTTTTCCTGGCGAACGAAGTGTCTAGGCCGGTTTCGAACGCGGTGGTTTCCTCAGTCTTGAACGCGGCCAGATTCGCGTTGCCGGTGTAGGCGGACCAGCCGCCGGGCTTGGTGCCGAGCGAGAGGCTGGCGGACGCCGTCGTTTCGGCCGAGAGGGCGTAGTTCGCCGAGAGCTTCGGCAGGAAGGCGTCGAACGTCTTGCCGGCGGTGATACGGCCGGGGCCGGGCACGCGCTGGCTGCGGTCGAAATCTTTTTTTGTTTCCTCGGCGCGGAGGCCGGCCGTCAGGTGCCAGCCGGCGGCGGGCGCGAAGGTCGCCTCGCCAAACAGCGCGACCGTGCGAGCGTTAAGCGTGTAGCTCGAAACTTCGATCGGGACGACGCCGAAGGGGAGGACGAGGCCGCGGGTTACCTCACCGATGGTCTGGCCGTCGGAAAACCATGCGCCGGCCTTCCACGCGAAGTCCGCGCGGGTGTCGGAGGCGAGGCGGATTTCCTCGTTCCACCCGCGCTGGGTTTGAACAATTTTCGAGTCGAGCGTGGGGGGGAGGACGAGGCGGTTGTCGTAGGGCTTGAGTTTCCAACTGGTGGCACTCGTCGCTGAGGTGAGCCGGCCGAGGGTGGTGTCGAAGGCGCCTTTGAGCGCGACGCCTCCGAAGTCGATATTGGTGCTCCCTTCGCGACCGCGGGTGACCGAGAACGGCGGGCCGGCGAGCGGCACGAGCGGCTGCGCACCGTCACGGTGCCGGCTGGCGAGCAGCTGCAGGGTGAACTCACTCGCGGTCGTGGGTCGCACGCGCACGCGCGCCGACGCCGCGGAGGAAACCTGGTCGTCCACGCGCGTGCCGAGCGTGGTGTTGGCGATGTAGCCGTCGCGCTCGAAGGCGGATGCGGCGACGGTGGCATCGGCCTTTTCGCCGCGGGCACTGTGGGCCTCGAGCGCGGCGAAGTGGGCGTTGGAATTCCCGAGACTCAGGCGCAATTCGCCGCCGGCCCGAGCCCCGGGCTCGGCGGACGTGAGCGTAATCGTGCCGCCTTCGCCGCCGCGGCCGAACGCGGTGCCTTGCGGACCGCGATAAACGGTGGCGGAGGCGAAGCCGAACAGACCGGTCGGATAGGTGAAGCTGCTGCCGAGCGGCAGGTCGTCGAAATAAACCGTGACCGACGGGTCGCTGAAGTAGGGCGTGTTGGCGAGGCCGCGGAGCGTGAAGAGGTCGCCGAAGGAGCCGGCGCCGCCGGCGTTGACGTGGAGATTCGCCACGCGGGCGGCGAGTGCGCCGAGCGCCAGGGTGGTGGCGGGCACGGTGGGGTCGAAATGCACCCGCGTCGTGCCGGTGGCGTCCGCGGCGAGCAGACTTTCTTCGACGACGATTTTTTCGACGCGGACGATCGGCTCGGAGGGTGGTGCCGTTTGAGCCACCGCGACCGAGGCTGGGACGACGAGACTCAGGATAACGCGGAGGACAAGGTGCATGGCAAAAACGGGTGCCAGTGGCGCAGGAGGATCGCCGGCGCGACCGAGGCGATGGTTATGACGTGGCGAAAGGGTGCGGGGATGCGTCTTTGGAAATAACAAAGGCCGGTCTGAGCGACCGGCCTTCGATGAACGACGTATGATCGGGTCGGCTCAGGTCACGTAGGCCGGGAGCGATTTGTCGACGCGCACTTTATCGAGGCGCGCGAAGACCGGCACGCCGTTGTCGTGCGGGACGGCGATTTCGCCCTGAATGAGCGGCTGCGCGTAGCGGAGGAACTGGAAGTTCATCGAGACGCCGTCCTCGTTGATCCACTCGCGGGGAAGTTTCTTCACGGAGTTGGCGACGTCGGCGAGCGGCGCGAGTCCGGTCTCGGAGGTGTAGTGGTCGGTTTCGCCGCGGACGATCGTAACCATCTTGTCGGTTTCGCCAGCGATGGCGGCTTTGACGGCGGCCTGGCCGGCGAGGTAAGCCTCATCGACATCGATCTTGGACGCGGCGTGGGCGGCGCAGCGCTGGGCGAGGCCGGGCTTGGCGACGCGGATTTTTACGCCCGGGATGTTGGCCCCGATGATTTCACCGAGCGCATCGCCGGCGCCGCCGAGGGTGGCGTGGCCAAAGGCATCGGTCGCGGCGTCGGCCGCGACGTAGTTGCCGTCGGCGTCGACGAGGCCCTCGGCGACGACGATCTGGCAGTATTTTTCCCGCTTCAACACGCGGCGGATCTCCTCGAGCACTTTCTCCTGGTTGAACGGAATTTCCGGGAGCAAAATCAGGTGCGGGGAATCGTGCGGGTGATCGCGGCGCTTGGCGAGGGCCGTGCCGGCGGCGAGCCAGCCGGCGCTGCGGCCCATGACCTCGAGGATGGAAACGAGATCGCCCTGGCCCATGGCTTCATTGTCGCAGGCCATTTCGCGGACGGTGGCCGCGAGATACTTGATGGTGCTGGCGTAGCCGGGGGTGTGGTCCGTGATGGGCAAATCGTTGTCGATGGTCTTCGGCACACCGATCACCCGCATCTCCCAGCCCTGCGCTTGCGCGAGCTTGGAAATCTTGTCCGCGGTGTCCTGCGAGTCGTTGCCCCCGAGGTAGAAAAAGTAGCGGATGTTGTGCGCCTTGAAGACCTCGAGCACGCGGTCGAAGTCCGCCTGCTTCTTGAGTTTGAACCGGCAGGTGCCGAGCGCGGCGCCGGGCGTGTGTTTGAGCGCGCGAATCTGCTGCTGCGACTCCGAGGCGAGATCGATCAGATCCTCCTGGAGAATGCCGAGCACGCCATTCAGCGTGCCGTAGATCTCCTCGATGCATTCGTGGTTCAGCGCTTCGGCAATGACGCCTGCGATACTGGCATTGATGACGGAGGTGGGGCCGCCGGACTGGCCCACCAAGACATTTCCTACGAGTTCAGCCATGACAAAGGTGTTGGATAAAGGTTAAAAGAGAACGCGAAGGGACATCAAAACGCCTGGCACGGGGCGGAGGCAAATGAAATTTTTCAACCGCGCGGCGCAGGCATGAATTAGCGTGTCATCCCTCGTTCGTCCGGGCTTAGTTCGGAAAGCGCCCGTGGTGGCGCGCCGATCCCCTTCACTCCCCGGCCGATGAATCCAACCCTGCGCAACGTCCTCGCGGTTTTCGCCGGCACCTTCGCCGGTTTGCTGCTGATCGGTCTCATGGAAGTGATCAGCGCCAAAATCTACCCTCCGCCCCCCGGCGTCGATTTCACCAACCGCGAGGCCGTGAAAGCCTATGTGGCCGGTGCGTCCACGGGCATGTTCCTGATCGTGTTACTCGGCTACACTCTCGGGCCGCTGATCGCCGCGTGGCTTGCGACGGGCTTGGCCGCCACCAACCACCGGCGCCGCGGGCTGACGGTCGGCGCGCTTTTCCTGACGGCGAGTATCCTCAATCTCCGCGAAATTCCCCATCCAACGTGGTTTTGGGTCGCTAATATTGTGCTCGTAGTCATGGCGGCGGTCATCGGCACGCGGGCGGGGGCGTCGGGGATTTTGCCGGCGAGTCGCTCCTAACGGGCGCGACCCGCCACGGCGGGCCAGCCTCACAGCAGCCGGGCCGGCTGGTAATCGACGGCGGCCTTGTGTTTCCGCGCGAGCGGCTGCACCGCGGCGAGAAACGCGTCCACTTGGTGTGGGGCGGCGCCGACGAAGCGCGCGTTTTCCGCGAGAATGGCCCCGAGCGCCTTTTTGCCGAGGCCGATGCGTTTGTCGCCGGCGAGGCGCGCCAGCAGATCGGCGTCGCCGTGGCCGGAGCGCAGCGCTTTCGCCGCGGCGAGTGAGTGCTCTTTGATCGCCGCGTGCGCGGTCTCGCGGCCGGCCCCGTGTTTCACGGCCTCCATCAGGATGGTGGTGGAGGCGAGGAAGGGCAGGTTGCGCTCGTTCTCGGTGGCGACGGCGGCGGGGAAAACCTCCATCTGGCGCAGCACGGTGAGATAGGTCTCGAGCAATCCGTCGATCGCAAAGAACGCATCCGGCAGCGCCACGCGACGGACGACCGAGCACGACACGTCGCCCTCGTTCCACTGGTGGCCGGCGAGCGCGCCCGTCATCGTCACGTAGCCGGAGAGAATCGTCGAGAAGCCGCAGATGCGCTCGCAGTTTCGCGCGTTGACCTTGTGCGGCATCGCCGACGACCCGACCTGGCCGTCCTGAAATCCTTCGGTGAGCAGCCCGGCACCGGCCATGAGACGGAGGGTGGTCGCGCAACTCGCGGCCGCCGCGCCGAGCTGGTGCAACGCGCTCACGACCTCGAAGTCGAGGCTGCGCGGATAGATCTGCCCGACCGCATCGAGCGAGGCGTGGAAGCCGAGGTGCTTGAGCACGCGCGCCTCCAGCTGGTCGACCTTGTTCGAATCGCCGCCGAGCAGCGTGAGCTGATCGAGCTGCGTGCCGACGGCGCCTTTCAATCCGCGCACCGGATAGCGGACGAGCAGTTCCTCGATGCGCGCAAACGCCAGGAGCAGATCCTGCCCGAACATGGCGAAGCGTTTCCCGAGCGTGGTCGGTTGCGCCGGCACATTATGCGTGCGGCCCGTGATCATCAGGTCGCGGTGCGCCTCGGCCTGCCGTCCGAGTGCCAGCAGCGCGGCGGCGGACTTGAAGTGGACCAGTTTCAACGCGCGTAAGATCTGCAGCTGTTCGACGTTCTCCGTGAGATCACGGCTCGTGAGCCCGAGGTGGATGAACTGCCGCTTCGCGAGATCGGAAAATTCCTCGATGCGCGCCTTTACGTCGTGCAGCGTGATGCGCTCGCGTTTCGCGATGGCGGCGAGGTCGATCTGATCCTTCACCTTTTCGTAATCCTTGATCGCCTCGGCCGGGATCGGCACGCCGAGGTCGCGCTGCGCCTTCATCACGGCAATCCAGATGTCGCGTTCCAGGGCGACGCGGCCGGGTTGCGACCAGATGGCCTTCATCGCGCTCGAGGTGTAGCGCTCGGCGAGGACGTTTAAGATGGGCGCGGCGGCAGGGGAGGGTTCGTTCACGGCAAGCCGCGTGAATAAGCGCGGCCGGCCCGCGATGGCGAATGGAAAATCCACGGCTCGCGTCATCCGCCGTCCCCTGCGACGCTCGCGGGATGGCCCACTCCGTCTCCGCGCACCTCCACGTCAAGATCGCCGATTACGACGGGTTCATCCGCACGGTCATCCCTGGTTACGACACAATGCGGGCCGTGCAACTCGACCTGCTGGGGCGCAGCCTGCCGCCCGATGGCCGCGTGCTCGATCTCGGTGGCGGCACCGGGGCGCTCGCGGCCGCGGTGGCGGAGAGATTTCCGACGGTGCACATCGAGATTTGGGACACCGATCCCGCGATGCTGACGGTCGCGCGCGAGCGCTGTGCGGTGTTCGGGACCCGCGTGAGCTTGGTGGCCCGGTCGTTCGTTGAGCCGCTGCCCGCGTGCGATGCGGTCGTCGCCTGCATCGCGTTGCATCATGTGAAGGACCTGACGATGAAGGGTGGCATCTACAAAAACATCCTCGCGGCGCTGCGTCCCGGCGGGCTCTTTGCCAACGCCGACACCGCGATGAGCACCGTGCCGTTCGTGCGCGACGCGGCGTTTCAAGCGTGGGGGAATTTCATGGGCACGCAGGGCATCGCGGACGAACCGGCGCGGCAGTATTTCGCCGAGTGGGCGAAGGAGGATTATTATCCGCCGCTCGCGACCGAGCTGCGGCTGCTGGCCGCGGCCGGCTTCGCGGAGCCCGAGTGCTTCTGGCGCCACGCGCCGTTCACCGTTTTTGGCGGTGTCAGGTAACCAGGCACCGCACCGCCATCTCGCGCAGCACTTCCTCCTGCTCATGCGGCCGGCGGATGATCTCCTCGAAGGCGGCGATCAGCTCCTGCTGGTTGTCGATCAGCCGGCGCAGCGTCGGCAGCTTGGCGCTGCCGGCGAGTTTGCCGAGATACCACGGGTTTTGCGTGAACAGGTTGAACGAGCTTTTTTCCGGGGCGCCGATGAACTTCGCGGCGTGGGTGGCCTGCGCTTTCGGAAAACCATCGAGCCCGCGCGGGCCGACGCGCACGTCGCCGGCGTCCGCCAGCGCGCGGACTTGGAGGAGGATGCGGTTGCGGTTTTGCAGCGCGGAAATCACCGGCCGGGCGTCGCCACCCGAGAAAAAATGGCGGTGGAGTGCGGCGAGCGTCCACGGGAGGTCACCGCTGAAAAAAGCCTCCGCCGCCTCGAAGAAATCGCCCTCGGCGGTGTTCGCGATGAGTTCAGTGACGTGTGCCTCCTGGATGGGTTCCCCGGCGCCGACGTAGGTGGCGAGCTTGCGCGTTTCCTCCACTAGGAGGCGGGTATTGGCGCCGACCTTGGCGAGCAGCAACTCGATGGCGCCGGGCGCGAAGCTCGCGCCGAGTTCCTTCGCTTCGGCGAGCACCACTCCGGCGAGGGCCTCCCCCGCGTTATCGCCGTCGCCACCGGCCAGGGCAAAGTCGGCGTTTTTCTCGCACCATTTGGAGAACGACCGCCGCCGGTCCACGGGCGCGGCGGTGAGGAGCACGGCGGTGTCGGTGGGATTCACCGCTGCCAGAATCTGCTGCAGGTCCTCCACCAGTTTCATCGTGCTTTCCGCGCGGCCGGTGACGGAGTCCGCGAGGAAATTGATGTCCTTCAGCCAGACCACGCGCCGGCCGCCGAACATCGAGACGGTCTGCACGCTCTCGCGGAAACGATTCACGGCGCTCTCGACCTCGCTGACATTGGCCGCGAAGCCGTTCAGCACCTCGCGCGAAAACTCATCGGGCACTTCCGCGGCGAGCGCGTCGAATCGCGCCTGGCCGAGCCGGCCGACGAGGAAATCGTCCGCGCCGCAGATGAAGGTGAAGTTTTTCGCCGGAGCCATACGGCGGTGATTGGGCCGCGAACCGGCGGCGGGCGCACGAAAAAAATCGCTTCGTCGGTCACAATCCCGCTGGAATTGGCCCGGTCGGATCCCGCGGGCCCTCCGCGAACCAACCAGCCGGCCCGCTGTCCGTCACTTTTCCCACCGCATGACCGATTCCGCCTCTGCTTGCCCTGAGCCTGCCCGCCGTGAGCCCGTCGAATCGGTCGAACGGGGCGCCTCATGGCGTCGCGACCTGCTCTTGCTGGCGGTCGGTTTCGGCCTCTTGTATTTTTTCCGGCTGGGCAGCTATCCCCTGAGCAACCCCGACGAGGGCCGCTACGCGGAGATCCCGCGCGAGATGTTGGCGAGTGGCGACTGGGTGACGCCACGGTTGAACGGCGTGAACTACTTCGAGAAGCCGCCGCTGGTGTATTGGCTGACCGCCGTGGTGGGAAAAATTTTCGGGATGAACGAGTGGTCGGTGCGCGCGGTGCCCGTGCTTTTTGCGCTCTGGGGGGTGCTGCTGACCTATGCCGCGGGCCGAAGGCTCCAGGATCGGACCGCGGGCCTCGCGGCGGCGATCGTGTTGGGGACATCGCTGCTCTACTTCGTCATCGGGCACATTCCGATTCTCGACATGGCCGTGTCGGTGCTGATGAGCCAGGCGTTGTTTTGCTTTATCCTCGGGGTGCGGGAGCCGGCGGGCGCGCCGCGGCGGTGGTTGTTCTACCAACTCTACGCCAGTCTCGCGCTCGCCACGCTGGCCAAGGGCCTCATCGGCTTTCTCGTCACGGGCGCCGTGATGTTCTGCTGGCTGCTGATTTTTAATCAGTGGCACCGCCTGCGTCCGCTCCACCTGCCGACGGGGGTGCTGCTGTTTCTCGGGCTGGCCGCGCCCTGGCACGTGCTGGCGGCGCTGCGCAACGAGACGTGGGCGCACCGCTATTTTGTCTACGAGCATTGGGAACGCTTCATGTCGCCGGTCGCCTCGCGGCCGGGCGCGTGGCACTACTTCCTCTGGATCGTGCTGGCCGGGCTGATCCCGTGGACGGGATTTTTGTGGCCGGCGGTGCGGGACGCAGTGTCGGGCGGCCCGTTCGGCCGATTCGACGGGCTCACGGCGGGCGGGCTCAAGGCCAGCTGGGCGCGGCGGAAGGAAAACGCGGACGCGTGGTTTTTTGTCACCTGGGCGGTGTTCATTTTTTTCTTCTTCTCCATTTCGAAATCAAAACTGCCGCCCTACGTCCTGCCGATCTTTCCCGCGCTGGCGTGGCTGATCGGCGCCTGGCTGGCGCGCGTGCTGGCCGCGCAGGAAGTGGCCAGGCTGAGGGTGGGACTGGGAGTGTTTTCGTTTCTCTGCGGGCTGCTGGCCGTCGCGCTGGGGGTCGTCGTGACGCGGCCGGCGGTGGTGAAGATGGATGCCGCGCAGGCGCTCGCGCTGCAACTGCCGGCGTTGGCGATGGCGGCGGTGCTGCTGCTGGGCGGAATTTTCGCGCCGTGGCTGGCCAAGACCCGCGGGGTCCGGGCCGCCCTCGCGGGCATGACGGCGACGATCGTGGTGTTTTTCGTCGCGCTGCAATTTGCCGCCCCGCAGATTCAGAAACCCGGGACGAAGGCCCTCGCGCGGCTCGTGCAGGCGCGGGCGCAGCCGGGCGATCGGGTGCTGCACTATCACGAGTTTTTCCACGATTTCATTTTTTATGCGGCGCGGACGGTTGAAATCGTGGCGTTCAAGGGCGAACTGGAGCTGGAAGAAGATGCCGCCGCCCGCGCGAGCGGACGCTTCATGGACGAACAGGCCTTTCGCCAGGCGTGGGCGGGGCCGGCGCGGTTGTGGGTTGTGGCGCGCCAGCGGGACTTGAAGGAACTTTTCGCAGACGCGACGTTCCATTATCATTTGCTCGGCGAGACCGCCGATCATTACCTTTTCAGCAATCAACCCTGATATGTCCGCGCCCGCCACGAAGTCCGCCTCCGCCCGTCCGGCACCCGTCGAACAGGCCAAATCCCCTCCGCCTTATCTGCCGCTCACGCGCCCGACGATCGATGAGGAAACGATCGCCGGTGTGGCCGACGTGCTGCGCTCCGGCTGGATCACTTCGGGGCCGAACGTGAAGCTGCTTGAGGCGAAACTCTCGGACTACTGCGGTGGCCGGCCGGTGCGCGTCTTCAATTCCGGCACGTGCACGATGGAGATCGCCCTGCGGCTCGCCGGGGTCGGCCCCGGCGACGAGGTCATCACGACGCCGCTCTCGTGGGTCGCGACGAGTAACGTCGTCCTCGAAGTCGGCGCCCGGCCGGTCTTTGTCGACATCGACCCCATCACGCGCAATCTCGACCTCAACCGCGTCGAGGCCGCGATCACGCCGGCGACGCGCGCGATCCTCCCGGTCGACCTCGCCGGCCTGCCGGTGGACCGCGATCGGCTTTACGCGATCGCCCGGCAGCACCGGCTTCGCGTCGTTGAGGATGCCGCGCAGTCGATGGGCAGCACTTGGAACGGGCAGCGGATTGGGGCGACGGGCGATTTCGTTTCCTTCAGTTTTCACCCGAACAAGAACATCACGACCATCGAGGGCGGCTGTCTGGTCATGAACGACGAGCGCGAGGCCAAACTCGCCGAGCAATACCGCCTGCAGGGCGTAGTGCGCACCGGCTTCGACGGCATGGAGGTCGAACTCGTCGGTGGAAAATTCAACCTCACTGACGTCGCCGCACGCGTGGGCCTTGGGCAGCTCCCGCACCTCGATGCGTTTAACGCGAAGCGCCGCGAACTGGCCCGCGTCTATTTCCAATTGCTCAATGCGCCCGCGGTCCGAGCACTTGGGCTGCAGCTGCCCGTCGCCGATTTTTCGCAGAGTAACTGGCACATGTTTCAAGTCGTGCTCCCGGAGGCGCGGCTCGCGATCCGGCGCGCCGCCGTGATGGCGGAGCTTCACGCCGCCGGCATCGGCACAGGCGTGCACTATCCGGCGATCCACCTCTTCGCGCTTTACCGGCGGCTCGGCTGGAAGGAGGGTGATTTCCCGCTGGCTGAACACACCTGCCGCAACCTCCTCACGCTCCCGCTGTTTCCGACCATGACTCGCGCTGAGGTGCAGCGCGTGGTCGACACGCTCGCCGCCATCCTTTCCGCTCATCAGCAGCCATGAGCGCCTCTCCCTCCGTCCAGCTCTCGATTGTCATCCCCGTTTACAACGAGGAGCTGAACCTCCCCACGCTCTTCGCGCGCCTCTATCCCGTGCTCGACGCGCTGGGCCGCCGCTACGAAATCATTCTGACCAACGATGGCTCGTCGGACCGATCGATGGCACTGCTCCGCACCCAGCAGGCGGCGCGGCCGGAGGTGACGCGCGTGATCGATTTCAACTCGAACTACGGCCAGCACATGGCGATCATGGCGGCGTTCGAACGCGTGCGCGGTGACGTGATCGTCACCCTCGACGCGGATCTCCAAAACCCGCCCGAGGAAATCCCCAAGCTCCTCGAGAAAATTGCCGCCGGTCATGATTACGTCGGCGGTTACCGGTTGAACCGGCAGGATTCGTTTTTCCGCACTTCCGCATCGAAACTCATCAATTTCGTCCGCGAGCGGACCACGAGCATCGAGATGACAGATCAGGGTTGCATGCTCCGGGCCTATGCGCGCCCGATCATCGACGCCATCGTGCGCAGCGGTGCCATCAATACCTTTATCCCGGCGCTCGCCTACAGTTTTTCGGGCAACCCGGCCGAGGTCGGCGTCAAGCACGAGGAGCGGCACGCGGGAGTGTCGAACTACTCCTTCTACAGCCTCATCCGGTTGAACTTCGATCTCATCACGGGTTTCTCCCTCGCGCCGCTGCAATACTTCACGATGTTTGCGGGTCTGAGCGCGGCGGGCAGTTTTTTGCTCGTGCTCGTGCTGGCCTACCGCCGGGTCTTTCTCGGGGCGGAGGCCGAGGGGATTTTTACGCTGTTCGGCATTCTCTTCTTCCTGCTGAGCGTGGCGATGATAGGTATTGGTCTCATCGGAGAATACGTAGGCCGCACTTATCAGGTTGTGCGCGCGCGGCAGCGCTATCATGTAAGGGAAGTGCTTGAGAAAATTTGATTATTCATTGGAGCGAAAGCTGGTCCATCGCGCCGGTGCACCACCGGCCTGAGATGAAAAAACTTCTCATTGTCTCGCCGCATTTTCCGCCGATCAACGCGCCCGACATGCAGCGGGTCCGGCTCGCGCTGCCCTTTCTGCGCCAGCACGGCTGGGAGCCGACGGTGCTGGCCGTGGCGCCGGATCTGATCGAGGGCGGCGTCTGCGATCCGTTATTGGAGGCGACCTATCCGGCGGCGGTGCGCGTAATCCGCGCGCGGGGAATTTCCCCGCGGCTGACGCGGCCCTTCGGTTTTGGCAGCCTGTGGTGGCGCTGCGGCGGCGCCCTCCGGCGCGCGGGTGAGCAGTTGCTGGCGGCGGAGCGATTTGACCTCGTGTTTTTCAGCACGACGCAGTTCGACGCGTTCAAGCTCGGCCCGCGCTGGCGGCGGAAATTCGGGGTGCCCTACGTCCTCGATTATCAGGACCCGTGGATCAATGACTACTATCGGGATACCGCGACGCGACCGCCGGGCGGGCACCTGAAGTTTACGCTGACGCAATGGCGGGCGCGGCGAGCAGAGCCACGCGTGCTGCGCGAGGCGGCGGCGATCATCGCGGTGTCTGATTCCTATGGGGCGCAACTCGCCCGCCATCATCCTTGGTTTGATGCCCGTCGCGTGCAGCTCCTGCCGTTTGGCGCCTCGACGGCGGACTTCGACGCTGGGGCGGGTTACCGTCCTGCGCCGCCCCTGGTGGATTTTGACGACGGGTGTTTCCATCACGTCTACACGGGGCGGTGCGGGCCCGACATGGCGGTGGCGCTGACGGTGCTGTTTCGCGCGTTCCAGCTGCTGCGCGGCTCGCATCCGGCGCTCGCGGCGAAGATTCATTTTCATTTCATCGGCACCGGTTACGCGCCGCCGCCGCTGGGTCGTGAATGGGTCATGCCAATCGCGCGCACCGAGGGGGTGGCCGAAAACGTGCACGAGCACTGCTACCGGGTGCCGTATTTCGATGCGCTGTATTACCTGCGCCGGGCCGATGCGCTCGTGGTGGTCGGCTCCAACGATCCCAGCTACAGCGCCTCAAAGATTTTCGCCTGCCTGCTCGCCCGCCGCCCGCTGTTGCTCATCTTTCACCAGAATAGTCCCGTGCTCGCGTTCGCGCGGCAGGCGGCCGCGGGGCAGCGCTTTCAGTTTGCCAGCGAGGCGGGCATCGGGCCGCTCGCCGAGGAGGTGCACCGCCGCTGGTTCGTCGAGGGCGGGCGGAATACTTTTGAGCCCTGCAACGAGGCCGCCTTCGCGCCTTTCACCGCGGCCGTGCTGACCGGCCAGCTGGCCGCCGTGTTCGATGACGCGGCAGGGAAGTCCTGATCGCTCCGCTTTTCCGTGATGAACAAACCGCGCATTCTTTTTTTCGGCTACAGCGAAGTTGGCTACGATTGCCTTTCGCTGCTCCTGGCGCGCGGCGACCACGTGGTCGCGCTGATCACGCACGAGGATAATCCGCAGGAGAAAATCTGGTTTAAGACCCCGGCCGTGGCGGCGCGCGCGCAGGGCATCCCCGTCTTCACCCCGGCGTCGGTGAACAATCCCGAGTGGCGCGAGAAAATTGCCGGGCTCCGCCCCGATCTGATCCTTTCCGTTTACTACCGCCACATGATCGGCACCAAGCTCCTCGCGCTGCCGCCGCTGGGGGCGTGGAACCTGCACGGTTCACTCCTCCCCAAATACCGCGGCCGCGCGCCCATCAACTGGGCCGTCCTGCACGGTGAACCGCGTCTCGGCATGACCCTGCACCGCATGGTGAAGT
The DNA here is from genome assembly GCA_009695305.1 of Opitutus sp. Taxonomy (GTDB): domain Bacteria; phylum Verrucomicrobiota; class Verrucomicrobiia; order Opitutales; family Opitutaceae; genus SIBG01. The sequence goes on along the minus strand of SIBG01000031.1, from coordinate 25,031 downwards.
CTGCCGACGCCGGCGCGGTCGTCGATCAGGAGGGCGTGGAGATCAGCCCGCGCGATACCGCGGAGCAGGCGTTCCGCAAAGTCCTTCCGTGCGCGCGCACCGTGCTGGCCCGGCAGATCGACGCGCTGCTCGCGGGCACGGCCACGGAGACGTCGCAGGACGAATCGCAGGCGAACTACTTCGGTGGGCGCACACCCGAGGATGGTCGCATCGGGTGGACGCAAACCTCGACCCAGATTTTCAATCTCATCCGGGCCGTCACCGATCCGTATCCCGGGGCGTTCACCGACGTCGGCGCGGCCCGGCTGATGGTCTGGTGGGCCGAGCCAGACTCCGCGGCCACGCGCGGCCGGCGCGGCGCGCCCGGCGAGATCCTGGCGCTCGCGCCCTTGGTGGTCGCGACGGCCGACGGTGCGCTCGAGCTGACGCGCAGCGAATGGCGCGGCGTCCCAGCCCCGGCGTTGCACGTCGGACAAAGGCTCGCCTAACGAACGCGTTTCGCCAAACCTCCCCCCCACCTCTTATCTTATGCCTCTGAAAGTTCTCATCCTCGGCGCCAACGGTTTCATCGGCAGCTCGCTCACGCGCGCCATCCTCAAGCAGAAAGACTGGGAGGTCTACGGGATGGACATCGGCTCGCACAAGCTGGAGGACAGCCTCGGCGACCCGCGCTTCAAATTCGTCGAGGGCGACATCACCATCAACCGCGAGTATATCGAATACCACGTGAAGAAGTGTGATGCCGTCATCCCGCTCGTCGCGATCGCGAACCCGATCCAATACGTCAAGGATCCGCTGCGGGTCTTCGAGCTGGATTTCGAGGCCAATCTCGCCGTCGTCCGCCAGTGCGCGAAATATAAAAAACGGATCATCTTTCCGTCCACCTCGGAAGTTTACGGCATGAGCGCGGATCCGAAGCTTGACGAAGCGACGACCAGCCTCGTCTACGGCCCGATCGAGCGGCAGCGCTGGATTTACGCGTGTTCGAAACAGCTCCTCGATCGCGTGATTTACGCCTACGGCGTGCGGGACAACGTGGACTACACGCTCTTCCGTCCCTTTAACTGGATTGGGCCGCAACTCGACGACGTGATGGAGCCGAAGGAAGGCAGTTCGCGGCTCTTCACCCAGTTCATCTCGAACGTGATCTTCAAGAAGCCGCTCCAACTCGTCGACGGGGGCAAGCAGAGCCGGTCCTTCACGTTCATTGACGACGGGGTCGACGCGCTCCTGCGGATTATCGAGAACAAGAACGGCTGCGCCTCCCGCCAGATTTTCAACATCGGCAACCCGAGGAACGACGTGAGCGTCGCGGAACTCGCCAAGATGATTATCACGGCCTTCAAGGATTTCCCTGACTATGCCGCGCACGTGAAAGCGGCGAAGACGGTGGTTGTGCCCTCCGGAAAATATTTCGGGAAATACTATCAGGACATCCAGAAGCGCGTGCCCTCGATCACCAATGCGAAGCACCGGCTCGGTTGGACGCCAAAGGTGAACCTGAAGAAGGCGATCAAGCTCACGCTCGATTACCACCTCGCGCACAAGGATTATCGGCTCGAGTGAGCGGCGCCCCGCGCCATGCCCATCCGCCTCGCGCTCAAAGTTGATGTCGACACCGATCGCGGCACCCGCGAAGGCGTGCCGAACCTCGTGGCGGACTGCCAGGAATATGCGGCGCCGGCGTGTTTTCTCTTTTCACTCGGGCCGGATCAGACCGGTCGCGCGATCACGCGGGTGTTTCGCCCCGGTTTTTTTCAGAAAGTCAGCCGGACGAGCGTGGTGCAGATTTATGGCCTTCGCACGCTGCTGAACGGCACACTGCTGCCCGCGCCGCACATCGGCCGCCGCAACACCGCCGCGATCCGGGCCGTGCGCGCTGCCGGCTTCGAGGTCGGCATCCACAGCTACAACCACTACCGCTGGCAGGACTACGTGCAGACGATGTCGCTCGCGGCGGTGCGCGCGGAATTCGTCGCCGCGCGCGCGGAATTTCTCCGCCTCTTCGGCGGCGAGGCGCAGACCGCGGGCGCGGCGGGCTGGCAGAGCAACGTCCGTAGCCGCGAAGTCTACGACGAGGCGAACCTGCTCTACGCGAGCGACGCCCGCGGCGGCGCGCCGTTCTTCCCGCGGGTCGACGGCCGGGTGTTCAAGACGCTGGAGATTCCGAGCACGCTGCCGACGTTCGACGAGCTGATGGGCCGGCCAGAATATCCGGATGCGCAGATCGTGCCGCACTACCTCTCGCTGCTGCGCGACGACCGGGTAAACGTGTTCACGATTCACGCTGAGATCGAGGGCATGGGCCGACGGGCGCTGTTCCGCGAAATGCTGGCGGCGTGCCGCGCACGCGGCGTGGCATTCGTGCGCCTCGACGCAGTCGCGCGCGAGCTGCTTGCGAACCGCGCGGCGATTCCCGTGTGCGATCAGGTGATGGCGGAGATCGACGGGCGCTCGGGTATGGTCGCGACGCAGGCCGGGTAGGGCGGGCTTCAGCCCGCCCTACTTTTTATCGATCCGCGAAAACAGCCACACGCCGAGCGCGAGAAAAAGGATGTTCGGCAGCCAGAGCAGCAGGTCGGGCCGGAATTCGGGATGCCGGTCGAGCCACTTCACCATCACGGTCAGGAAATAATAGCCGAGCACGAGCACCAGCGCGAGGCCGAGGTTGGCCGAGGTCTCGCGGCGCGACGCGCGGATCCCGAGCGGCACCCCGATGAGCGCGAACGAAAACACGGTCAGCGACAGGTTGAATTTGTCGTGCAGCACGAGATCGAGCTTTAGTCGCTCGCGGAGGTGCTGCTTGGCGTCCGCGGGTGCCGGCGTTTGGGCGGCGAGGCGCGCCCGTTCGGCCTGCAGCTCGGCGTAGGTCAGCCATTCCTGCTTCACCCGCACGCCCTGGTGGCCGAAGTAGCGGTCGAGCGAAAATCGCCGGTGCGAGACACCGAACAGGTTTACGATCGGAGAATCGGTGAAATTGTCGGGCTGGCCGTTTTTTGGCGTGGTGACCTGCGCGGGGGTCAGGGTGACGGCAAGTTCGTTGGTCACCTCGTCGTAGTCGATGCGGCCCGTCTCGGAGCGCTCATACGCGACGACGCGTTTCTGGTCGTCGAGTTTCCAGAAACACACATCGCGCAGCACCGCGCCCTGTCGGTCGCCGACGTAGATGACACAATCCTTGAACTCGCGAATGAACGTCTTGGGCACGATGAAACTCAGGGGGTTCGTCCGCACCGCCTCGGCGAATTCGCGATGATATTGCACCCGGGCCCACGGCATCGACTCAAAGTTGAGGTAGAGGCCGGCGAGCGCGCCGAGCGTGCCCAGGAGCAGCACGGGGCGGGACACGCGCAGCACACTGATGCCGGCGGCGCGCATCGCGGTGATTTCGCTGTCGGCGGAGAGCCGGCCGAGCGTCAGGAGCACCCCCGTGAGCAGGCCCATCGGCAGCGCCAGCGAGAGCGCAAACGGAAAAATCAACGCGACCAGCCGCCCAAACGCGGCGGGCGTCAACTGGCCGGCGAGCAGCGGCCCGAGCAGATCGCGGAGGACATTGGGCAGGGCGACGACAAACGCGAACAACCCCACGGCAGCTGCACAGGTGAACAGCACGCTTTTGAAAATATGGCGGTCGAGGAGATTCAAGCAGTTGGGCGGAGAAAACTCATCGCAGACTGACCGCACGCGGACAAGGCGGTTCGCACGATGATCACCGCCGGCGGGGAGTTTAGCCCGCCGCGATTTACCCTTGTCGCGAATGCGCCAGCCCGGCGGGCCTCGCGGTCGCGCCCGATTTTTTCGACGCCCCCTTCCGGCTTCGGCTACCAGTTCAGCGAGAGCTGCGGGTCGTCGGCGGCCGGTTCGTCCCCCGGAGCGGCCAGGCACGCCGGGCCTTCGTGGCGAACGTGGCTGACGTAGCGTGAAACCGCGCGCGCCGTCATTTTCTCGGCGGGCAGTTTTTGGAGCAACCGCGTCAGCCGGGCGGGATCTGTCTCGCCGGGATCGAGCCACGCCGCGGCCCCGGCGGCCTCGAGCACGACCGGCATCCGATTGTGGATGGGGCCGGCGAGTTCGTTCGGCGTCGTCGTCACGATCGCACAAGTCTCGAGCGGCGCACCGCCGCCATCGCGCCAGGTTTCCCATAGCCCGGCAAAGACGAACGGCTGTTCGTCGCGCAGTTGAAAGAGCCAGGGAAGTTTCGCGGTGCCGACGGTCTGCCACTCATAGTAACCACTGGCGGGAATCACGCAGCGACGCTGGCGCAAGGCATCGCGAAACGCGGGTTTCTCGGCGAGGGTTTCGGCGCGGGCATTGACCATTTTAGCGCCAACATCTTCCTTGGCCCAAGAGGGGACGAGGCCCCAGCGCAACGTGGCGCGATCGCGCTGTGGCGTCGAACGCACGGCGGCGAGGGGTGTGCTCGGCGCGATGTTGTAACGCGAAACGTAGCCCGGGTCCTCCCCGAGCCCAAGTTGTTTGAGCATCTCGCGAAGATGCTCCTGCAGAAGCACGAAACGGGTGCACATGGTCGCCTCCCGACCAAACGAGACGGTCCGCGCAGCGTCAACTGCCCACCGGACAGGGTCGTCGGGCGATTGGCAGGTTGCGGCCCACCGGCGCAACCGACAACGTGCGGCCATGTCCCTCGCCAAGACCACGCGTGCCGTGTCCATCCGTCGCCTTGATGGCGCGGCGGTGACGGCGCGCGACGATGCGCTCGCGGTCGAGGAGCCGCTGGAAATTCGCGTGGGCGGGCGGAGTGTGGCGGTCGTCATGCGCACGCCGGGGCACGACCGCGAGCTGGCGGCGGGATTTCTCGCGACGGAGGGAATCGTGCGGCGGCGCGAGGACGTGCTGGACATCGTGTATTGCGCGATGGGTCCCGCCGCTCACGCGGCGGGCGACGCGGCGCGGGAAAACATCCTCGACGTGCTGCTCGCGCCGGGCGTGGTGGTGGACTGGGCGCGGCTCACGCGAAATGTGTTCACCTCGTCGAGCTGCGGCCTCTGCAGCAAGGCGAGCATCGAGGCGGTGCGCGCCCAGTTTCCGCCGCTCGGGGAGAGCTTTTCGCCGCGGCGCGCGGTGCTGGCGGCGCTGCCAGAAAAATTGCGCGCGGCGCAGGCGGCGTTTGCGGCGACGGGCGGACTGCATGCGAGCGGCTTGTTTGATGCCGCGGGGACCCTGGAAGTCGCGCGCGAGGACGTGGGCCGGCACAACGCGCTGGACAAGATCATCGGCCAGGCGCTGCTCGCCGGGCGGCTGCCGCTGGCGGGACGTCTCGTGCTGATGAGCGGGCGCGTGAGCTTCGAAATCATGCAGAAGGCGCTGGTCGCGGGCATCCCGTGCGTGGCGGCGATTTCGGCGCCGACGAGCGCGGCGGTGGAGTTTGCCCGGGCGAGCGGGCAGACGCTGGTGGGTTTTCTCCGGAGTGAACGGATGAATGTTTACGCGGGCACCTTGGCGGGGTGAGAGTGTCGGACTGCGTTCGCATGAAACGTCTTTTCTCTCTCCTCCTCGTGGCGATGGTCGTCTCACTTCCAGTTCGCGCGGAAGAGAGCGAAACCCTGTCCGGGCGCACGCTGCGGAAAATCATCGAGCGCCAGGGCGAACTGCTGGCCGAGGCGGCGAAGCAGGGCGACAAGCTCGACCAGGAGGCGTTTCGCACGCAGGCCCAGTCGCTCACGCACGACTATGAGCGGCTGTTGCAGGACAACCCGAAGCTCGGCGCGGGTTACGCCGCCTATGGTTATCTGCTCGGCAAGGTGGGCATGCGCAAGGAGTCGATTGTGATGCTGCTCAAGGCCAATCAGTTTGATCCCGACATCCCGCTCGTGAAAAACCAGCTCGGCAACTACCTCGCGGAGGAGGGCAAGCCGCTGGAGGCGGCGCAGTATTTCCTCGCGGCGATCAAGCTGTCGCCGAACGAGCCGCTCTACCACTACCAGCTGGGCACGCTGCTGACCGAGGCGCGCAGCGACTTCGTCAAGAGCGGCCAATGGACGCGGGCCGCGCTCGACCAGGCGGTGCTCCACGCGTTTCAGCGGGCGGCGGAGCTCGCGCCCGACCGGTTCGAATTTGCCTACCGCAGCGCGGAGGCGTTCTATGATCAGGCGACGCCCGATTGGGCGGCCGCGCTGAAGGCGTGGGCGGCGTTGGAGGACAAGGCGCCGACGCCGGTGGAGCGACAGATGATGCGGCTGCATGCCGTGAATATTCTCATCAAGCTCGGCAAGCCCGACCACGCGCAGGCGCTGCTCGGAACCGTGGATGAACCCTCTTTGCAGGCGCAGAAGCAAAAGCTCGTTGCCCAACTCGCGGAAACCGCGAAGAAGTGAGGGCGCTATTTGCTCCCGCCATGTCTCTTCTCGACAAACTTGAACGTGCCCTCGGGCGTTTCGCCGTCCCCAATCTCTCGCTCTACCTCGTGATCGGGCAGGCGTTCGTCCTGCTGGCCGGGATGTTGCGCCTGGTGGATCTGGGGTTGCTCGTCCTCGTGCCCGCCGCGGTGGGGGAGGGTCAGTGGTGGCGGGTGGTGACGTTTCTGTTCATCCCGCCGCCTTTGAGTTACCTCTTTGTCGCCTTCGCGCTGTATATGTTTTACCTGATGGGCAACGCGCTGGAGGGCGCGTGGGGCGCCTTTCGGTATAACGCGTTTCTGTTGGTGGGGTGGGCGCTGACGGTGGGCGTGGCGTTTTTCAACCCGGGCGCGGTGGCGACGAACACCTTTCTGGCGGGCTCGGTTTTTTTGGCGTTCGCCTATCTCTACCCAGATTTCGAGCTGCTGATTTTTTTCATTTTGCCCGTGAAGATCAAGTGGCTGGCCCTGCTCACCTGGGCGGGTTACGGAGTGAAGGCGGTGCTCGGGAGTTGGCCGGTGCGCCTGCAAATTCTGGCGGCGGTGGGCAATTTCCTCCTGTTCTTCGGCCCCGAGATCTGGGCCTCGATTCGCTATGGGCGGCGAAAGATGGCGCGGGAGGTGAAAAAAATTGTCCACACCGAGGACGAGGCGCGGCACCGCTGCCACGTGTGCGGCAAGACCGATTTGACCCACCCCGCCCTCGATTTCCGCTACTGCTCGAAGTGTGCGGGCGACCAGTGCTACTGCCCCGAGCACATCCAAAGCCACGCGCACGTGGTCGCCGCTGATGAAAAATCGCCAGGTTGACCCCTTCGCCGCGGCGCGGCCGCGCGCGACGGTCGGGGAGTGGCTGCACTTCGCGGAGAAACTCTACCGGCGCGAAAAACTTGCGCTCGGCCAGGTCGCGACCAATGCCCACGACGAGGCGCTCTACCTGCTGCTCCGCACGCTCGACCTCCCGCTCGACAGCGACGCGCGCGTGCTCGCAAAAAAACTCACCGCGGCCGAGCGCGGGACGGTCGCGGCGGTGTTTCGCCGGCGCGTGCTGGAGCGGGTGCCCGCTGCCTATCTCACGCGGGAGGCCTGGCTCGGCGAACACCGTTTTTACGTGGACGAGCGCGTGATCATCCCGCGCAGCTATTTTTTGGAAATCATCCCCACCCAGCTCGACCACTGGCTGCCGGCGGGGAAAAAGGTGCGGCGCGTGGCCGATGTTTGCACCGGCTCAGGCTGCCTCGCCATTCTGCTCGCGCATCATTTTCCGTCGGCCCGGGTCGATGCGTGTGACTTGTCGGCCGAGGCGCTGGAGGTCGCAAAGATCAATGTGCGCGAGCACCGGCTCACGCGCCGCGTGCACCTCATCTTCAGCGATGTCCTCGTGGCCGTGCCGGCGGCGAGGTATGATGTGATTCTGTGCAATCCACCCTACGAGCCGAGTGCGCTGGTCGATGCGCAAGCGCCGGAATTTGCCGCGGAGCCGCGGCTGGCCCACGACGGCGGGAGGGATGGGCTTGAGATCATTCGCCGGCTGCTGCAGCAGGCCCGGACGCGACTGCAACCGCATGGGATTGTCGTGATCGAAGTCGGCGGGTTGGGCGCGGCGATTGATCGCGAATTCGCCGCGCTGGAGCCGCACTGGCTGCACACCGAGGACGGCTCGGACTGCGTGGTGCTGTTTCAGGCCGCGCGACTGGGGTCGGTGTGATGGGCTGCGTCAATTTTGGACTTGGAATCGAGCGGCGACCGATGCCGCACCCACTAGCGCCTATCGACTGAATAATCTGCGTGTCAGTTCAATTTGCCTCGAAATAACTTACTAGGCACATGCCGCTCCTTTTGGGAGAGCGAAACCAACTCAATACCTGATGGGAAACGTCAGAATCGCGAACGGTAGGGTCCACGGCATCAGAAATGCTGAGCGTGCCTCTAGCCCAATCCGAAAGATGTGGGGCTGGCCATTTGCCTTCCCAGGCGCGTTGAAGGAAGCGCACGACTGACTTGGTTTCTCTAATGTTCAAGCAAGCATAACCTTCGCCGAAGTAATCACAAGACAACCAGCGGAATGGGGGCATTGACGGAATCCAGGATTTTAGCGCCTTCACGACTTCCTTGTAGTGCGGATTCTTTAGATCAATGGCGTCGTCGAGGCTAAGACCTTCGCAGAATCTCAGTATCGAAAAAAAGTCGCCTGACTGATTTCGCCCCGTATGAATGCTTCAGCGCCGACCGCTTGGACAATACTCAGATCGAACATTTCGCTCGGTGTATACGAAAGGCAGCGAGCCCTAAGATCAGGAACATGAACGATGATTTCATACACGAAAAATAGTTTGGGCGTGCACCGATTCATCGTCCAGCGAAGGGTGCGCCGGTCCAAGATGTCATCGACAATGGACTGTTCAGGTTCGCCCTCCAACGCAAAGTCGTGAAGAAACTCCGCAGCGCTCGGCCACGGTGAATCTCGTTTCCACCGATACCGCCGATGGAAATCTTTCCAAGAGAGGGAGAGCACCTCGTCAACACGGGCACGATCAATGATCGAAACGAAGTGTTCAATGCTCATGGGATTTGACTGATAGGAGGCCGGATTTTCAGGGGGATCGGATCTGGGAGGGATTATTCGCTTAGTCTGTCTGGATCTAGCGCCTCGTTAGGCCCTTGTTCTTCTTCGACCGGGAGACCGTCCGACTCCCATGTGATCGCTTTTTACGCCTTCGTAAAGGACGCGCCGGAGTGCGTGGGTTTTTCGACTCTGCGGGTAAATGTGACGTATTTGCGTGGAGTGGTAACGTCTTCAATCTGGCAAACTCTTGATGAAAAATAGCCTTGGTCCATTTCGCGGACGGACTGGAATTCGAGGTGAAAACCCAGAAAAACCCTGGCGCGTCTGCTTCTGTGACGCAGGGCGTCATCCCATGAGTGTTCGCATACTCAAGCGCCCACGAATTGATGAAGTCCAAGTGGTCCGCTAGGACCCAATCCTTAGGTCTTACAAAATCGCCGACGGGACGTGTTTGGAGGAACACACGCGGGGGGAACGGTCGCTTTCGTTTTTTCATAGTCTTGCCGAACGCTAGCGATGAGAGTGGAGCCGGGGCGAGGTTCTAAGGCCGAATATTTTGTTCACACGATTTTCGTGTTTCTGTGCCAACCGGTTCCGGGACACGTCGGTGAAACGCGAGACCGCTAGGTAAGGCGCCCATTCCGATCATGGGTCCGATTTAGAAACAGCAAATGTTGGAATAAAAGTCCGGCCCGGGAAAGACGTCAGCCTCGGCGACTGTTACGGCTTGCTGGTTTCGACCTTGCGCACGGGCAGGGCGGCGGCGGTCCAGTCCTTGAATCCGCCGGCGTTGGCGACCTTCACGCCTTTTTCAGCGAGGGCGGCGGCGACGGTGGCCGAGCGGCCACCGCTGCGGCAGTAGAGGATGATTTCCTTCCCGGCGTTTTTCTCGAGAAAGGGCTTCCAGGTTTTTTGCGCGCCATCGAAGTCGCTCTTCGCGAGCAACACCGCGGGGGCGGCGACGCCGGTATCCGCCCACTCGGCGGGTTCACGGACATCGACGAGGACAGCCTGGCCGGCGGCGACGCGTTTGGCGGCTTCGGCGGGCGTGATTTTCTGGACGTCGGCGGCGACGGCGAGCGTGGCGGTGACAACGAAGGCGGCGAGGAGCGAGCGGAGTTTCATGGGTGGGATGATTATGGAAACGGTTTTGGTCGGAGGGAGCGATCAGGGAAGTTTGCCGGCGTTGCGATCCAATGGCCAGCCGGCGTTTCGCCACTCGGCCAGGCTGCCGGCGTTGGCCGCGCGAAAACCCTCGGCCGTGAGAATTCGCGCTGCGATGCCGGAGCGTCCGCCGACCGCGCAGTAAAGCAGGAGCTCGCGGCCGTTGGCCTCGGCCAGAAATTTGTTCCAATGAGTGCGAGCGCCGGCGAGATCGCTCAGGGGCAGGAGCGCGGCCGAATCGGCAAAACCGCTGGCCCATTCCCCCGGTTCGCGAACGTCGACGAGCATCGCCTCGCCCCGGCGCACGCGGTCGGCGCAGGCCTGCGCGGAGTAGCGGGGAGCGGAACGGAACAGGGATTTGATCAGCGACAAAAATTTCACGGAGTGGCCACGGCGGCGCGGCGGTTGGCCATGAAGTAGAGGACCGGGACCGCCATGCGGCTGACGAGCAGCGAGGCAATTTCGCCGAACATCAGGCTGATGGCGAGGCCCTGAAAAATCGGATCAGCCAGAATCACGCTCGCACCGACGACGACGGCCAGCGCGGTGAGCAGCATGGGGCGGAAACGCACCGCGCCCGCCTCGATCACGGCCGCACGGAGCGGCAGGCCGTGCGCGCGGCGCAGCTCGATGAAATCGACGAGGATGATCGAGTTGCGCACGACGATGCCTGCGCCGGCCATGAAGCCGATCATCGAGGTCGCGGTGAAGAACGCGCCGAGCGCCCAATGCGCGGGCAAGATGCCGATGAGCGAAAACGGAATCGCCGCCATCACGACGAGCGGCGTCGCGTAGCTGCGGAACCAGCCGACCATCAGCATCGCGATCAGCACGAGCACGGCGGCGAACGCGAGGCCGAGGTCGCGAAACACCTCGAGCGTGATGTGCCACTCGCCATCCCATTTGAGCGCGGGCGCCTGGTCGTCGAGCGGAAGATTCAGATGGTAGATCGGCAGCGCCGCCTCGGTCGCGCCGAATTTCCGGGCGTCGAGCGCGCGAATCGCGCGGTCGATGCCGAACATCGCGTAGGCCGGGCTCTCCACCGCCCCGGCGGTGTCGGCGGTCACGTAGGTGACGGGCTTCAGGTTTTTCCGGTAGAGCGTGCGGTCGCCAGTCGTGGTTTCGAGGCGGACGAGTTCGGAGAGCGGCACGAGCGCAGCAGCGGAATTGCCGTCGGAGCGGACGTTGAGGGCGAGGAGCGCCGCGGCCTGCGAGCGCTTGGCCGCGGGCAACTCGAAGATGATCGCGACGTCCTCGCGCTCGGCGGGCGCGTGCAGCAGGTCGATGGCCTGGCCTTGCGCGGCGAGGGCGAGGGTGCGGGCGATGGCGCCGTCGCTCACGCCGGCGAGCGCGGCCTTGGTGCGATCGACGGCGTAGCGGATCTTCGGCTGGTCGGCTTCGACGAACCAGTCGATGTCGACGACGCCCGCGGTGTGCTCCATGATGCCGCGGATTTCGCGGGCGAGCGCGAGGCGTGGCGTCTCATCGGGGCCGTAGACCTCGGCGACGATCGACTGGAGCACGGGCGGGCCGGGCGGCACTTCGGCGACCGCGACGGTGGCGCCGTATTTTTTCGCGATGGCGGCGACGGCGGGCCGGAGTCGTTTCGCGATGGCGTGGCTCTGGTCGCGGCGGTCGGCCTTGCCGACGAGGTTGACCTGGATGTCGGCGAGGTTGGGTCCGCGGCGCAGGTAGTAGTGGCGGACGAGGCCGTTGAAATTGAACGGCGCCGCGGCGCCCGCATAGATTTGGAAATCGCGAATCTCGGGCGCGGTGCGGATCGCATCGGCCATCTCCCGCGCGATCTGTGTGGTCTGCTCGAGGGTGGTGCCCTCGGGGGCCTTGAGGACGATTTGAAACTCCGACTTGTTGTCGAAGGGCAGCATTTTGATCGTGACGGCGCCGGTCAGCACGAAGGCGATGGCGCCGAGCAACAGCGTGACGATGCCGCCGAGAAACGCCCAGCGCCAGCGCGCGCGGTCGAGCAGCGGCCCCATGACGCGGTGGTAAAGCCGCGTGAACCAATCGCCGGGCGCGTGCTCGTGCTCGAACGTGAGCGCGGCGCGCTCGGCCTCGGGCAGAGATTCTTCGCAGTGGGCGCGACGCTTCAGCACGCGGATCGCGGCCCACGGCGTGATGGTGAACGCGATCGCGATCGAAAAGAGCATCGCCGCCGTCGACCCGATCGGGATCGGGCGCATGTAGGGGCCCATGAGCCCACCGACGAATGCCATGGGCAGAATCGCCGCGATGACGGCCCAGGTGGCGAGGATGGTCGGGTTGCCCACTTCATCGACGGCTTCGAGCGCGATCTGGCCGAGGGATTTTTTCGCGGCGCCCGGCAGGCGGACGTGGCGGACGATGTTTTCGACGACGACGATCGCGTCATCCACGAGAATGCCGATCGAGAAGATCAGCGCGAAGAGCGTGATGCGGTTGAGCGTGTAGCCGTAGAGGTAGAAAATGAAAAGCGTGAGCCCGAGCGTCGAGGGGATCGCGAGCAGCACGACGAGCGATTCGCGCCAGCCGAGAAACAGGAGGATGAGCACGGCGACGCCGAACACCGCGATGCCCATGTGGAGGAGCAGCTCGTTGCTTTTCTCGGCGGCGGTGTGGCCGTAGTCGCGCGAGACGGTGAGGCCGACGTCGGCGGGCAGCAGCGTGCCGCGGAGCGCGTTGACCTTGGCGAGCACGGTGTTGACGACATCGACGGCGTTGGCGCCGGGGCGTTTCGCGAGGCTGAGCGTGACGGCGGCCTCGAGCTCGGTGGAACGCGGGTCGCCGTGGAGGACGTAGTTCGCGGGTTCCTCGGCGGTGTCGGAGATGGTGGCGACGTCGCGGAGGTAAACGGGGTGGCCGGCAAACACGCCGACGACGACCGCCCCGATGTCGGCGGCGTCGCGCAGAAACGCGCCCGTCTCGAGCAGCACCTCGGTGTTGCCGAACGCGCGCGAGCCCGCGTGCAGCGGGCGGTTGGCCTGCTGAAGGGTCGGGATGAGCTGCGCGGCGCTGAGGTTTCGGGCCGCGAGGGCGGCGGGATCGAGGGCGACGCGCACGGCGCGACGCGTGCCGCCGATGAGCGTGGTTTCCGCGACTTCGGGAATGGATTTTACCGCATCGTCGAGCTGGGCGGCGAGCCGGCGGAGCGTGAGGTGGTCGTGCTTCGCGCTGTGCAGCGTGAGGGCGAGCACCGGCACGTCGTCGATGGTGCGCGATTTCACGAGGGGCGGAGACGCTCCGCTCGGGCTGCGGTCGAGATTGCCCTGCAGCTTTTGGTTCAGCCGAATGAGCGCCGCCTCGATGTTAGTGCCCACTTGGAACCGAACGATGACGAGCGACGCCGCCGGGCTCGACGAGGAGTAGAGATATTCGACGCCGGGGACTTCCCAGAGGAGTTTTTCCATCGGGCGCGTGACGCGGTTCTCGACCTCGGCGGCGGAGGCGCCGGGCAGGGCCACCATGACGTCAATCATCGGCACCTTGATCTGCGGCTCCTCCTCGCGCGGGAGCTGCAACACCGCGAACGCGCCGAGGATGATCGACGCGATCACCGCGATGGGCGTGAGCTTCGAGTTGACAAAATAGCCGGCGATGCGGCCCGCGATGCCGGGCCGGCGGGAGGAGGCAGCGGAATCCGCCGCGGTTTCGCTCACGGCAGCGCCTCCAACGGCTGCCCGTCGCGCAGGCCGGCGGGCGGTGCGATGACGATGCGGTCGCCGGCGGCGAGACCGGAGAGAATTTCGACGCGGCCGCCGCGCGTGGCGCCAGTCTTCACCAGACGGAGCACGGCGCGATTGCCCTCGCCGAGGACAAACACGCGCTCCATCTGGCCGCTGGCCGACACGGCGGCGGTGGGCACGAGCAGTGTGCGGACGGCGGCGCCGGGGACCTGCACGCGGGTGAACTGGCCCGAGCGCACGGCGACGCCGGCCGGCACGGCGATTTTCACGCCGATCGAGCGGGTGGTGGCATCGGAGGTGGAGGAAATTTCCCGCAACGAGCCGGTGAAGGTGATGCCGCCAGCCTCGCACTCGAGTGCAGCACCGGCCGTGAGGGCGGCAGCGAACGAGTCGGGGATGCCGGCTTCGACTTCAAAATCAACGGTGCCCTCGACTTCAAGCAGCGGCTGGCCGGGCGCGGCGAGGTCACCGGCCTGGACCATTTTTCGCGCGATGACGCCGTCGAACGGCGCGCGGATTTCGGTGTAACCGAGCTGCACCTCGGCGTCGCGAACCGCGGCCTCAACACCGGTGAAACGATCCTGGAGATTGCGCACCAGCTCGGCGGTGCTCGCGCCCTGCGCGAGGAGCTCGCGTTCGCGGTCGAGATCACGGCGGGCGACATTAAGCTGGGCGCGGGTTTGCGTGAGCCGGGCGGCGACATCCGCGGAGAAAAGTTTTACGAGCACGTCGCCCGCCTGCACGCGTTTGCCGAGAGTGACCGGCAACTCCGCGATGGCCCCCATCATCTTCGCGGCGAGCACCGCGCGCTGCCTCGGCCGGATAGTGCCGGTCACGTCGGTGAGCTGCAGCAGATTTTCGATCTGCACCACCGCGACGTGGACGCGGGCCGGCGGCAGGGTGGCGGCGGCGGTGCCGGCGGTTTCAGGGCGGGCACAGCCGGCGACGAACACGAGCAGCAGCGAAACAACAAGGGAGGATTTCATGGCGCGGAGAATCAGGGTGAGGCGATGAGCGGCAGCCCGAGGGCGCGGCGGAGTTCAATGAGGGCGAGGCGTTCGTCGGCGGCGGCGAGCGTGCGGCCCAGGCGCATCTCGATGAGCCGGCTCTCGGCGCCAATGAGTTCAGCGGCGAGCAGCACGCCCTTTTCGAAACGCGCGCGACTGAGCGCCGCGCTTTCCTCCGCCTGAGCGACGGCCCCCTGCGTGACGGTGAGCCGGTCGCGCGCGTCAGCGAGCGCGAGCCGGGCCCGTTCAACTTCGAGGCCGACGCCGAGGGTGGTTTTGCGCAGCTGGTCTTTCACCTGGGCGAGCTGGGCCTGCGCCTGGCGGATTTGACCGGCGGTGCGGCCGCCGTCGAAGACATTGAAGTCAACCATCACGCCGCCTTGGAGCGCGTTGGCGTGGCGGGCGTATTGCCAGCCCTGATCGAACTGGGCGCTGACGTAGGCGTTGACGTTGGGGCGGCGCGTGCCGCGGGCGGCCTCGACCATCGCGGTGGCGGCGCCGAGGCGCTCCTGTAAGGCGAGGAGCTCGGGGCGTTGCGAAAAATCGGCCGTGTCCGGCGCGACCAGACCGGCGAGGGCAGGATCTTGGTCGGCGAGCTCGACGGGGTCGTTGCTGGCATCGAGGCCGACGATAAAAATGAAAGTCCGGGCGGCGAGCGCGGCGCCGTGGCGGGCGGACGAGAGCAGCGTGCGCGTTTGCGCGGTTTGCACCTCAAGGCTGAGGAGGTCGGCCTTGAGCACCTGGCCGGCGGCGAAGCGCAGCCGGGAGTTGGCGACATTGGCCTCGTAAACTTTCACGCCGGCCTCGAGGGCGGTGACGCCTTCGCGGGCTTGGCGGAGGTGGAGCATCGCCTTGACCACTTCGGTCGCGAGCTGGCGGCGGACGGCCGCGAGATCCTGCTCAGCGGCGCGGGTGCCGGCGCGAGCAGCGTCGCGGCCGGCGGTGGCGCGGCCGCCGCTGTAGAGATTGTAGGCGACGGTGCCCGTGGCGTTGAGGTCGTCGATCCAGCCGGGTCGGTTGAGGTTGCCGGCCACCGTGAACGTCCGCTGGGAGAGCGCGTGGCTGAGGCCGAGCAGCGCGTTATTCGAAACGTTGTAGCCGCCGGTGACGAAGAACTGCGGCTGCCAGGTGGAGTTGGCCTGCTGGATCATCGACTCCGCGGCGTCGAGGCGATGCCGTGCGGACTGGGTGTCGGGACTGTGTTCCAGCGCCGTGGCGACAGCGCGCTCGAGCGTCCACGGGTCCGCGCGCAGCCCAAGCGACAGCGCGCTGGCCACGGCGACCAGCCGGAGAGGGCGCAGGGACCGGGGTTTCACGATTTCCGGCCGCCCCAGTGAATGATCCCCTGGTCGTCCACCCAACCGAGCTTGGTCAAGATGATCGACGGCGGACAGAAACCGGTAAAGGCGGACTGGATGAGGTTCAGGCCGACGAAACAGGTGAGCAGGAGCCACCAGGGGCTGACGAAATGGACCAGCGCGACGCTCAGGAGCGTCATGGAGCCGGCCAGCACGCGGACGAGATTTTCGATTTTCATATGAGTGATTGCATGAGCATATGCGTATGTGCTTGCAAAGTTGTCAAGCGGGCATTTCGTCGGACGCATGGCACCGCATCTTCCGCTCCGCGAGGGGGCCCTCGACATCGTCGCGCACCGCTTCGCGGTGCTCGCCGAGCCGATGCGGCTGCGGCTGCTCCAGGCGCTGTTCGCGGGGGAAAAAAACGTCGGCGAACTCGTCGCGGCGACCGGCGGCACGCAGGCCAACGTCTCCCGGCACCTCCAGACGATGATCCGCGCGCATTTTCTTTCGCGGCGGAAGGAGGGCGCGCAGGTGTTCTACGCGATCGCCGATCCGTCGATTTTCAAGCTGTGCCAGCTCGTGTGCGGCAGCCTCGAGAAGCAGCTGACGAAGCAGGCGGCGGCGTTCGGCAACTGAGCGCGCGGCGAAGAAGGTTTGTCATTCTGAGTGCAGCGAAGAATCCAATTGGATTTACGAAGCGTTTTTCCGGAGACGAATATCCTGCTGGATTCTTCGCGGCGCTCAGAATGACAAGGGACCGGCTTTTGACGTCCTTTGAAGATTGGGCCGAGGCGGCGCGGGCTGAAGCCTCGCGCTACCCGCGTCAGATTTCGTAGCCGAGGCCCATCGGTTCCCACTCGGTCGCAACGACGCCCTTCTGGCCAAATTCGTCGAACCATTCGTGCACGCGGCGGCCGATGGCGCCGGTTTCGTTCCGATGGGTGAATTCGTTCGTCGGCGAATGATAAATGTAATCAGCCGCCCATTCGCGATGGCTGGCCGCGAGCGTGGAGATCGCGTCGACCACGCGCTCGGCCTCCTCGTTAGTCATCGTCGGGTGGAGGGAGAGGCGGATCCAGCCGGGCTTTTCGGTTTTGTCGCCGGCGTCGATGCGGTCGGTGATGAACTTCGATTTCTCCCGCGAGACGTGTAGCAGATAGTGGCCGTAGGTCCCGGCGCAGGAGCAGCCGCCGCGGACCTGGATGCCGTAGCGGTCGTTGAGGAGCCGGACGGCGAGATTGAAGTGAAGGTCGTCGATGTAGAACGACACGATGCCGAGGCGATCGCGGTGTTGATCGGCCAGCACGTGCAAACCGGGAATCGCGACTAGCCGGGGCCACACGAGATCGATGAGTTCGTGCTCGCGGCGAAGAATATTCTCCACGCCCATCGCATCTTTCAGGCGGACGCAGAGCGCGGTGCGGATGGCTTGGGTGAAGCCGGGGGTGCCGCCGTCCTCGCGCGCCTCAATGTCGTCGAAATACTTGTGCTCGCCCCACGGATTGGTCCAGTCGACGGTGCCGCCGCCGGGGTTGTCGGGCACGCGGTTGGTGTAGAGCTTCTTGTTGAACACGAGCACACCGCTGGTGCCGGGGCCGCCGAGAAATTTGTGCGGCGAGAAATAAATGGCGTCGAGATACTCGTCGGGGCGCGTGGCCGGGTGCATGTCGATCGCGATGTAGGGCGCGCTCGCGGCGAAATCCACGAAGCACCGGCCGCCGGCGCGGTGCATGAGACCGGCGATCGCGTGGTAAGGGGTGAGGAGGCCAGTGACGTTGGAGCAGCTCGTGATGGCGGCGATCTTGACCTTGCGCTCGCGGTAGGCGTCGAGGAGCGCCGCGAGATGCGCGAGGTCGATGAGACCGTCCGCGTCAGCGTTGATCACGCGGACCTCCGCGACCGACTCGATCCACGAGGTCTGGTTGGAGTGATGCTCCATGTGCGTGACGAACACGATGGGACGTTCGGCCCCGGGCAACGTGACCTGATCGCGGAATTTTTCATGCACGCGCAGACCGAGGATGCGCTGGAATTTGTTCGCGACCGCCGTCATGCCGGAGCCGTAGCAGATGATGGCGTCGTCGGCGGAGGCGTGGACGTGCTCCTTGATGATGTGGAGCGCCTCGTGGTAGGCGCGTGTCATCGTGGTGCCGGTGACGGAGCTTTCCGTGTGGGTATTGCCGACGAACGGCGCGATTTCCTCGCTCAGCATTTTTTCGATCGGGCCGAACATGCGGCCGCTCGCGGTCCAGTCGGCGTAGACGATGCGCTGCCGGCCGAAGGGCGACTCGAAGTCCTGATCGATCCCGATGATGTTGGCGCGAAACGGAGCGAAGTAGGACTCGAGGTTCATGGGAGAAGGCTGCCGCGAAGTCTTCCCATCACAGCGGCGCTGGCAAGAACGCTGATGGATGGGCCGCCGGGCGGCCTCACCGCGCCAGGTCGTAGAGCGCGTAGCCGGCGAAGAGATTGGGGAGCGTGCGGCAGGGGGTGTGCCAGTTGCCGGCGAGGTGGGCACGGCGGGCGATGCGGATTTTTTTTGCCGCACAGAAATACTCGAAGTCGGCGATCGTCACGGGATTCGCCGGGCGGCTGTCGAACCATTCGGTGTTGTAGACTTCGTTGCGCAGCTTCCGGCCGCGCACGAGCATATCGACGCGATTTTTCCAGAAGCCGTGGTTGACGAAACCCACGGTGAGCGCGCGACCGACCCGCAGCGCTTCCATGATGACGGCGGTGGGATCGCCGAGTTCATGGACGGTGCGCGAGCAGATGACGCGGTCGAAATGCTGGTCGGGAAACGCGCGCATGAACGCAATCATGTCGCCTTGATACGCGGCGAGACCGCGGCGGACGCAGGCGGTGATGCGCCCGAAGTCGAGATCCACGCCGACGGCGGAGACTTGTTTCGTTTGCACGAGGTAGTCGAGCAGCACGCCCGGACCGCAGCCGAGATCAAGCACGCGGGTGTGCGGCTCCACCCAGTCTCCGATGATCTCCATGTCGACCGTGCGTTTGACGACGAGCTGGGTCATGAGATGGCGGGGTGGAGCGCGTGGTCCTCCACGCGCTGGTTGGGGGAGACGGGACAACAGCGCGCTAGGGGCCACGCGCTCCACCCCGGTGCAAAGGTCGTCGTCATGGCTTAGATCGCGTAGTCGAAGGTGTAGAGCTCGTCGCGCTCGAGGAAGCCGCGGACGAGGGTGTAGAGTTCCTCGGACTCGAGGAGGAACGAGTCGTGGCCGAGGTCGGTGGAGAGTTCGGCGTAGCTGGCGCGTTTGCCCGCGCGGAGGAGCGCGAGCGCGAGCGCGCGGTTCTGTTCGGGTGGGAAGAGCCAGTCGCTGGTGAAGCCGACGATGAGGGTTTCGGCCTCGACCGGGGCGAAGGCGGACTCGAGTGAGCCGTAGGCGTGGGCGAGATCGAACTGGTCGAGCGCGCGCGTGATGTAGAGATAGGAGTTCGCGTCGAAGCGATTGATGAAGCTCTGGCCTTGGTGGCGCAGGTAGCTCTCGACCTCGAACTGGCTGTCGAAGGTGTAGGCGTCGCCTGCCGCGGTTTCCTTTTTCTTGCGGCCGAATTTCCGGTCCATGCTCGCATCGGAGACGTAGGTGATGTGCGCCATCATGCGCGCGATCGCGAGGCCGACGCGCGGGCCGCTTTCGCGCGGATAATCGCCGCGGTTCCACGCCGGGTCCTGCATGATCGCCTGGCGGCCGACCTCGTTGAACGCGATCGCCTGCGCGCTTTCGCGCGCGGTCGTGGCCATCGCGAGCACGCGGCGGGTGAAGCGCGGATATTCGATCGCGAACAGCAGCGCCTGCATCCCGCCCATCGAGCCGCCGATCACGCCGTGCAGTTCGGCGACGCCGAGATGATCGAGCAGGAGCTTTTGCGCGCGCACCATGTCGCGGATCGTCACGAACGGAAACAGGGTGCCGTAAGGCCGGCCGGTTTCCGGGTTGAGGGCCGACGGGCCGGTCGAGCCTTGGCAGCCGCCGAGAACGTTCGCGCTGACGACGAAGAAGCGGCGGGTATCGACGGCCTTGCCGGGGCCGATGAGGTTGTTCCACCAACCGGGTTTCTTGTCGGTGGGCGAGTGCCAGCCGGCGCAGTGGTGGTCGCCACTGAGCGCGTGGCAGATGACGATAGCGTTGTCGCGCGTGGCGTTGAGCTGGCCGTAGGTTTCGTAGCGGAGGGTAAAGCCGGGAATCGTTTGACCGCTTTTGAAGGTGAACGGCGAGGGATGAACGAAGTCGTGCGGAGACACGAGGCCGACCTCGCCGGGCGCGAGATGCGGCGCGGAGTCGGTGGCAGGCGTGGTGGCGACGTCGTCGGTCATGCGGTGGGTCAGTAAGCCAACGCGCCGGGCGCGAATCAAGGGCGGGTAGTAGTTATGACGCGTGTTGGGGCAGGCGCGCGGCAGCGCGGAGAGCCATCAACTTGCGGTCACGCTTTCGCTTGCAGGAGAAACGTCAACGCGCGGCGACCAGCACGGCCCGGAGAAATTCGACCGAGTGCGCCAAGTCGGTGGGCGTGTTGGTAGGAAACTCGATTTTCAGGGGGATCGGATCCGGGAGGGGTTTAGCGCACGATCAGGCGCGGCTCTATGCGATTCACGAGGTGGCGCCCGACTCGCCACTGATTCTCGACGGCAACGCAGGTGTGTCGCGGGCCGCCGCGAGCGAACTCGTGCGAGGATTGAAGGCGCAGGAGATCGTGCCGGCGTTGCTCGAGCAGTGGCTCGCGAAGGACGATCTGGCCGGGGCGCGGGCCCTAGGCGAAGAGAGCGGTTGGCTGGTGGCAGCGGACGAAAGCGTGACGAGCGCGGATGATGCGCGACGCGTGGTGGCCGAGCGCGCGGCGGGCGCGATCAACATCAAACTGATGAAGGGCGTCGTCGCGGCCGCCCTAGATATCGTGGCGGTCGCGAAGTCGGCTGGGCTGAAACTTATGAGCGGCGGTCAAGGCGAGCCCGAGCGCGACGAGCGTCGG
Organism: Opitutus sp.; assembly: GCA_009695305.1. Taxonomy (GTDB): domain Bacteria; phylum Verrucomicrobiota; class Verrucomicrobiia; order Opitutales; family Opitutaceae; genus SIBG01. The sequence goes on along the minus strand of SIBG01000031.1, from coordinate 3,966 downwards.
AAGGAATTTGGATGCGAGTCGGGGGAGATGGTGGTGCATGTCGAAGGTAGAGTAGCAGGAACCGCCGGCACAGCCATACCACCTTGGGGGTATTCGAGGGCGGGCGAGCCATCGCCCCAGTCCGCCGGGCTTCCCGCGGATCCCTTTAACGTGGCCGACGCCCGACCTATTCGTGCGCGGCGGCGCTGAGGGCGTCGTCCATTTCCTCGTTCGAGAAGACGTGTTGCACGTCGTCAGACTCATCGAGGATGACGTGGAGCTTCACGAGGGTCTTCGCGATGGCGAGGTCGGTCACGGGGACGGGGTTGATCGGAATGTAGGCGATTTCGGCGCTGGCGGGCTGGAGTTTTTTGCCTTCGAGCGCGTGCGCGACCTGGTCGAAGGCGTGGATCTGGCAGCGCACTTCGTAGCCGTGTTCGCTCACGATCACGTCGTCGGCCCCGGCTTCGAGGGCGGTTTCGAGGAGCGCGTCCTCGGTTGTCTGTTCCTTGGGGATGAGGAACTGGCCGGCATGAAGAAATTGAAACGCCACCGCGCCCGTGCTGGCGAGATTGCCGCCGTGCCGGGTAAAGGCGGAGCGGATGTCTTTCGCCGCGCGGGTCTTGTTGTCGGTCGTGGCCTGCACGATGAACGCGACGCCGCCGGGCCCATAGCCTTCGTAGGTGATCTCTTCGTAGACGACGCCGGGAAGTTCGCCGGTGCCTTTCTTGATGGCGCGGTCGACGTTTTCGGCCGGCATGTTGGCATCGCGGGCCTTCAGGACGAAGGTGCGGAGGCGGGCGTTGCCGGCGGGATCGCCTCCGCCGGCTTTCGCGGCGAGGGTGATGTCACGCGAGAGGCTGGAGAAAATCTTGCTGCGGCGGCCATCGGTGATGGCCTTGCCGCGTTTGACTTTGGACCACTTGTTATGGCCGGCCATGGGTGGGAAAGACTGAAAGGCTGAAGCGCTGACGGAAAGATGAAGGCGGGCGAGGGCGGTTTGGTTTCAGCCATCCAGCCGTTCAGTCCTTCAGCCCTTTTTCCGCGGCGTGACGTTCTTGATCGGCTTGCCGCCGGCGGGAACGGTGATGGGCGCGTTGGAGGGATCGCCGTCGTCCTTCATGCGGTTGATGACGACCTGCTGGATGATGGTGAAAGTGCCGTTGGCGATCGAGTAAACCGAAATGGCGGAGGGAAAAGTGTAGTAGATGAAGAGAAAGACCAGCGGCATGAACTGCATCATCTTGGCCTGCGCGTTATCCATGGTGGGCGTTGGCGTCAGACGCATCTGCACAAAGGTGATCGCGGTCAGGAGAATGGGGAAAATATTGATCGGCAGGCCGAGCAAGTGGCCAACGGTGTCGGGGGCGGCGAGATCGGACGCCCAGAGGAACGGAGCGAAGCGGAGCTCGGCCGTGCTCTGGAGCATGGAGAAGAAGCCGATGAAAAAAGGGAACGGGATCAGCATCGGGAGGCAGCCGCCGAGGGGGTTCACCTTGTGCTCCTTGTAGAGCTCCATCATCGCGGCCTGCTGCTTCTGGGGGTTGTCCTTAAATTTTTCGCGGATCACCGTCATGAGCGGTTGCAATTTCGCCATGCGCTTCATCGAGCGCGACGCCTTGAGCGTGAGCGGCAGGAAGACGACCTTGAGCGTGAGCGTCATGAGCACGATCGCGACGCCCCAGTTGGGGGCGAAGCCGTGCATCCACGTCATGAGGGTGATGAGCAGCTGGCTGAAGAATTTCCAGAAGCCATACTGCATGACCTTGTCCTGATCGGCCTTGAATACGTTGGTGTTTGCGAGGCGGCGGTATTCCTTCGGGCCGACGTAGAAACTCAGCGCGAGCTTCGTTTCGCCGTGGGCCGCGAGGGGTTTGAGGTCGAACTGCGTGGCGGCGGTGAGGCCGTAGGCGTTGTGATCCTCGTCGGGCAGCGCCGAGAAGAGTTTCACGCGGCGCGTGATGAGGCCGGAGCCGGGCTCGTCGGGCGTGAGGATGGTGGTGAAAAACTGGTTGCCGACGGCGCTCCAGGCGATGGCGCCACCCTGGGCGATCACCGGTTTCAATTCGCTGGCGCCCATGCCGAGAAAGCCGGTGCTGGCCTCAAGTTGCCCCCGCGCCGTGAAGGTCTGATCCTTGCCATTCGAGGAGCCGGCGGTGAGCTGAATGCCGAGGTCGTGCGCGCTGGTCGGGGCGGCGGTGCCGAGGCTGAGGGCGACGCGGGGAAGCGTGGCCGTTTCAGCGGTGAGGTTGCGGAAGGTCGTCTCGTGCCGGAGCTGGTAGGGATCGGTGGTCTCGCCGGTGCTCGGGGCGAGCGTGAAGCGGCGCGTGACCTCCAGCCGGCCGTCGAGCACGGCGCGGTAAACGACGGCGGTGGCGGACTGGGTCACGCGTTCGTATCGCACGGTGCGGTCGAGCCCCGGGTAGTCGACCAACGCGAGCATCGGGTCGGCGTGCAGGGCATTGAACGCATACGGGGTGGCGGACCCGAGTTCGGTGGGATATTTTTTCAACGCGACCTCGCGGATCGCCCCGCCAAAATCAGAGAAGCGCACTTCGACAAAATCGTTGGCGAGCGTGGTGACGGTCGCGGCGGCCGCGTCCTTCACGGCCGCCGCGAAGGAAGGGTTGGCGAGCGGGCCGGGGGCGGAGGCGGTGCTGGCCGGCGCGCCGGGCGCGGTCATCGCCGATGACGAGGCGGCGGTCGTGACCGGTGCTGGCGCGATGGCGGCGGGTCGCTCGGGCTTGGGTCCGAGGTAAACCAGGGCGAAGGCCGCGACGAGTAGCAGCACGCCGATGAAAGTATTCTTTTTGTCCATGAAAAATTTGCCGAGAGGTCAGGCCGCAACGCGTGAGCAGCGGGGCGCCGGGCGGTGGGGGGGTGGCACCGGATCGAAACCGCCGGGATGCAGCGGAGTGCATTTCACGAGCCGGCGGCCGGCGAGCCACCCGCCGGCGAGCGCGCCGTGCGTGCGGACCGCTTCGGCGGCGTAGTGCGAACAGGTCGGCGAAAAGCGGCAGCCGCAGGCCGGGCCGAACAGGGCCGGCAGCGCGGGCGACAACGTGCGCTGGTAAAGCCAGATGACCGCGAGCAGCGCCCGTCCGGGCAGGCGCGCGGCGGAGGAGAGGAGATTGCGGAGGTGCCGGCTCAGGCTCATGGGGCTTGCGGTGGACTGGCGGGCTGGATTTGTCCGCAGGCGTCGGTGAATTTTTTTTCCAGCTCGGCGAGCGGCCAGCGGGTCGCGGCGGCGCGGGCGATGAGCATGAGGTCGCAGCCGGCGGGCACGAGATGTTGGTGGTGGCGGAAGACTTCGCGGAGGCGGCGCTTGGCGCGGTTGCGCTGGACGGCTGGACCGACGGCGGAGGTTGAGGCCACGACGCAGACGCGGGAGTTCGCGCCGGTCGCGGGGCGGCGCAGCCACAGCAAAGTGAAGGCGCGGCAATCCACGCGGCGACCTTGTTCGCGAACGGCGCGGATGTCGCTCTGGCGGCGGAGGTGCTGCTCAGGGCGGAAGCGCATGGCTGATAAAAGGCTGAAAAACTGAAAAACCGAAGGGCTGAAACGAACTGCCATGCAGTCGCCGGCCAATGAATCAGCCTCTCAGCTTTTCAGCCTGGCAGTCGTTTCAATCAGACGACCGTCAAGCGCTTCCGGCCCTTGAGGCGACGGGCGCGGATGACTTTGCGTCCGCCAGGGGTGGCCATACGGGCGCGATAACCGATCTTGCGGGCGCGTTTCTTGCGGTGTGGGCGGAATGTAGGTTGCATGACTTTTGAAGAAAAAGAGGGTCAGAGGTGCCCGACGGGGCGGGGGGTGTCAAGGGTGCCGTTTGACTCGTGCAGACAGACCCATAGACATCCTGACCCGGGCAATCGGGAATCTTACACCAAGCTCAAGATGATCGAACTACGTGTGCTGGGAAGCCGAGGAGTGAAGTGGGTGAAACAGCGGATGAAGGAGGCGACAGGCAGGCTGCTTGGAGCCTGC
>SIBG01000030.1 GCA_009695305.1 Opitutus sp. | reverse complement strand
GACCTCGGCTCCATGCGCCGTGAAGTCTCGGCGTGGCTGAAACACCGCAACACCCGCGGCGCTCCCATCCACTGGCGCTTCACCACCGACGACGCTCGGATCAAGCTCCTCCGACTCTACCCGAAATTATAGCTGTTACGGGATACTAGCGCTCAATACCGGCTCATGGCGGGCTCGATCTGGTCGGCCCACGCGGCGATCCCGCCGGCGACATTGCTCACGGCGGGGTGGCCCCGGGCCCGCAAAAACTCCGTCACGCGCAAACTGCGGAGACCAGTGTGGCAGAGCACGAGCAAGTGTTTGTCGCGCGGCAGCGCGTCCGCCTGCTCTGGAATCTCCCGCATGGGAATGTGCCGGGCAGCGGCGACGCCGCAGATGGCGAGTTCGTAAGCCTCCCGCACGTCGATCAGAAGGGTGCGGTCGGGCGCGGTGTCGAGCAGGCGCTTCGTGTCCGTCACGGAGAGCTCAAGGGGGACCGCAGCGGTGACGGGCGGAGCGGCGGGGGCCAGGGCGCCAAGTGCTGGAGCGTAGTGTTGCTCGCTGATTTCCCGAATCGACGGCGTCGTGCCGCAGAGCGGGCAGTGCGGCGCGCGCGGGAGCGCGAGGGTTTGGAAGCGTTGCGCCAGCGCGTCGTAGGTGAGCAGCCGGCCGCGGAGTGGCTCGCCGATGCCGGTGAGGAGTTTGATGGTTTCGAGCGCCTGCAAACTGCCGATGACGCCACACAACGCCCCGAGCACGCCGGCCGCTCCACAGTCGGGCACGCTGCCGGCCGCAGGTGGCGTGGGAAACAGGCAGCGGTAACACGGGGCGCCGCGCGCGGGATCGAAGACGGCGACCTGGCCTTCGAATTTGAACACACTGCCGTAAACCAGCGGGCGGTGGGTGAAGAACGCGGCGTCGTTGTTCAGATAGCGCGCGGAAAAATTATCCGTGCCGTCAACGATCACGTCGTAGCCAGCGAAGAGCGCGAGGGCGTTGGCGGGGGTGATGCCGTCGGGATGCTCGACGACCCGGATGAACGGGTTGGTGGCGCGCAGCCGGCGCGCGGCGGAGGTGACTTTCGTTTCGCCGACCGAGGTGTCGTCGTGCAGCAACTGGCGTTGGAGATTGTGTGGGACGACGAGATCGAAATCCGCCATCCCGAGGGTGCCGACCCCGGCGGCGGCGAGATAGAGTGCCGCAGGGCTGCCGAGTCCGCCGGCGCCGATCACCAGCACGCGCGCCGCGGCGAGCTGGCGCTGGCCGTCGACGCCGAGCTCGCCGAGCAGAATGTGCCGGCGGTAGCGCGCCAGTTCGGCGGGTGAGAGGTTGGGCAGGGGCGCGGGCATCAGCGTCAACCTGAGTGCCGCCGGGGTCGCGTCGCAAATGAATTTGCGCCTGCGCCCCGGCGTCGCCGGAATCGCGGGATGCGTTACATCGGCATCGATTTGGGCACGCGCCGCATCGGGCTCGCGTTCGGCGACGAACTCGGCGTGGGCACGCCGCTGCCCGCACTCACGCAGGCGGACGCCGGCGAGCGCCAGGCCGCGCTACTCACGGTCATTCGGGAGCGTCGGGCGGATGAGCTTGTGCTCGGGCATCCGCTCAACATGGACGACACCGCGGGCCCGAAGGCGAAGGAGGCCGAGGTGTTTGCCGCCAAGCTGCGGGCGGAGCTCGGGTTGCCGGTGCATCTCGTGGACGAGCGCCTCACGAGCTATGAGGCGGAGTCGAGCATCGCCAAGTCGAAGCGACGCGAGGTGCGGGCGAGCGGGATCATCGACTCGCGCGCGGCGACGCTGATCTTGCAGGATTACCTGAACCAGGTCTTTCCGCCCACCGAGGAGGAGCAACCGTGAGCGGGCCGCGGTGGAAATGCGTGTGCGCCTACGATGGCACGGCGTTCGACGGCTGGCAGAGCCAGGCGCGCGGCCGGGCGATTCAGGACGTGATCGAGGCGCGGCTCGCGCAGATTTTCGGCGAGCCGGTGCGCATCCACGGGAGCGGCCGGACGGACGCGGGCGTGCACGCCACCGGGCAGGTGTTTCATTTCGACGCGGAGTGGCGCCACGCCACCGGCAAACTGCTGGCGGCGTTGCGCGGCGGCCTGCCGGCGGCGATCCAGGTGAAGAGTGTGCGGGCGGTTGCCGCGGATTTTCATGCGCGGTTTCAGGCGACGAACAAGCGCTACGTTTACCGGCTCCAGCTCGGTGACGCGGATCCGTTCGCGCGGCCGTTTTGCTGGCAGATATTCAATCCGCTCGATCTGGCCGCGATGGAGGCGGCGGCGGTGGCGCTGCGGGGACGGCATGATTTCCGGGCATTCACGGCGCTCAATGGCACGGTGCGCGAGGACACGGTCCGGAATCTGCGGCGGCTCGAGATCAGGCGGCGCGGACGCAGCGTGCGCATCACGGTGGAGGCGGAGGGATTTCTCTATAAGATGGTGCGCAGTCTGGTCGGCGCGCTGGTCGCGGTGGGGGAGGGGCGGCTGACGCCGGCGCGCGTGAAGGAAATCCTCGGCTCGCGCGAGCGGACCGCGCTGGTGAAGACCGCGCCGCCGCACGGGCTTTTTTTGGAGAAGGTCTTCTACGCGTGACATGAACGCGGGGCTGAGGCAAATCGGGCGCGGCTTGGGCGACGTCGTGTTCCCGCCGGTGTGCGTGCATTGTCGCGGCCTCGTGGCGACGGAGGCGCGCGAGCCGACCGGGTTCCGCCACCTGTGCGCGCGCTGTGTGGCCCAATTGGATTTCGTGCGGCCGCCGCACTGCACGACCTGTGGCCATCCGTTTTACGGTGCGGCGGAGGGCGAGCAGAGGTGCCAGCATTGCGCGGGGCTGGACCCGGCGTTTCGGGCGGGCCGCACCGCGGTGCTGTTTCGCGGCCCGGCGCGTTCGCTGGTGATCGAGTTGAAATATCACCGCGGCCTCCACGTGCTGGCGGACATGGAGGAGATTTTCCGGCGCGCGCCGCATGTGCTGGAGCTGGCGCGCGGCGCGGTGCTGGTGCCGCTGCCGTTGCATCCCCGCAAACTGCGCGAGCGTGGGTTCAACCAGGCGGCGCTGCTCGCCACCGCCCTCGCGCGCGCCGTGGGCGGGGCGGCGCGGATCGAGCCACTGCTGCGACGGGTGGCGGACACGGCCACGCAGACCGCCTTCGACCGTCGCACACGAATGGCGAATCTGAAAAATGCCTTTGCACTCGCCCGGGGCGCCGCCATTAATCCCGACCTCCATTACATCCTGGTTGATGACGTTTTCACCACCGGTTCGACCCTCAACAGCTGCGCCCGCACCCTGCGGCGGGCGGGTGGCTTGAATCTGGACGTGATCACCTTTGGCCACGGCTGAAATTCTCCCATGCATTTCGACAAACCCACTTACACCGTCCGCAAAACCCGCAAGAAGGATATCCCGAAGGGCGTCTATACCAAAGACCCGCTGAACGGCGAAATCCTGTTTAACAAGGAGATCGAGGATAACCAGATGGTCGTCCCGAAGAGCGGCCACCATTTCCCCATCAGCGCGCGGGCCCGGATCGCGAAACTTTTCGACGAGGGCACGTTTGTCGAAGTCGACTCCACGGTAAAATCGAGCGACCCGCTGAAATTCGTCGACTCGCAAACCTATCCCGCGCGCCTCAAGCGCTACGAGAAGGATAGCGGACTGCCCGAGGCAGTCGTGTGCGGCACCGGAAAAATCCACGACATCGAAGTCTCGGTGGCGGTGATGGATTTCCGCTTCTGCGGCGGCGCGATGGGCGCGGCGGCGGGCGAAAAAATCACCCGGGCGATCGAGGCGGCCACGACGAAAAAAATCCCGTGCGTCATCTTTAGCGCCTCCGGTGGCGCGCGGATGCAGGAAGGCATTTACTCGCTGATGCAGATGGCGAAGACCAGCGCCGCCCTCGGCCGGCTCGCGCAGGCGCGGCAGCCGTTCATCTCCGTGCTGACCCACCCGACGATGGGCGGGGTGACGGCGAGCTTCGCGACACTGGGCGATGTGATCCTCGCCGAACCGGGGGCGCTGATCGGTTTTGCGGGCGCCCGCGTCATCAAGGACACGACGAAGCAAACGCTGCCGGCGGGCTTTCAGACCGCGGAGTTCTTGTTGAAGCACGGACTCATCGACCAGATCGTGAGCCGGCTGGAATTGCGGGAGCGGCTGCGCGACCTGTTGCAGGCGCTGCACACCAAAAAGAAGACCGTGCCGTCCGCCGCGGCAAAAACCTGAGCCCGGCGGCGTCCCGCCATGGCCAACAACGATCAAGCCGAATACGCGGCGGTGAGAGATTACCTCTTCGGCCTGAAACCGTCGGGGCCGAAATTCGGTCTCGACCGGATGAAACCGTTCGCGGCGGCGCTCGGCAATCTGGAGCGCAAGGTGCCAGTCATCCATGTCGCGGGCACGAATGGCAAGGGCTCCGTCTCGGCCATGCTCGACGCCATTCTCCGCCTGGCGGGCTGGCGCACCGGACTTTATACTTCCCCGCACCTCGTGAATCTCGGAGAGCGGGTGCAGGTCGCGCGGCGTCCCCTCACGGCCGAGGAGATCATCGCCTACACCCGCGAGCTGCGGCCGGTCGCGGGAAAAGTCGCGGCGGCCAATCCGGACGATCGCCCGAGTTTTTTTGAGTTCATGACGGCGATGGCGTTCTTGGAGTTTACGCGCAAGCGCTGTGACATCGCGGTCCTTGAAACCGGACTCGGTGGTCGGCTCGACGCGACGAACATCGTCACCCCTGAGCTCACCGTCATCACCTCCATCGGGCTCGATCATTGTGAACTGCTCGGTGAGACGATCGAAAAAATTGCGGCCGAGAAAGCAGGCATCATCAAGCTGGGTCGCCATGTCGTGCTGGGGCGCGTGCCACCGGCAGCGGACCGGGTGATCCGGGAAGTCGCGAAGACGCGGGATGCGCCGCTGACGTCGGTGACCGATGTTTACGGGAGCGATCTCTCGCGCTATCCGGCGACGAATCTCGAGGGCGACCACCAGCGGTGGAATGCCGCGACCGCCACGCTCGCCGCCCGCACGCTGCTGGCGCGGTGGAAAATCACGGACAGCGGAATTTCGCGGGCGCTGCGCCAGGTCGACTGGCCGGGGCGCTGGCAGCGCGTGCGGGTCGGTGGCCGGCTGGTGATTCTGGATGCGGCGCATAACCCCGAGGCGGCGCAGGTGCTCGACACGAGCCTGAAGCAGCTCGTCGCCGAAACCGGCCGCGCACCGGTCGTCATCACGGGCATCCTCGGTGCGGCGCGGGCGCGACCGCTCGTCGAGGCGATCTGCCGGCACGCGGGTGAAGTGCATCTGACTGTGCCGAACCAGCCGCGCGCTTGCACTCACGATGAGCTGGAGGCGCTGGTGCCGGCGGCGTTCGGCGGGCGCAAGGTGCGGACGACGGTCGAGGAGCTTTTTTCGTTTCGCGATTCGTGCAGCGCCGGCGGGCCGGATGACGTGATCGTGGTGACCGGCTCGATTTACCTCTTGGGCGAAGTGATGGCGCGGCTGGCTTCGGCCCCGCTGCGGAGCTAACGCGCGGACGGCGTTTCTCATGCGGGTTGCCACCGGAATTTTAGCCATGGTGGTGCTGGCTCCGGCCGCGTTCGCCGATTCCACCGGTCTCACCGGCCGGCTTCTGGAGAAAGTCGCGTGTGCGGCCGACCCGACCCAGACCTACGCGCTCTACGTGCCGGCCAGCTATGCGCCGGCGCGGAAGTGGCCGGTGATTTTTTGTTTCGATCCGGGCGTGCGCGGACGGGTGCCGGTGGAGCGGTTGCAGGCGGCGGCGGAGAAATTTGGCTACATTGTCGCGGGCTCGAACAATTCGCGCAACGGTCCGTGGACGGCCAATGCCGCCGCGATTCAGGCGATGGTGCGCGATGTGGAGTCGCACCTGGCGATCGATGGGCGGCGGGTTTACACGGCGGGATTGTCGGGTGGGGCGCGGGTGGCCATGCAAGTCGCCCTCGGGGGATTGGCCAAAGGGGTGATCGCGTGCAGCGCGGGATTTCCGTCGAGTGAGGGCGGGATTCCGGGGAAAGTGCCGTTTGCATTCTTTGGCACCGCGGGGACGGAGGATTTCAACCATGGCGAACTACGACGGCTCGATGCGGAGCTGGAAGAGCGCAAGGCGGCGCATCGCATCGTGGTCTTTCCCGGCGGCCACGAGTGGGCGTCGGTGGCACTGCTGACCGAGGCGGTGGCCTGGCTGGAGTTGCAGGCCATTCGCGCGGGCACGCGAGCGAAGGACGAAGCGATGGTGCAGGAGATGTGGTCGACGCGAGTCGCCGCGGTTCCGGCACCGGTGGGCTTGGCGCGGTGGCGGGCGGTGAAGTCGCTGGTGGCGGATTTCAAGGGGCTGGTGGAGATGGCGGAGCTTCAGCAAACGGCCTAGGAACTCGGCGCGTCGCGCGAAGTGAAAGAGGCGCTGAAAGAGGAGCGGGCGCGCCAGCGGCGCGAGGACGATTTGTTGGTCGAGCTGGGCGACCTGGCCGGCGGCGGCTCCGCGGCGCGCCTGCGCAAGGTGACGGCTGAGCTGCGGCAGAAAGCGGCGGCGCCGGAGGACTCGCCGGAACGGCAAATGACCCGGCGCGTCATCGGTGGTTTTGCCTCGTCGGGACGCGACGCGGGCGATGTTCGAGCAGGGCGACTACGCGGACGCGGCGGCGTTGCTTGAGATGCTCGTTGAGTTTCGGCCGGGCCAAGCGCGGACGCTCTACGATCTGGCGCGGGCGCGGGCGATGGCCGGCGACCGGAAGCGTGCGATCGAGGCGTTGAAGCAGGCGACCGCGGCGGGATTTGCGGATGCACCGCGGGCGGAGGCGGAGCCGGCGTTTGCGAAAATCAAGAGCGACGCGGCGTGGCCGGAGATCCTCGCGACGGTGCGGGCGAATCCGCCGGAACCGGAGCGAAGAGGCGGGGACGGTCGGGGGCGCTGAGGCACGGGCGGAACGTTGATCCACCTTCGAATCCTCAAAATATGAAAGGGCAGGTCACAGACCTGCCCGACCGCAAACCGCCAACCTCAATCCAGCTTCACGAGCTCGGCGGTCGCGGGGACGTCCTTGATGATCTGGGACGGATCGGGACCGACGCCGAGGTAGCGGAGATTGGGAAGTTTTTCGGCGGCGGGCCACGACTCGCCGGCGTAGGCGACGTCGAGGGTGGTCTTCATCATCGCGGCGACGTAGCGTTGCGCGTTTTTCGGGAGATCGACGAAGCAGCGAATTTTCGAGATGTCCTCGGCCCAACCCGCGTGGCGCGTGTAAACGGGCTGCAGGGTTTTGCGGACGGCTTCGTTGCGCGGGACGTGCTGATAGATTTTCCCGGCGTGGTCCTGATAGGAGGTGCAGATGAGCAGTTCGCCCTGCCACTCGCCGGAGTGCGTGAGAGCGTCGGACTTGTTGATCATGACGTCTTGAAAACCGCCGTAGCGGAGCGCGTCGCCTTTCTCCACGGCGTCAAACCATCCGACCATCCGCTGGCGGCCGGTGCTGGTGCCGAACTCGATTTTTTTTAACTTCACGGCGAGCGGATGGGTGGCGTCCATCTGCGTGAGGAAAGTGTGGGTGCCGACCTTGGTGTCGTAGGCTTTGGCGACGCCAAAGGTGTGGATGCGCTGCACGGGAATTCCGGCGCTTTCGAAAAATTCGGGCGTGTAGGTGTGCGAGGCGGTGACGTTGGGCAAGAAACCGTGACGCTTGTCGAGCCAGTAAGCCTGGCCGAACTCGCCGATGATCGTCCGGCCCGCGCGCAGTTCCCGGAGGACCAGTTCGCGGACCTCGCCGATGTTTTTCGCGAGCGCGGTGCCGGCCGCCCAGTAGGAGTCGGTGAGCGCGTCGAGGTTCAGCGTGAAAGGCGTGGGGCCGCGGAAGCGGGTGAAATCGAATTCGTCTTTCGTGAACACGCCCAGCTCGATGCTCTCGGCGTTGGCCCGCTGTTCGGCGGCGGTGAGCGTGTCGAAGAAGGCGTGCCACGTCGCCGCGCTCGTGCGATAGACGTGCTGGATGGTGCGCACGGCGCGGTCCGCGCGTTGGGCCAGCTTATGGGCGAAGGCTTCGCGGGAGGCGTGAAACGCGGAGAAATAGATCTGCCACAGGGCCGTCTCCTCGCCGTAGGCGGGCGTGATGCCGCGGCCCGTCGAGCCGCGCGGCTCCTCGCCGAGGATTTTCACGCGGTAGTCTTCCCCGGCGAGATCGAGGAGGCGATGGGTGAGATCCGAGAACATCGTGTGCTCGTCGATCAGCAGGCGGGAAAAGACGGCGTAGCCTTTCTGCTCGAGCGGGAGTGCCTCCCACCAGATTTTCCGCGGATCGGCCACGACGCCACTTCCGATGCAAAGGTGCCGGGCGTCGCGCACGACGACCCCGGCGGGCAGGAGGTTGAGCTTGATGCCGCCGGCGGTGTGGCCGGAGTTGGCGCCACCGTTGACCTTGAGCACGACAGAGACGGCGGCGCGGGTGCCCCGGAGTTCATCGGCGACCTCGGGGATGAGCCGCCCCTTGCCTTCGTCGCCGAGGGAGATGCCGACGTCGGCGATAAGCTGACTGGAAAAAGGAATGAGGGACATGGTGGCGAAAAACGACCGGGCAACCAGGCCACGAGCACCCCTGTTGCCGGAAAGGGAAAACGCGAGGTGCGGGGCGAGGGCAAACAGAAAACAGCGGACCAGTGACGGATGACAGAGAACGGCGGGCGCGGCCGCCCCGGTTCAGGCGGTGGGAGTCCCGGCCGTGATGAGCAATTTCTTCAACACGCCGATGTCCGTGGCGGAGGTCTTGGCGACGAAACCGCGCGCATGCGCGAAGTGCACGGCGGGGTGACCGGCGAGGCGCGTGAAATCGAGCCGGGCGTTATCCCGGAAACGGGAGAGGCCGTAGCCCGCGCTGCGGCGGTCGGGGTAGACGAGACCGACCACTTGATCACTCAAACCGCGACTCGCGATGAAGCGATCCATCCCCACGGAAGGATCCTCGGGCAGCGGATCGGTGCGCGGCAGAAACAGAATCGGCGCCGGACCGCCGGCAAGATTGAGCTCCCAGAATTCAGCCTGCTGGCCGAGGACATCGAGCCGGGCACGCAGCGTCTTCACATCGTCGAGCAGATCCGTGCCCATCATCCGCATGACCTCCCAGAGCGGTTCGCCCGGCTCCAGTCGCGTCGCCAGCGCGAAGCGCCGGAGCAGGGTGGCGTCGATGGGTGAGCTGAGCTGATTCAAAATTTCCCGGTCGACGCCAAGCCACTGCGCCGTCGCAAACGGGCCGCGGCAATCGAACCACTCGGCGGGTTCCAGCCACTCGCAAAACTGGCGCGCGTCCGCGTAGAGCCCGAGATGTTGCAGCACGAGCGAGAGCGAACAGGTGGGCGGATGATCCCTCGGCAACTGGTGATGATCAAAGTTATGGCGCGCGGGTTCGTGGCGATGACCGACGTCGAGCACGGCCACGGTGGGAGTGGCGAGCTCTTCAGGGGTGGGCTCGCGGCGAACGATCGGCACGGCATGCAGGGCGAGCAGCACGCTGCAGGCGAGAAACTCGTCCTTATGCGCGCCGCCGGGATGGGTGAGAATGGTTTTGATCATGGGCAAAAAAAAGCGGCGGCGGCAGGGCGCGCCGGCGGAATCAAAAGAGCGGAGGCTGATCCTCGACCACTTCCTCGACCCGGGCTCTGCGCAGGGCGCGTTGCAACGGGCAGCGAACGGAATCGACCGCCTGCCCCTGCCGGTAGTGGAGGAGGAGCTGCAGGGAACGCTGCGCCAGCTCATGGCGCACCTCGTGGCGCCGGCCCTGCTCGGGCGCAATCGTCATGCGGTCGTAGTCGGTCGTCTGATGGCGGAGCCACGCGACCGTCGCCGCGCTGGCGCGCTGCTCGAGGGGAATCCGCCGGGTGCGGGCGACGGTGCCGCTGCCCACCGGCACGGCGTGCGCGGCGATCAGGCCGGCGAGGACATCGGCTTCGCGGCGGTAGCGGCGGTGAAAATCGAGAAACTGAAAGACCGCGCGGCGAAAATCGCCCGCGTAGATTTCCTGGGCGACGGCGCGTCGCTGGCGGTCGCGGTCGAGTTTCTGCTGGTGGGACGGAGCCTGGCGCTCGAGGAGCAGTTCAGCGCGGAGCGCGGCGAGGCGGTCCGCGGGCGCCCAAATCCCGCGCGAGAAACGTTTCCGGCCCTTCATCTCCGCCATGGACCAGGACGGGCCGTCCTGCTTGATGCGCCGGCTTAGCGCCGGATCGCCGGGCGGGAGCAGCTCCCAGCCGGACGGCACGGACTCGAGCACGCCGTGCTCGTTCAGCACCTCACGAGGCTGCGAACCCGGACGGACTTCACGCGAAATAAAAGGCACCCGCGAAAATATGAAACTCAGCCCCGAAGCTCAAGCTTCGAACTGGGCGAGCGGTCGGCGAGGCGGGTGCGTGATTTTCCGGCGGGATGTTTTGCCCCTTGCGTGTTGGGGAAGACGGATCACACACACAGGTGTAATTGGGGATTCTGAAATCATCAACACGCTAGGATGCCGTTGTCCTGACCTGAGCTTCCCCGCTAGTTCACGACGGCACAACCCAAGGAGAATACAAATGGCCAAATCACAGAATTCCAAAAAACAGACCAAGAAAGCGCCCGCAAGAAGCGCCAAGCAAAAGAAGAGCGGCCGATAAGCCTCCCTTGCTTGCCGGCCGATTCGTCCGGCCTTGTGACCGACAGCACAGCTTTATCGCTGTGCTGTTTTTTTGGCTCCGCCGGGGGACCGGCGCGCGATGAGGTGAGATGAATCTCGTGTTGGCCGGCGCGACTCCTATTGAATCAACGCAATGCCTCAAGACCCCAACGCCCATTTCGACCAGACCGTCCTTGATATGATTGAGCACAGCCCAGTCGGGGCCGTGCCCGTCACTCCATCCTATCAGGATGCGATCAAGCGGCTCTACGCCTCGCATCAGGCCTACCCGGACGCGGACCACAAGACGGGGCACGTTACGGCCCGTTCGCTGACCAAGCTGCCGCATTTCCAGGCCAACAATCTCGCGGCGCTCATCGCCGGGCAGATCGCGCCCGAGGCCTTGGAGACCAACGCCCAGATCTTTGACCGTTACGTGCAGTCGCTGCCCGCGGCCTATCGCGCGAGGGCGGAGAGTTACCGGTTGACGGTGGCCGGCCGGGTCGCGCACCACCGGGCCAAGCATGGCGGCGAAATCGCGCACGATCCGATGCACACGCTTTTCCTGGTGCCCGGGACCGGCCCACACCCCGGCCTGCCGGGGAATTATCTGCACGGTTCCGCCTTTCAGGTGAACGCCAGCGGCGCGGCCAACTCGTGGGCCGTGCATCTCCACGATAGCGACGATGGTGCCGCGATGTGCGATGCGCCTTCGATGGCCGAGGTGCTGGCCAAGCTGCAGGAGGTGCTGGAGTCCGCGCCGTTCAACCTGAACGAACTGGAGGCGCTGGGCTTCCGGTTGAATTAGGATTGGCGGGCAGCGCGCGCGGTCCCAACCTGCGCCATGAGAAAATTTCCCCGCCTAGCCGCGCTCCTCCTGTTTTCGCTGATCATGGCACGGGCCGAGTCGATCTACGAAGTCGCCGTCAAGGACATCGACGGGCAGGCCACCACGCTCGCGCCGTTCAAGGGCCGGGTGCTCCTCGTCGTGAATGTCGCCTCCGAGTGCGGTTACACTCCGCAATACGAAGGGCTCCAAGCCGTCTTCGCAAAATATCAGGCGCAGGGGCTCACGGTGCTCGGCTTTCCGTGCAACCAGTTCGGCGCGCAGGAACCCGGCACGAACGCCGAGATCAAGAAATTCTGTTCCACCACCTTTCACGTCACGTTTCCGCTCTTCGACAAGGTCGAGGTTAACGGCGCGAAACGCCATCCGCTCTATGCGGCGCTCGCGGGCCCGGACTCGCCGTTTCCCGGCAACATCAAGTGGAACTTCAACAAGTTTCTCCTCGGTCGCGACGGCCGGATTTTGCAGCGGTTCGACTCCGGCGCGGCGCCGGATTCGCCCGCGGTCCTCAAGGCGATCGAGGCCGCGCTGGCGGCGAAATAACTTTCGCCCGTTTCGCCGCTGCGGGCGGAGTCAGGTTGCGCGCGCGCAACGCCGCCGTCACCAACTCAGTTCGAGGACTCGGCCGGGGCTGAGGGATCGGCCGGTCATGGTGCCGATGGGGCGCGAGTATTCGAGGATGTAGAGTTTTTTCCCGATGGGCAGCAGATCAAGCGGGCGGGCGAGCGGGGCGAGAAAGACCTCCGTGCGCGCCTCATAGACTCCGGCGGCGTTGCGCGTGAGATCAAGGGCCAGCACGTCGTAACCGACATCGGGCGACTTGATCATGTTGCCGAAGCGCCCGAGCAGCAATTTTCCGCGGAGCGCCGCGGGCCAGTCGGCACCGCAAAAAATCATCCCGGCGGGTGAGGAGTGCGGGTGGAAGGTAGCGATCGGTTTCGTGGCCGAGCCACCGGCGGCGGGGCCGACGTTGCGAATCGCGTGGACGAACGTCAGGCCGGGTGGCGCATCAGGCGTGTAGGGGTAGGGCTTTTCCGTTTCAGGGCGGTCGCCGAACTGGTAGGGGAAACCGTAGTGTTTGCCGCGTTCGACGAAGTCGAGTTCCTCGGGCTGGTCGGCGTCCGGGCCGTTGCTGGCGCTGAAAAGTTCGCCGCGCTCGTTCCACGCGAAGCTCCATGCATTGCGGATGCCGCGGGCAAACATCTCGAGGCCGGGCGTGTCCTTGCTGGGATCGAGCCGCCAGATCCCCGCGGTGTAATCGGTTTCGCCGCCTTTCCAGTAAATGGTTTCATGGCGAAAGACGCCGCCGTCGATTTCGCCACCGTCGGTGCGGGCGCCGCTGCTCACGTAGATCATGCCGTCCGGACCCTCGGCGATGTGGCCGACGCCGTGGTTGTAGTAGCTGTTGCCCCAGGGATAACTGGTGCGAACCCACGCTTTGAAATTCGCCGGCACGCCCGTGGCGTCGAGCGGCGCGGAACGGAAAATCGTGACCCGGTTGGTGTGCCAGGGGGTTTCGGTGACGCGCTGGTTGGTGACGAGGTAGAGGCGCTGCCTCGAATCGATCGTGAGACCGAGGGCATCGAGGCCGCCGACGGCGAGTTCGGCGTAGTCCTTCGCGGCGAGGACGCGCGCGAGGTTGCCGGTGTCCGGCTCGAGGCGGTAGAGATCGCCGGTGGGGTTGAGGACGAAGATCCAGTTGACGCCCGGCATGGTGGCGAGGCGGACCCCGTGGGCGGGAAGTCTCACGACTTCGCGGATTTTGAAGCCGGCGGGAGGCTGAGGCAGAGGCGCGAAGGGATCGGTCTGGTTTGGATCCGAGGCCGCGAGCGCGGTGCGGACGTCCGACACCTCAGCGGGCGTGACCGCGTCGCCGGTGTTGCTCCAGGAGCCGCGCACGAAAGTCAGGATGTCGGCGATTTTTTGATCATCGAGCCCGGGAAGCGGGGGCATGACGCCTTGGTATTCGAGGCCATTGACGGTGATCGGTCCGCTGGTGCCCTGGAGGGCGATGCGAATGCTGCGCGCCTTGTCGGCCATCAGATAGTCCGAATGGGCGAGCGGCGGAAAAATGCCGCGGATCCCTTCGCCGGTGGGTTGGTGGCAGGCGGCGCAGTTGATCTGAAACGCGGCGCGGCCGCGTTCCGATTGGGAGTCAACCGCGAACGCAACGGCGGTGAGGGCGAGAGCCGCCGCGAGGGCGGCGGAAGGGCGGGGGAACATCGCTGCGTGGTTAGGCGAGCCCGCGAGTGGGTCAACCCAGAAAAACTTTCCGGGGTAACGGATGATGGCGTCGGCGGGCATCGCCGCGGACCGGATGCCGGTGGCCCAAGCTTGTGTCGCGGCCGGGTAATCGGCGTTGTGCTCCAATGACGCCGCACACCGCTCCGCTCGCGCCGTTGGCTGGGAGGCCGACGGTCGAGGCGGTGCTGGATAAATTCGTCGCGGTCGCGGCGGCGAAGGGGCTCGCGCTTTACCCGGAGCAGGAGGAGGCGATCCTGGAATTGTTCGACGGGAAGAATGTCATCCTCGCCACGCCGACGGGTTCCGGGAAATCGCTTGTGGCGGCGGCGCTGCATTTCAAGGCGCTGTGCGCGGGGGAGCGCTCGGTTTACACCTGCCCGATCAAGGCGCTCGTGAACGAAAAATTTCTCGCGCTGTGCCGCGACTTCGGGCCGACCCACGTCGGCATGATGACGGGCGATGCGAGTGTGAACCTGTCCGCGCCCGTGCTGTGCTGCACGGCGGAGATCCTCGCCAACATCGCGCTCGCGGGCGGTCCGCGCGCGGCGGCGGTGAAGGCGGTGATCATGGACGAGTTTCACTACTACGCGGACGCGGAGCGTGGGACGGCGTGGCAGGTGCCGCTGCTGACGCTCCCGGGCGCGCGATTTTTGCTAATGTCGGCGACGCTGGGGCCGACGGAATTTTTCGAACGCGAGCTGGTGGGCCTAACCGGCGTGCCGGCGGTGACGGTGCGGAGCGAGACGCGGCCGGTGCCGCTGACGTTTGAGTATTCAGACACGCCGGTCGCCGAGCGCGTGGCCCGGGCGCTCACGGATGGGCACGCCCCGGTCTATCTGGTGCATTTCACGCAGCGCGACGCAGCGGAGGCGGCGCAGGCGCTCATGAGCCTTGATGTCTGCACGCGCGAGGAGAAGGCGACGATCGCGACGGCCCTGGAAGGCGTGAAGTTCAACAGCCCCTATGGCAAGGACGTGAAGCGCTGGCTGCGTCACGGCATCGGCGTGCACCATGCGGGTCTGCTGCCGAAATACAAAATCCTTGTCGAGCAGCTTGCCCAAAAGGGGCTGCTCAAACTCATCTGCGGCACGGACACGCTCGGGGTGGGGATCAACGTGCCGATCCGCACGGTGCTGTTCACGCAGCTCTGGAAATACGACGGGAAAAAATCAGCTGTGCTCGCCGTGCGGGATTTTCGGCAGATCGCGGGGCGGGCGGGGCGCAAAGGTTTCGATGATCGAGGCTATGTGATCGCGCAGGCGCCGGAGCACGTGGTCGAGAACAAGCGCAATGAGGAGAAACTGAAGGACCACCCGCAAAAGCTGAAGAAACTCGTGAAGGCGCGCGCGCCGGAGGGCGCGGTGAGCTGGGACGTGAAGACCTTCGAGCGGTTGCAAACGGCGCCGCCCGAGGGGCTGGTGTCGCGGTTCGCGGTGTCGCATGGGATGATGCTGCTCATGCTCGGCCGCGACGGCGACGGATGCCGCGCAATGCAGCGCTTGATCGCGGAAAGCCACGAGCCGGCGCTGCGGAAGGCGGCGCTGCGGAAGCGCGCGTGGCAGTTGTTTCGGGCGCTGGTGGAGCGGAAGATTGTGGAGATTATTCCGCGCGGTGGGGCCGTTTCTCCGAAACGGCCGGAGTTGGCGGGCGGAAGTCACGTTGAGGGTGCGAATCACTCTGAAACCCAGGCCGGCTCGGAGAGCCGGCCCCACCTTGGGCAGCGGAAGCTGCGGGTGAACGTCGAACTGCAGGATGACTTTTCGCTCCATCAAACCTTGTCGCTCTACCTGCTCGACACATTGCCGCTGCTCAACCGCGAGTCGCCGGACTATCCGTTCGACGTGTTGACGCTGTGCGAGGGGATCGTCGAGGACCCGGAACAGATTCTGCGGCGGCAGGTGGATCGCCTAAAGACGGAGAAAATGGCGGAGATGAAGGCGGCGGGGGTGGAATACGAGGAGAGAATCGCGAAGCTGGACGAGGTGGAGCACCCGAAGCCGCTGCGGGAATTTTTATACGAGACGTTTAACACGTTTGCCGCGGCGCATCCATGGGTGGAAGGCGAGAACGTGCGGCCGAAATCGATCGCGCGGGAGATGTTCGAGCGCTACATGAGTTTCAGCGACTACATCAAGGACTACGGCCTCGAGCGCGTCGAGGGCCTGCTGCTGCGCCATCTTTCGCAAGTGTGGAAGGTGCTCGCGCAAACCGTGCCCGACCGCGCGAAGACGGAGGAGGTGGCGGAAATGGAGGCGTATTTCCGCGAGCTCATCCGCGGGGTGGATGCGAGCCTGCTGGAGGAGTGGGAGCGGCTGAAAAATCCGGAGGGGATGGCGGCGACGGTCGATGGCGCCGACAAACCGGCGCGCCCGGCGAGCTACGACGTGACGCGGGATGAAGCGGGCTTCCGGCGGCTGGTGCGCGCGGAGATTTATTTGTTGCTCCAAGGCGTCGTCAGCTGGGGCGTCGGAGCAAATTCAGGAGAGAACTCGTTCGACGGGCCCAGGGCGGGCGAGAAAGACAAGGAGCACGAGAAAGATTGGCGGATGTTCGAAAGCTATTTGGCGGAGCGCGGACGATTTCGACTCGACCCCGAGGGGCGCGCGGCGAAGCACACGCATTTTGCACTGGCGGCGGGCGAAGGACTGGCCGCGCCGAATGAACTGGAAGTTGCGCAGGTGCTCGTGGACCCGGAGGAGGTGAACGATTGGGAAGCGGTGTTCGTGGTATCGCTCACGGAGTCGCGCGCGGAGGACCGCGCGGTGGTGCGGCTCGTGGCGGTGCGGGCAGTGGGTGAGCAGTGATGCTGCCGGCACAGTCGGTGGGTGGTTCCGCTAATCGGGATGGTCAGAAGTGGGGTTGCCGCTACCGTATCGTGGTGCGTGCCGACCCGCAGATGGAAATTTATCGACGGCTCACGCCGCGCCAGCGGCTGGCCGCGGCGACGCGGCTGAAGTCGTGGACCGGGGACTTGAGGCCAGTTGGACGCTCGTTCGGGAAAAGGGGCTCGACTAGCCACGGCGGCGATCAAACTTCCCGAGGGTTTTCAGCGCCCGTCTTGGTTCGTCCGCGTTGAGACTTCGAGGACGTCGTGGGGGGCGGCTTCCTTCTGGCCGGCGGGACTGACCCGCGTGTAACGGGCCTTGGTGCGGAGCTGATTGAGGGTGGCGGCGCCGAGGTAGCCCATCCCGCTTTGCACGCCGCCGATCAAATTTGCGAGCACGTCGTCCACGGAGCCGCTCACTTCCTTCAGCGCCTCGATGCCTTCGGCGGCAAGTTTGCGGGTCTGATCGTTCTTGTCCTGACCGTAGCGGGCGGCACTGCCGGCCTTCATCGCGGAGAGCGAGCCCATGCCGCGATATTGCTTATAGATTTTTCCACTGATCTCCATGATCTCGCCGGGCGCCTCGCGGCAGCCGGCCAGCAGGCCGCCGAGGATGACGGCGTCGCTGAGCGTGAGGGCCTTCACGATGTCGCCGCTCTTGGTGATGCCGCCGTCGGCGATGAGTTTGACGCGGTGCTTTTTCGCCACCGTGCCGGCGACGTGGAGGGCGGTGAGCTGCGGGATGCCGACGCCGGCGACGATGCGCGTGGTGCAAATCGAGCCGGGGCCCTGGCCGATCTTGATGGCGTTGGCGCCACACTCGGCCAAGAACGCGACTCCGGCAGCGCTGGTGACGTTGCCGGCGATGATCGTGAGCAGCGGAAACGCGCCGCGGACGAGCCGGACGACATCGCCGACGCCGGCCGTGTGGCCGTGGGCGGTGGAGACGGCGATGGCGTCGACGTGCTCGGCGACAAGGTGGCTGACGTGCTCGAGGATTTTTTCGCGGTCCAGCGAGCCGTTGGGCTTGCGGACGGGCGAGAGGGCGGCGCCAACGACGAGGCGGAAATCGGCATCGCGCGCGGGCTTGCGGCGGGATTTCGACTCGGAGGTGATGCGCTCGGTGTCGGAGGCGGTGATGAGGCCGCGGAGGTGCCCGTCGTCGTCGACGACGAGCATTTTGTTGATCCCGATGTGGCGCGTGAAGAAAGCGTCGGCGGCCTTGATGGGGTCCTTGGCGACGGCGCGTTGTTTCTCCGTGATGAGTTGGGCGCGGGGCGTCATGACCGCGGCGACCTTCTTGGACTTGTAGCGATCCTTGACGACGTTGCCGGAGAGCAGGCCGGTGAGTTTGCCGGCGGCATTGACGACCGGAAAGGTGGAGAAGGAGAACCCTTTCGTCTCGATCATCTTGAGCACGTCGCCGATGAGCTGGTCGGGCGCGACCGTGATGGGATCCTGGATGAGGCCGTGGACGTGGCGTTTCACGCGGGCGACTTTTTTCACCTGCTCCTTGGCGGGCATGTTGTAGTGAATGAGACCGAGCCCGCCGTTGAGGGCCATGGCGATGGCCATGCGCGCCTCGGTGACAGTGTCCATGTCCGAGGAGATGATCGGAATTTGGAGGCGAAGCACGTCGCTGATCACAGTCGAGGTGTCGGCGTCCTTCGGGAGGATCTGCGAATAGAGCGTCGCGAGTGAAACGTCGTCGAACGTCAGCGCCGTGGGGAGATTGGCGCGGAAAAACGCGTCGGCCGGGAGAAAAAATTCAGCGTCGGCGGACGCAGGGGACGAGGCGGGAGCGGTGGCAACCTTCTTCATGGATTGCCATGAACGGAGTAGGCCTTGCGCGGCGGAGCGCAAGTAAAAATCCCCGGGGCAAGCCCCGGGGCATTTGACAAGACCGCCGCAAACTCATCCGACCATAATGCAATTCGCGCTTAAACCCGTCCGTCCAACCAAGCCGAAGCAAGCTTCGGGGTATCGGACCCACAGCGAATGAAAAAGGAAAAGTGAAAGAAAGGGGGAAGAGTGGCTGGCTTGCGTGACAGCGCATGGGTGTATGACGTGGAGGCGTGAACTTTTCTTTCGCCTACCGTCGCTATCGGCTGCCGCTGCGCACCGCCGTGCGGACAGCGCACGGGGTGTGGACCGAGCGGGTGGGCGTGATCGTGCGGCTGGAAAGGGACCCTGCGACCCGTTCGACCAGCTCAGGGGAGGAGCGAGGGCTGGTGGGATACGGCGAGGCGGCGGTTATTCCGGAGTTTGGCACAGAAACGGTGGATGAAGTGGAGGTGGCGTGCCGGGAGCTCGGAGCGAAGGTGGATGACGCGCGGCTGGCGAGCGTGCCGGTGAAACTGGGGTGCTTGCGAAATGCGCTGGCGAGTGCGCGGGGGGAGATTGACGGTCGGGTGGCGATTCCGCCCGCCGCCGGGGAGCAAGGGCGGCGCGTTAGGGATAACGCGCCCTACCTCGGAATCGCGGCGTTGCTGCCCGCGGGACGGACGGCCCTCACGCAGATTGGACCGAAGGCGGATGCGGGTTTTCGCGTTTTCAAGTGGAAGGTGGGCGTTGCCGATCTGGCGGATGAACTCGCGCTGCTCGACGATGTGTGCGCGGCGCTGCCGGGCGGCGCGCAGCTGCGGCTCGATGCGAATGGGGCGTGGGATCGGCGGCAGGCGGAGCGCTGGCTCGAGCGGTGTGCGGAGCGGCCGGTGGAATTTGTCGAGCAACCAATCGCGACCGAGGCGCGGGGGGCGGTGGATTTGCTGTTGGGCCTGGCGAATGATTGGCCGACGCCACTTGCGCTCGACGAGTCGCTGGTCGGGGAGGGCGACATCGAGCGGTGGATTGGCGCGGGGTGGCCGGGGGTATTTGTGGTCAAGCCGAGTTTGATCAGGGACGTGGCGAGTGCGCTGGCGAGGTTGGAGAAAGCGAAGGCGACGGTGATTTTCTCGTCGGCGCTGGAGACGGCGGTGGGCGCGCGGGCGGCGCTGCGGGTGGCGTTTGCGTGGGGAGGTGAGCCACGCGCGCTGGGGTTTGGCGTGTGGCCGCTGTTTGTGGACGGGCGATTCGACGGGCCGCACGCGGCGGCGTTTTTGCGGGCGGAGGACGTGGAGCGAATCAACGTGGAGGCGGCATGGAACGCGCTGAGTTAATCAGGCTCGTGAGAGCCACGGGCTGCGCCGAAGAGTGCGGCGGGGTAGTTTTTCTGTGTGATCCGAAATGGAGCGTGGCCGAGCGGGCGCAGGTCGCGGCGTTAAAAGCCGAAATCGAAAAGCAGAATTCGAAAACTGCCGACGGCTGGCTGTGCGTGCCGACTGGCGGGTCGAGTGGCGGGCTGCGGTTCGCGCGGCATGACGAGCGCACGATCGCGGCGGCGGTGAAGGGCTTTGGCGAGCACTTTGGTCTCACGTGCGTCAATGCCGTGGGCGTGCTGCCGCTGCATCATGTGAGTGGGTTGATGGCCTGGCTGCGCTGTGCCTTGACGGGCGGTGAGCATGTGGCCTGGGATTGGAAACAACTGGAGGCGGGCGAAAGGCCGACCATCAGCGGGGGCGACTGGGTGATTTCCCTCGTGCCGACGCAATTGCACCGGCTGTTGGCGTCGCGGCTCGCGGTGGCGTGGTTGCGCGAGTTTGCAATAATTTTTGTGGGCGGCGGGCCGGTCTGGCCGGAGTTGGCCGCGGCGGCGGCGCAGGCGCAACTCCGCGTCTCGCTGAGCTACGGGATGACCGAGACGGCCGCGATGATCGCGGCGTTGCGGCCGGCGGATTTTCTCGCGGGCGCGCGAAGCTGTGGAACCGCGCTGCCGCATGCCACGGTGAGCGTGGACGTCGCGGGCGCCGTGCGGGTCGCGGGCGAATCGGTGTTTCGCGGCTATTGGCCGGAGCACCGCACGATGAGGGAATTTGTGACGGATGATCTGGGGCGGATCGACGAGCGCGGGCACCTGCATGTGCTCGGACGGCGCGACGGCGTGATCGTCACCGGTGGAAAAAAAATTTCACCGGCCGAGGTCGAGGCGGCGTTGCGGGAGAGTGGAGAATTTTCCGACGTGGCCGTGCTCGGTGTGCCGGATGCGGAGTGGGGTGAAGTGGTCGTCGCGTGTTATCCGGCGGGGGCGCGCGCGCCGGATTTGACGCGGGCGGTTGCGGCGCTCGCCGGGCACCTGCGACCGAAGCGCTTCGTGGCCGTGGCGGAATGGCCGCGGAATGCGCAGGGGAAACTGAACCGGGCGGCGCTGCGCACGTCGCTTTAGTGCCACCCCGGGCCACCTCCCGCGCCGCGGGCGGCGCGGGAGGATGGACGGAGCAGCGGCCGGTGAAAAAAAGCTTACGGCGGTGAGCTTATCGCCTACAGTTTTTCCCATGACCAAGAACGAAATCGCGGATGTCCTCGGTGAAATCGGCACGTTGCTGGAGTTGAAGGGCGAAAATCCGTTCAAGGTGCGGGCCTACCAGACGGGCGCGCGGGCCCTGGAGGCCATCGAGGAGGCGGAGTTGGCGCGACTCGTCGCCGCGGAGGAGCTGGGGACGATCAAGGGATTCGGCGAGGCGCTTGTGCAAAAAATCACGGAGCTGCACACGACGGGCCGGCTGGAGTTTTTCGAAAAACTGCGGGCGTCGATTGAACCGGGGCTGGTGGAGATGCTGCAGATTCCGGGATTGGGTCCGAAAAAAATCCGCGCGCTCCACGACAAACTCGGCCTCGCGGACCTGGCCGCGCTGACCCAGGCGTGCACGGATGGCCGCGTGGCGGCGCTCGACGGCTTCGGTGCGAAGACGCAGGAAAAAATCCTGGCGGGCATCAAGAATCGCGAGGCGTATGGCCGGCGGCATCTCTGGTGGGACGCGTGGGAAGTCGCGGAGCCGATCGTGGCCGGGCTACGCGCGCTGCCGGCGGTGAAGCGGGCGGAGGCGGCGGGGAGTTTACGCCGCGGGATGGAGACGGTCGGCGATTTGGATTTTCTCGTGGCCGCGGCGGACGTCGCGGCGGTGGTGGAGTGGTTTGTCGCAATGCCCCGAGTGAAGGAGGTGACGGCGAAGGGCGAGACGAAGGCGAGCGTGCGCTTCGAGAGCGGATTGCAGGCCGATCTGCGGATCGTGCCGGAGGAGCAGTTCGGGTTCGCGCTCCATCACTTCACCGGTTCGAAGGACCATAACGTGCAGCTGCGCCAGCGGGCGCTGACGCGCGGGCTGAGTTTGAGCGAGTGGGGGCTCGTGCCGGCCGAGGGCGAGGGGACGGCAAAGGAAAAAGCGGAAAAGCTGAAAGGCCGAAAAGCAGAAAAAACGCAGATCACAACTGAAGGGGAATTGTTTCAGGCGCTCGGGCTGCACTTTATTCCACCCGAATTGCGCGAGGGGCTGGGTGAAATCGAGGAGGCGGAGAAGGGTGAGTTGCCGCGGCTGGTGGAACGGGCGGATTTGCGCGGAGCGTGGCACAATCACACGACGGCGTCGGATGGCCGCAACACGCTCATTGAAATGACGGCGGCGGCCGAGGCGCTCGGTTGGGAATATCTCGGGATCGCGGATCACTCGAAGTCGAGCGTCCAGGCGAAAGGTCTCAGCGAAGAGCGGCTGCGGCGGCAGGTGGAGGAGATTCGCGCGCTGAACGCCGCGAAGAAATTTTCGACCCACGTCTTCGCTGGTGTGGAGTGCGACATCCTCCCCGATGGCCGGCTCGACTTTGAGGAGGCCGTGCTGGCGAAGCTCGACTACGTCGTCGTGTCGGTGCATAGTGCGTTCACGCAGGACGAAGAGACGATGACGGAGCGAATCATCCGGGCGATCGAGCATCCGCGGACGACGATGCTCGGGCATCTCACCGGCCGGCTGTTGCTGCGGCGCGACGGCTATCGCGTTGATGCGGGCAAGGTCATCGACGCGGCGATCGCGAACGAAGTCGTGATTGAAATGAACGCGAGCCCATGGCGGCTGGATATGGATTGGCGGCACTGGCGGAAGGCGGCCGAGCGCGGGCTGATGTGTGCGATCAACCCAGATGCGCACGAGACGGCGGGGCTCGCGCACGTGGGCGCCGGAGTGAATGCGGTGCGCAAGGGCTGGCTCACGCGCGAGCAAGTTCTGAACACCCGGCCACTGAAAGCGATCCAGGCGTGGCTCGCGGCGCGCGGCTGAAGGGCGCGCTTGCGCGGGCGCCGGCTCCCGCCATAAAGACGCGCGATGATCACGACCCGGGCCCGCGGACTCGCCAATCTCCATGTGGGCGCCATGACGCTCCTGGTGGGCGTCTTCTTCTGGGTTTACGCCAACTTCATTTACCATGTGCCGTTCGTGCATCTGAACCGGGACGTCAATCTGCTGCCGTATTTTCTCTGCATGGTCGGGGGCATGGTGCTTTCGGCGCGCGACTTGTCGCGGCTCGCGGCGCGGTTCCATTTGCTCGATCTCGGGGACGCGGCGCGGCTCGCGGCGCGGCAAGTGTCGCTGATGGCGCTCCTCACGTTCACGATGATGTTCGCCACGCAAGATCACAGCATCAGCCGGCTGTTTCTCGGAAGTTTTTTGGTGTGGTGCTGGCTGGGGCTCGCGTTGCTCAACGCCCGTTTGCCGCGTGCGCTCGCTCGCGTCGTCTTCCAGCGCGGGCACCGGCTGCCGACGGTCTTTATCGGCCCGATCGCGTCCTTTGTAAAATTGCATGACTGGATCGCGCACAAGGAGCCGCTCGGGATTCATCCGCTCGGCGTTCTTTCCGACGATGTGCCGCCCTCCGGGTCGACGCCGCCCTCGGTGCCATGGCTCGGGCGCGTGGCCGACCTGCCACAGGTGTTGGGCGAACGCCAGATTGGCCAGGTCATCCTGCTCGAATTGCCCGCCACCGACGCCGAAGCGCGGGCGGTGATCGATATCTGTCACGAAAAAGGCTGCCGGCTGCTCATTCACAATAACCTCGCCGAGCGCTACACGCAGCCACTCGTCCCGACGATTGAGGAAGGACGGCATTTCTATACGCTGCAGGAGGAGCCGCTGGAAGATCCGCTGAACCGGCTCATGAAGCGCGCCTATGATCTGGCCGTGGCGGTGCCGGTGGTCGTCTTCCTGCTGCCGCCGCTGTGCCTGTGGGTCTGGTTGATGCAACGGCTGCAAGCGCCCGGCGCGTTGATCTATGCGCGGGAGCGACGCGGACTCCAGGGCGAGACGTTTCACATGCTGAAATTTCGCTCGATGTTTACCGAGCCGGCAGACGCCGCGGCGGAGTCACGTCAGGCGCGGGCGGAAGACGCACGGATTTTTCCCTTCGGGCGATTTATCCGGCGGCGCAGTCTCGACGAGTTTCCCCAGTTTTGGAACGTGCTCCGCGGCGACATGAGCATTGTGGGCCCCCGGCCTTACATGCCGCTGCTCGACGAGGAATTTCGACTGCAAACCCGCGGCTACCGGACGCGCCATCTCGTGAAACCGGGCATCACGGGCCTGGCCCAGAGTCTGGGCTACCGCGGGGAAATCCTCGAACAGGAGATGCTCCGCCGGCGCGTCCACTGGGACGTGCACTACATCTCCCATTGGTCGGTGTGGCTTGATTTGCAGATCACGGCGCGGACACTCTGGCAGGTGATCCGACCACCGGTGACGGCGTATTGAGCGGGCACCGCCCTAAAAATTCTTCACGTAGACCGCGCCGTTGGCATCGGTGAACGTGAGGGTGTCCGGTTCGACCTTGGTCAGCCGCACCCCCAGGGTGCGCTCAACGATATCGTTCACGCGGAAAACGCGACCGTTCATCAGCACCTTGCTGTCGGCGCCGGAGGAGCGGATGCCAGTCACGTGGATGCCGTCGACAAAGGTGTGGATGCGGGCGTCGGGCACCGGCGGACCCGGCGCGGCGGTGACGAGCGCGGGCGCTAGCGCGGCGGGCTCCGTTGGCAGCGGCGCGGCGGCGATGGGGGTGGTGATCGCGGGAGGTGCGGGCGTCACCAGTCGCGACAGCTCTGGGGCGCTCACGGCCGGTGGGGTGGGGGTGATCGTGGGCGTGACGGCCGGCATGGTGGCCGCGGCGACGGGCGCGGGGTAGGTTTCGCGCGGGGCCGGCGGATTTTCGAGGGTGACGATCGCCGCCGCTGGAGCGATGACGGGAGCGACGATGACCGGGGCCGGTGTCGCCGCATCTGTGACGGCAGACTTGGTCAAGATGAGTTTGGCCGCGGCCTTCGGCTCAGGCGTGCGGTTGACGAAAAAGATCGTCCCGACGGCCGACAGCACGACGAGCACCACTGCGCCGCTGGCGAGCACTAGCAGTTGCTGCGAGCTGCGCGGCTGGCCGAGTTTGGCGATGGGTCCGCTCCCGCCCGGCATCGGCGCCATCGTGCCCGGATCTCCGGTGCGGACGCGTTGCGCCTTCTTGAGGGCTTCGTTAATGAGACTCATCGCGAGAACTTGGTGCGGACGGGTGGTGGTCAGTTAGTGAGATTGGCCATGTCGCGCACGGCGCGGCGCACGTCCCAATAGTTCACCTCGTCGGATTCGCGAATGAAGGCGGAGAGCATCGCCTTGTCGCAAAGATTATTGACGACGCGCGGAATTCCGCCGCTGCCACTGTGAATCGCCCGCAGCGCCCACTTCGTGAACCCCGGACGGCCCGAACCGCCGGCGAGGCTGAGCCGGTGCTGGATATAATGCTCCATGTCGATTTTGCCGAGCGGGTGGAGCTCATAGTGCACGAGGATGCGCTGCCGCAGCTGTCGCAGCTCCTCCTGCGCGAGGACTTCCTTCAACTCTGGCTGGCCCATCAGGACGATCTGGAGGAGCTTTTGCTTGTCGGTCTCGAGATTGGAGAGCAGGCGGATCTGCTCGAGCACGTCGAAGGAAAGATTCTGCGCCTCGTCGATGATGAGCACGATGTCGCGGCCCCGGCCGATGCGCTCGAGCAGCACGCGGTTCATCTGGGCGACGAGGTCGGACTGGCTGCGCGCGAGTTTCGTCTCGCCGAGCTCGGTGAGAATCGCTTTGAGCATCTGCGTCTCGGTGACGCGCGGGTTCAAAATCAGCGCGGTGTCGTAGTGCGTGGGATCGAGTTCGTTGAGAAACCGCCGGCAGAGCGTGGTCTTGCCGCAGCCGACCTCGCCGAAGAGCACGATAAAACCCTTCTTTTCCCGCACGCCGTATTTGAGGTGCTGGAGGGCTTCCTGGTGCGTCGGGCTCAGGTATAGAAACCGCGGGTCGGGCGTGATGTTGAAAGGCATTTCCCGAAACCCATAATAACTCAGATACATGCGGACGCCCAAAATGCCCTGCTGTCCGGAAAACGCACGCCAAATTCACTCGCGTCCGCCGGGCCCGGGCGAATTGAAATCTCCTTTACTCCCCGGCGCCCGCGCCCGTTGATCGGCCCGCTCTCACCGTGAATCCTCGCCGCGTCCTCATCGCCCTCTACGCCGTCCTGCTCGTGGCCCTCGGGATCGGTGCGGGGGCGCTTTTCCTCGATGCGCGCGCGGAATACAACCAGCTGAAGCAGGCCGAAGCCGCGAGCCGGCGCCGGCTCGCGGACGCCGAGGCGCGGCTCCGCGCGCAGGAAAAAATCCTCGAGCGTCTCAAGTCCGATCCGGCCTATGTCGAGAAAGTCATGCGCAGTCGGGGCTACGCCCGGCCGGGCGATACGATTTTCCGCTACCGGGACTAGGCCGGCAAGACTGCCTTCGCTCCCCGCCACTTTCTTCCCCGTGTCGCATCCGCTCATCGAAAAATTCCGGCACGCCGGCCAGGCGCAGGTCTTCGCATTTTTCGACCGGCTCGCGCCCGCCGGGCAGCGGCAACTGCTGGCCGAGGCGGCGGAGATCGATCTCGCCGAAATCGACCGGCTCACCCGCACGTTGCTCGCGCGGGACGCCGTCGCGGGCGTGGACTTGGGCGGGCTCGCCCCGGCGCCCTACGAGCGGCGGCCCGAGCACGGGGGCGATGCCGTGGCGTGGGGGCACGCCAAGGCCGCCGGCGAGGCGGCGTTGCGCGCGGGGCGGGTCGCGGCGTTCACCGTCGCGGGCGGGCAGGGGACGCGGCTCGGCTACGACGGACCGAAGGGGACGTTTCGGGTGACGCCCGTGAAACAGAAGTCGCTCTTCCAGGTCTTTGCCGAAAAAATCCACGCCGCCGGGGTGCGTTACGGCCGGCCGGTGCACTGGTTCATCATGACGAGTCACGCCAACCACGCGGCGACCGAGGCATTTTTCGCAGAGCACCAATGCTTCGGCCTCGACCGCGCGCGCGTGCATTTTTTCCGGCAGGGGCGGATGCCGGCGGTGAGTTTTGACGGCAAGATTCTGCTCGAGACGACCAGCTCGCTGGCGCTGGCGCCCGACGGCCACGGAGGCTCGCTGCGGGCGCTGGAGCGCAGTGGCGCGCTCGACCTGATGAAATCCGAGGGCGTGGACACGTTGAGCTATTTTCAGGTGGATAATCCACTGGTGCGCTCGATCGACCCCGCGTTTATCGGCTGGCACGTGCGGCGGGGCTCAGAGATGACGAGCAAGATGGTGCCGAAGGCCTACGCTGAGGAGAAGGTCGGCCACTTCTGCACGCAGCGCGGGCGGACGGTGGTCGTCGAATACTCGGATCTGCCGATGGCGATGCAGCGCGAAACCGACGCGGGCGGGCCGCTCCGCTATCTCGCCGGCAGCATTGCGATCCACGTGCTCGACCGCGAATTCGTGCGCCGGGTGGCCGCGGGCGGAGAGGGAGTGTCACTGCCGTTTCACCGCGCCGATAAGAAAATCCCGACCGTCGACGCCGCGGGAAATGACGTGAAGCCCGCGGCGGCGAATGGCGTGAAGTTTGAGCTGTTCGTGTTCGATGCGCTGCCATTCGCCAAAAATCCCGTGATCATCGAGACGCTCCGGGCCGACGACTTCTCGCCGGTGAAAAACGCCAGGGGGGTCGATTCCCCGCAGACCTGCCGCGACGATCAGCTGCGGCAGTTCGGCCGCTGGCTGAAGGCGAATGGCGCGTCGCTCCCAACCGACGCCACCGGGCTGCCGCGTCTGGCGCTCGAAGTCTCGCCGCGCTTCGGCTACGATGAAGATTCGTTTGCCGAGGCCTGGAAAAAACTCTCGCCGAAACCCGGCCTAACGGACGGACTTTACCTGGCCTGAGATACCCATGACCACTTCCGATCGCATCAAACTCGCCGCGCAGTCGGGCCAGCTCATGGCTGGCGCGGCGGATAATCTTACCGCTTTTCTCGGCGCCCGGCTGCCCGCGTGGGCGCACGCGAGCATCGCGGAACTCGTGGCGCAGGAGGCGTGGGGTGAGCTCAACGATCGCTTCTACCGTTATCTTGAATTTGGCACTGGCGGAATGCGCGGGCGCACGATGGGCGTGGTCGCGACGGGGGCGGAGACGGGCACGCTGAGTGAGACCGGCTCGCCGGAACATGCCGCCATCGGCAGCAACATGCTGAACGATTTCACGCTGATCCGCGCCGTCGTCGGTCTCGCGCGTTACACGAAAAAATTTCTGGCGGCACGGGACGGCACGGCGCGGCCCCGGCTGGTGATCGCGCATGATGTGCGGCATTTCTCGCGGCATTTCTGCGAGCTGGCGGCGTCGACTTGGACGCGGCTCGGCGGCGATGCGTTTATCTTCGACGGCCCGCGACCGACGCCGCAGCTCAGCTACGCGGTGCGCTGGCTCAAAGCGCACGCGGGGATCGTGATCACGGCGAGCCACAATCCGCCCCACGACAACGGCATCAAGGCCTACTTCGACGGCGGCGCGCAGGTCATCGCACCGCACGATCGGGGCATTGTTGATGAGGTTAACGCCGTGCCGCTCGCCGAACTTGGTGCCTTCCTGGAAAAAAAACTCACGGGCGTCACCACCCTCGGCCGCGACGCGGACGATGCCTATCTCGCGGTCGCCGCCAAGGCCGTCATCGATCCGACCGTCTTTCGTCCGACGAAGCTCAAGGTGGTTTTCACGAACATCCACGGCACGGGGGCGGTGCACTCGCTGCCCCTGCTGATTCACGCGGGCTGCGACGTGAAACCGGTGCCCGAGCAACTGAACTTCGACGCACGTTTTCCCACGGTCAAGTCACCCAATCCCGAGAACGCGGAGGCCCTCGCGCTCGCCGTGGCGCTGGCCACGAAGCGAAAGGCGGACGTGGTCCTCGCCACCGATCCGGATGCTGACCGCATGGGCGTGGCGGTGCGCAATCGCGCCGGCGCGATGGAACTCCTCACCGGCAACCAGATCGGCGCCCTCTTGGTCGACTACCGGCTCACCAAATATCAGGAGCTCGGCTGGATTCCCCCGTCCGGTGGTCCCCGCGTCGCCATCGTGAACACCTTTGTCACGACCCAGCTGCAGGACGCGATCGGCCGCGGCCATGGCGTCAAAGTCATCAAGACCCTCACTGGTTTCAAGTGGATCGCCGCCAAGATCGGCCGTTATGAGGCGCAGCTCACCGCGGCGATGGGCGCCGGTTTCGACTACGACCGCACGCCGTTTGAAGAGCGCGCGAAGCTGTTGCAGCAGCACAGCACGTTCTATGCGTTCGGCTGCGAGGAAAGCTACGGCTATCTGCCGAATGATTTTCTGCGGGACAAGGACGGCAACTCGGCCTGTCTGATGTTCGCCGAAGTGTGCGCGTGGGTGAAATCGCGCGGGCTCACGGTGCCGGAATATCTCGACGAGATTTATCTTCGTCACGGTTTCTACCTCGAGGGGGTGATCAACATCTACTACGAGGGCGCGAGCGGCAACGCGAAGATCAAGCGCATCCTCGAGACGTATCGCGCGCATCCGCCGGCGGCGTTCGGCGACGTGCGGGTGACCCGATTTCAGGATTTTGGCCGCGAGAAAATCGTCGATGCCGACGGTGAGACCATCCCGCCGCAGGATCTTTATCTCATCTCGCTGTCGAACGGCTATTCGTTTGCCGCGCGGGGCAGCGGCACCGAACCGAAGATGAAATTTTATCTGTTCGCCAGCGAATCGGTCGCCGCCGCCGGCGAACTCGGGGCGGTGAAGGCGCGGGTGAAGGCGACGCTCGACGGCCTCGGCCAGCTGATCGACGCCGATGCCCGGCGGCGGGCCGAAGGCTAAGATGAAAATCTCGGGAGTGATCGCCCAGATCCTGACCGGGGCGAGCCTGGGCCTGCTGGGAATGATGGCCGCGCGGGCGCAGGCACCGGTGGACCTGTTGTGGTTGAACGGGACGACTTACACCGGCGAGCCGGCTTCGCTTCGCGTGGAGGCGGTCGCGGTGCGCGACGGGCGGATCGTGTTTGCGGGGGCGCGGGCGGACGCGGAAAAATTTCGCGCGGGAGCCCGGCGCGTGCTCGATCTGGCGGGGCGCACGGTGCTGCCGGGACTGACGGATGCGCACCTGCATCTGGCGGGCGTCGGGTTTCGCGAGCTGTCGTTCAATCTCGAGGGCACGACCGGCATCGCCGACCTGCAGGCGCGGCTGCGGGCGCGCGTGGCGGAGGCGGGACCGAAAAAATGGATCGAAGGCCGCGGGTGGATCGAGACCGCGTGGCGGCCGGCGGTGTTTCCGACGGCCGCTGACCTGGATGCGGCGGCGCCGGACAATCCCGTGGTGCTCACGCGCGCGGACGGCCACGGGCTGGTCGCTAACAGCGTCGCGTTGAAACTCGCCGGGGTCGACCGCACCACGCCCAGTCCGAGCGGTGGAGAGATTTTGCACGAGGCGAAGTCGGGCGAACCGACGGGCATGTTGATCGACCAGGCCATGCAACTGGTGCGCCGGCTCGTGCCAGCGGCGACGGACGCGGAGACCGAGCGGGCGCTCATCACGGGGGCGCAGCGCGAGCTCGCGCTGGGCTGGTGCCAGGTGCACTCGGCGGGCAACAGCATGGCGGAGGCGCGCCTGATGCAACGGCTCGTGGCCACGGGAAAAATTCAGCTGCGGATTTACGATGCCGTGAGCGGGCCCGGGCCGGCGGCGGAAGAGCTGTTGCAGCGGGGGGTGGTGATCGATGCGACGGACGGGCGGTTCACGCTGCGCGGCATCAAGCTCTACATGGACGGGGCGCTCGGCTCGCGCGGGGCGGCGCTGCTCGCGCCCTATGCGGACTACGCGTCGAGCGGGCTCGTGATGCAGACCGAGGCGGGCTTGCTGCCGTTGCTCGTGGCGGCGTTGCGGCAGGGCGTGCAGGTGGCGACGCATGCGATCGGCGACCGCGGGAACCGGCTGACCCTCGACGTCTATGAAAAGGCGTTGGCGCTCGTGCCGCCGGCGGAGCGGCGCGTGCGCGAACCGCGCTGGCGCATCGAGCATGCGCAGGTGCTCGCGGCGGCGGACGTGCCGCGCTTCGCGCGACTCGGCGTGATTGCGTCCATGCAGGCGTCGCATGCGATCGGAGATTTGTTTTTCGCGCCGAGCCGACTCGGCCGGGAGCGGCTGGCCGGCGCCTATGCGTGGCGGAGCCTGCTCGACACGGGCGCCGTGCTGGCGGGTGGTTCCGATGCACCGGTCGAGCGGGGCGAGCCGATGATCGAATTCTACGCGGCGGTGGCACGCCGTTCACTGGATGGATTTGCGAATGAGGACTGGCACCGCGAGCAGCGACTGAGCCGCGAGGAGGCGCTGCGGATGCTCACGCTGGCGCCGGCCTACGCGGCGTTTGTGGAGCAAGAGGCGGGCTCGATCGCAGTGGGCAAGCGCGCGGATTTCACCGTGCTGTCCGCGGATATCATGCAAATCGCCGAGCCGGAGATCCTGCAAACCCGGTGCGTGATGACGATTGTGGGCGGCCAGATTGTGTTCGAGGCGCGGTGAGGCAGCTCACTGGGGCGCGAAGGTCGTGGTAAACGTCGCGCTCGTCGCGGGCGTGCTCAGCTCGAGGTAGAAACTTTCGCGGCGCTGCGGCGGGACGTCCGGCGAGGAGCCGTGCCAGAGGCGGAAGTTGCCGGGAGTGGCGACGGTGAGGTGAATCACGGTTTCGCCATAGGTGACATCGAACTCGGCGCGGTCGTGGAAACTCGCCCGCTGCACGTTGCGCCAGTAACCGAAGGCCTCGGGGCGGCCTTGCGCAAAGGCGGCATCGCTCGCGAAGATTCCGGGCAGGCGGACTTTGCCCTGCACGTGGAGGGCGAGGCCGAGAGTTTGCGGCGTGGGGCCGATCGTCTCGAGGGTGGCCGTGTCGATGAGGTTTTGGCCCTCGATCGCGAGCGTGCGACTGGCGCGGGCGTTCTGGCGGTAGTTGGGCTGCGCGGCCGCGACCCGCGTGGCGGAGTAGGAGAGGAGTTCACCACGGTGGATGGGTTCCTGGCCTTCGCCGTTCACGAGGGGCACGTTGTGATTGAGGCCGCGCTGGTAATAGCCGCGGTAGAGGGGCGAGCCGTAGCCGACGACGCCCGGGTCGTGCGTGATGTCGGTGGGGCCGAAAGCGGCGGAGTAGTTGAGGGCCTCGGATTGGGAGTGGGATTTTGTGAGCTGGCCGTAGTGAAGAAACACCTGCCACGGACCGGATTTGAGGAGCGCCATGCGTGAGGTCTCGAAACTACGGCTCGTGACGGGCGGTGGCACGAACGGCCGCGGCGGGGCAGCCGGCGGATCGCGCAGCGTCGCCCAATCGCGGCGGTCGGCGGCGGCCGCGAGGCCGAGCGTGGTGGGGAAGACCCGGTAGTTGGCGCCAAACGTCGCGGGATTCGGCGCGACGGGAATGCCCTTGCTGTCGGCGGGATTCGGGAGCTGCCCGTTGGGAAAACGCAGGTAAAGGGTCGCGAGCATCAGGTTTTCCGCGGTGGCCATTTCCGGGGCGAGTTCGGCGGCGCGGCCGTAGAGACCGGCGGTGGTGAAGAGCGTGTTGACGGCGGCGACGACGAAGCCGTTGTAGCCGAGGGACTGCTCATACCAGAGGTAGTCGCTGGTGATGCCGTCGGCCAGCTGGCGGCGCAGGCCGAACTTTCCGTCGAGGGCTTCGCGCCACATCGGCTCGTCCCCGAAGAGTAACGCGACCTGCGCGACGGCGCAGCGCTGCCACGTGGCGATGTTGTGGATCTGCTGGAAATTTTTGTTCAACACCACGACCTCCGGTTCGAAGAACTGAGTGCGCCATTGCTGGAGTTGGGCGGCGGGCACCCGGCCACCGAGGAGGCGCACGGTCTCGGTGAACTTCACGAGGTTCGAAGCCTCGGTGAGCGACTGCCAGAACAGGCGGGCGCCCTGATCTTTCCGCACGGGCTCCCACTTGAGATAGTTGCTGGAGTAAAACTCCATCTGGGCGATGGCCCAGGCGGCATAGTGCTCGTCGCCCGTGAGGCGCCAGAGGCGGGCGGCGCGGGCCATCGTTTCAACGTGCTGGCCGCGAAACTCCACGATCCACCACGCCATGAGCTTTGGCGTGATGGCGATGTGCGGATCGGATGGCGTGGAAAAAAACTGCACTTCTTCGCCCGGAATCTGGTCGGTCCACCGGAGCGCCGAGCCATCTTTGGGACTCACGCCATCGTGGGACCAACCGGCGACCCAGGCGACGCGGTCGTGGTGTTTGGCGATCCACCCCTCGACCGCGGTGCGTTCGCGTTTTAACCAGGCGGCCCACGCGGGATCGTTGGCCACGCGCTGTTTCGCGCCGGCCCAGTCCTCGACGGCGGTGCGCCAGGGCCGGCCCTGGGCGTCGAACACCTTGCCGTCGGCAAACATTTTTTCCGGAGCGGGTTTGGAAAACTTCTCGGCCGCGAACACGAGGCCCGAGAGAAAAAGAAAACTGGGCGGAAGCAGGCGGGCGCAGCGCATGATCAGGATAAGACGTGCGACGCCCTCAGTTGTTGCTCGCCGATTTCCACGGCCTCGAGTTCAGGCGGTTTCCGTCCGACCAACGCGGGCGGCCATGGCGCGCGGGTTTTTTTGCGCGTTGCCTCGTGGCGGGACCTGCTTTCCCTTGCGGCGCTGTGAGACTGCCCCATTTCTCCGTCTCGGCGAGTCGTGCTCGCCTCGTGTTGTTCCTGCTTTGCGCGCTCGCGCTGGCCGCGTGTTCGCGCCCGAGCCCCGTGATCCAGTCTGCCGCCGCCCCGCCGGCCCAACCGGCCGCGGTCGCGACGACGCCCGCGCCGAAAACCGCCTCGTTCAAATTTGCGAGCCAGACCCTGACGGTGCCCGAGGGCTTCACGGTCGAGCTGGTCGCCGCGCCGCCCATGGTGAACCGGCCAATCTCGATCGCCTTCGATGAGCAGGGCCGGCTTTACGCCACCGACTCATCCGGGCTGAGCGACAAATCCGACAAGCAGTTCGAACAAAAGCCCCACCGCATCGTGCGCCTCGTGGACGCGGAGGGTGACGGCAAGTTCGAAAAGTCCACGGTCTTCGCCGAAAACATGATGTTCCCGCAGGGCGCCCTCTTCTACGAGGGCTCGCTCTACGTCGCCGCACCGCCGCACCTGTGGAAACTCACCGACACCAACGGCGATGGGGTGTCGGACCAGCGCGAGGTGTGGTATGACGGCAAGACGCTCACGGGCTGCGCGAATGATCTGCACGGGCCATATCTCGGGCCGGAAGGATGGTTTTACTGGACGAAAGGCGCCTTCGCCGAGCAGCGGCACACGCTCGGAAATGGCCGGGAATTCGTCACGCGCACTTCGCATATTTTTCGATCGCGGCCCGACGGCACCGGCCTCGAACCGATGCTCACCGGCGGAATGGACAACCCGGTCGGCCTCGCGTTTACCGCGGCGGGCGAGCGCGTCCTCAGCGGCACGTTTTTCCAGATCGGCACCGCCGGGAAACGCGACGGCCTGATCCACTCGGTCTACGGCGGAGTCTACGGCAAGGAAAACTACACGCTGGCCGGTCACGCCCGCACCGGCGACTTGATGCCGATCATGACCCACATGGGCGCAGCCGCCCCGTGTGGCTCGACCGCCTATCGCTCGCGGGCGTTTGGCGCCGATTACTTGGACAATCTTTTCGTGTGCTATTTCAACCTGCGCAAAATTTCGCGCCACGAAATGGTGCCGGACGGCGCGACGTTTACGACGAAGAACACGGACTTTGTCACGTCGGACAGCCAGGATTTTCACCCGACCGATGTGCTGGAGGATGCCGATGGCAGCCTGCTGATCGTCGACACGGGAGGTTGGTATAAGATCTGTTGCCCGACCGCGCAGCTCGCCAAGCCCGATGTGCTCGGCGGGATCTATCGCATTCGGAAAACGGGGGCGCCAAGCATTCCCGACGCGCGCGGCCTGAAATTGCCGTGGACGACGATGGCGCCGGCCGAGCTGGCGCGGCTCCTCGCCGATGACCGGCCCGAAGTGCAGCAGCGCGCGACGCACACGCTCGGGCAACGCGGCCCGGCGGCAGTCCCGGCCGTGAGTGAGCTGGCGTTGCACGCCACGGCGGCGGCCACGCGACAAAATGCCGTGTGGGCGCTCGCGCGGATCGACACGAGCGAGTCACGCGCGGCGGTGCGGGCGGCGTTGGACGATCAGTCGGCAGCCGTGGTCTCCACGGCGATGCAGGTCTTGAGCATGTGGCGGGATGCGGGCGCGCTCGGGCGGCTGGTGCCGTTTCTTACCGCCGAAAACGCGGCGCACGCCCGCCAGGCGGCGGAAGCGCTGGGCCGGATGGGCGACGCGCGGGCCGTCGAGCCGCTGCTCTCCGCGCTGCGACGATTCGGCGAGACCGAGGTGACTTCGACTGGCTCACCGGTGCGGGCCGGTGAACGCACGCTCGAACACTCGTTCATCTACGCGTTGATGGAGCTCGGTCGCCCTGAGCCGGTGTTGGCTCAATTGAGAACCGCGCGCTCCGCGCGGGTCGTTCGCGCCACGTTGGTCGCGCTCGATCAGATGGCAGGCGGCAACCTGACCGCCGCGGATGTCATCCGCTCGCTCGATTCGAATGTGCCCGTGGTCCGGCAAACCGCGGGGTGGGTCGCCAGTCATCACGCCGAATGGGGCGGCGAGTTGGCGGATTTTTTTCGGACGCAATTGCAGGGCCCGCCGCGCAGCGAAGCTGAGTGGGCCGACCGGCAGGCGCAGCTCGCGAGCCTGGCCCCGGCGGCGGCGATCCAGGAGGTGCTGGCCACGACGGCCGCGGAGGCGAAGGCGAGGATCGAGGTGCGGCTCCTTGCGCTCCGGGCAATGGCGGCAGCCGGTTTGAAGGAGCCACCGGCGGTCTGGCTGTCAGCGTTGGCCGCGGTGCTCACCAGCGGTGACTCCGCGCTCACGCGTCAGGCCGTGGCGACGGCGCGCGGGCTGTCGATTCCAAAGTTGGGTCACGCGGAGCTGGTGGCGGCGTTGGTGCGCGTCGGCCGCACCACCGGCGTGGCGGCGGAGGTTCGGCTGGAAGCGCTGGCCACCGCGACCCCGGCGGCGCTGGCCCCCGTCGATCCGGTGCTGTTCGATTTCCTGTGCGCTCACCTCGATGGCCGGGAGCCGATGCTGGTGCGCAGTGCGGCCGCGACCGTGCTGGCGAGGGCGCCGTTGACGCCCGCGCAGCAACTGGCGCTCGCCGACACGATGAAGACGGTCGGCGCGCTGGAGGCCCCGAAGCTCCTGCCCGCGTTTGAAAAAGCGCCGAATGAAGCCCTCGGTTTGAAACTGATCGCGGCGTTGCAGGCATCGGCCGGGCTGGCGGGCGTGCGTGCCACCGTGCTCAAGCCGCTGTTCGCGAAATATCCACTCGCCGTGCAGCAGCAGGGCGACTCCTTGCTCACGCTCCTCAACGCCGATGCGGCCCGCCAAAATGCGCACGTGGATGAGCTGCTGGCCACCGCCCCTGGGGGCGACATCCGTCGCGGTCAGGCCGTGTTCAACAGCGAAAAAAATGCGTGCACGCTATGCCACGTGCTGGGTTATCGCGGCGGTCGCCTCGGGCCCGACCTGACGAATATCGGCAAAACCCGCAGTGAGCGCGAACTGCTGGAGGCGATCGTGTTTCCGAGCGCCACGTTGGTGCGCGGCTTCGAGCCGTTTGTGGTGACGACCAAGAGCGGTGACGCCCACAGCGGCATCCTGCGCAAAGATACCGCGGACGAAGTCGTGCTGGCGACGGGGCCGGAGACCGAGCAGCACATCGCCCGGGCAGAAATTACCGGGATTCAACCGGGCACGATGTCGCCCATGCCTCCAGGCATGGAAGCCGTGCTAACCAGACAGGAACTCGCCGACTTGGTGGTCTTCCTCAAATCGCGGCAGTGAGCCCGCAGCGCTCGCCCGCCCGCAATGAAGGCAAGCACCGGGAGGTTTCCCCACACGAACCACGCGCACCCGCTCCGGTGGCTGTTTTCCCTCGGTCTCGTGGCGATGGGCCTCTCCCTCCTCCCAGGTCCGCTCGGCGCCCAAAGTGCCGCGGGCGGCAGCATCGAGGGTCGCGTCTCCCATCCGGCGAACGGCGCTTATCTT
The DNA here is from genome assembly GCA_009695305.1 of Opitutus sp. GTDB lineage: Bacteria > Verrucomicrobiota > Verrucomicrobiia > Opitutales > Opitutaceae > SIBG01. The sequence continues at coordinate 8,196 of SIBG01000030.1, read as the reverse complement.
GAGAACGCCCGCGTCTCGATCGAAGGCACCGCGTTGGAAACGTTCACCGACGCCGCGGGTTTCTACCGGGTCGCGCGCGTCCCGGCGGGTGTGGTCAGAGTCCGGGTTTTCTTTACGGGCTTCGCCGAGTCCACCACAGCGGTGACCGTTCCTTCCGGCGGCACGGTGCAACACGACCTCAGCCTCACCGCGTTCGAGGAGCCCCTCGGAAGGGATGGCTCCATCAAGCTCACGAAGTATGTCGTGACGGAGTCGCAGCAGATGGAAGGCGCGGCCCTCGCGATCAACGAGCAGCGTTTCGCGCCCAACTTGAAAACGGTCGTGGCGGCCGATGAATTTGGCGCCGCGTCCGAGGGCGATATCGGCGAGTTTCTCAAATACCTTCCCGGCGTTTCCATGGATTATCTGGCTGGCGATGCGCGCCAGGTTTCGCTGGGCGGCGTGGAGTTCAACTACACGCCCGTGACCTTTGGTGGCTTCGGCATGACCAACGGAAATCAGGGCGGCACGAATCGCGGCGTCTCGCTCGAATACGTTTCGCTCAACATCGTCTCGCGCGTTGAGGTCATCAACTCGCCCACCCCGGAATCGCCGGGCGCCGCGCTGGCTGGCTCGATCAATTTCGTGCCGCGCACCGCCTTTGAACGCACCCGGCCCCAGTTCACCTTCAGCACCTATGTGACGATGCGCGACGACGCGCGGGATTTTCGCCCGAGCGTCGGGCCCCGCGAGCGCCCGACCCGCAAGGTCCTGCCGGGCTTGGAATTTTCCGCCGTCGTGCCGGTCAGCCGCCGCTTCGGTTTCAGCGTGTCGGGCGCCGCCTCCACCTCCTATAGCGCGCGCGATTCATTCGTGAACACCTGGCGCGGCGCCAGCGCCGTCACCAACAACGGCACCTTTCCCGACACCACGCCCGACCGTCCGTATCTCTCCAGCTATGTCTACCGCGACGGCTTCCTGCTCCGCCGGCGCACGTCGGCGGCGGTGACGTTTGATTACAAACTCAGTCCGAACGACCGGCTCTCGCTTTCGTTCACGCGCTCCACTTACAACACCAACTACGACATCCGCGGCCTGACTTTCTCGCTCTTGCGCGTGGCGACGGGTTTCACCAGCACCTCCGACCGGAGCACGGCCGGGCAGGCCTCGTTCAATGTCTCCACCGAAGTCCGCGACCGGAACACACTCACCTACCTGCCGACTCTCGTCTACCGGCATGACGGTCCGGTGTGGAAGGCCGAGGCGGGCGCCGGATATTCCCACTCCCGTGACAGCACGCAAAGCGGTGACCGCGGCTGGTTCGCCATTGTGGCCGCGCAACGCACGGGAGTGACCATCGGCTTCGACGACATCACGCCGCTTCGCCCGGGCCGCATCACGGTGAGCGACGGCACGACCGGCGCAACCGTCGACCCCTTTGACCTGCGCAGCTATGTGCTGCAAACGGCCAATCTTGCCATCCCGCAAAACACCGACACCAAACGCAGCGTTTACGCGAACCTGCGGCGCGATTTCGACTGGCGCGGCACTCCGGTCTCGCTGAAGGCTGGCCTCGACCTCCAGCACGCCGTGCGCGATGACACCCGCGGGGTCAATCCTTCCAACGTCCTCTTCGACTATGTCGGGCAGGATGGCCGGACCAGCGTGGCGCCAGCCGGCAGCGACGACCTCGCCGCGCCGTTCGCTTACTCGGCCATTGCCACCCGTCCGACGAAGTTCGGTTTTCCGAGCATTCCGATCGTGAGCAATGCCAAGGTGTGGGATGATTATCGGGCGAACCCCGCCCGTTTCCGCGCCGACGACAACGCCACCTACCGCGCCGCCGTCACTCCGTCCAAACGCGCCGAGGAACTCGTCTCCGCCCTCTATCTGCGCGGCGACGTCCAGCTTTTCCAACGTCGCCTGAAGCTAGTCGGCGGCGTCCGCGCCGAGCAGACCAACGTCGAGGCCGAGGGGCCGCTGACGGATCCGACGCGAAATTTTCAGCGTCGCCCCGATGGGAGCTTCCTCCTCGGCGCCAACGGCCGGCCGCTGACCATTGTGCCCGCCACTGACGCGCTCGGGGTCAGCAAGCTGACGTTCATCAGCCGCGGCGCGCACGTGAAGAAGGAGTATCTGCGCTGGTTCCCCAGTATCAATGCGGCCTTCAATCTCCGGGAGAATCTCATCGCCCGCGCCGCCCACTCCACCTCGATCGGCCGGCCCAACTTCACGCAATACTCTGGCGGCATCACGTTGCCCGATTCGGAAGCGGATCCGAGCGCGACCAACCGGATCATGGTCAACAATGCCGGGATCAAACCGTGGAGGGCCCGTTCGACGACGGTTGCGCTGGAATACTACTTCGCCCGCGTTGGGCTGGTTTCCGTGAGTGCGTTTCGGCGGGACTTCGAAAATTTTTTCGGCACGGCGCTCCTGCCGGCCACTTCTGAGTTCCTCGCGCTCTACTCGCTCGATCCCGCGACCTACGGCGACTATGCGGTTTCCACCCAGTATAACCTGGCCGACACCGTCCGCATGGAGGGCTTTACTTTCAACTACAAGCAGGCGCTCACCTTCCTGCCAGCGTGGGCCCGCGGCGTGCAGGTGTTTGCCAATGCCAGCACCCAGCACGCGAGCGGCGGCGCGACCGGGGAGTTTCAATTCAGTCCGCGGCTCGCCAACGCCGGCCTCAGCCTCACGCGCCCGACTTTCAGCCTCCGCGCCGACGTGAACCATCGCGGTCGCCAATTGGTGAGCACGCTGTCCGGTCGCAGCATTGAGGCCGGCACCGCGCGCTGGGCGGCCCCCCGGACTTCCCTCGACCTCACCGCCGAGCATAAGCTGTGGCGTCAGTTCACCGTTTTCGCCAAGTTTCGCAACGTGACCGATGTCGGCGTGGACTTTGAATTCTACGGACCGAGCACACCCGCGGTCGCACAGTTCCAGCAGCGCGAACGCTACGGCGCGCTGTGGACCTTCGGACTCAAGGGCACATTTTAGCCCGCGCTGCCCCGTGACCATCCAGGGTAAGGAATATTTTCACTCCGGCGAAAAATCTCCACATGGTGTATCTTTTGGCTGAAGGGATTCGCTCGCACCCATCTTGCGATGGTGTGCTCACGGCCTAGCGGGCGGCGGGCCACCACTGGTAGACGGAAAAGTAGACGAGCACGCCGGTGATGCTGACGTAGAACCAAATCGGAAACGTCCACTTCGCCCAGGCTTGGTGGCGCACGAAGTTACCGGTGATCGCAAAGTAAAATGTCTGGGGCACGAGGTAGGCGATGGCGGCGGCGAGGATAATGTGCGAGGTGAGCATCGTGTAATAGATCCGGCGGATGAGGCCGGTGCCCCCGAACGGGGTGTGGACCCCGCCGATCAGATATTTGTGCGTGACGTAGCCGATGAGAAACAGCGCCGAGACCGCGAGCGCGGTGAGCATCGTGGCGCGATGGGCTGCCTTGTGGCCGCGTTTGATCAGTCCGTAGCCGACGGCCAGGAGCACCGTGGCGATGGCGTTAAGCGTGGCGTTGAGGGCGGGGATGTCCTGAATGGTCATGGGTGGTCGCTCAGAAATTGATCATCCGGTCGGCGACGAGGGCCCCGAGGACCAGCGGCAGATAGGCGATGGAGGTGAGAAAAAGTTTTCGCGCGGCCACGTCGCGGCCTTCCGCGCGGAGGAAGCCGGCGGCGCGCCACACAAACCACGCGCCGCCAGCCGCCGCGATGGCGCCATACCAGCGCGTCGTGAACCCGAGGGCGACGGGCAGCAGGCTGACCAGGACGAGCGAGAGCGTATTAAAGAACGCCCACGCGGCGACCCGGCCGCCGGCTTCGTCGCGCACCGGGAGCATCGGGAAATGCACCGCCGAATAGTCGCGGCGGTAGGTCCACGCGATGGCCATGAAGTGCGGAATCTGCCAGAAGAACAGCACGCCGAAGAGAATCCAGCCGAGCCCTGACACCCGCCCCTCGCCGGCGGCCCAGCCGATGAGCGGGGGAAACGCGCCGGCAATCGCGCCGATTTCGGTGCTCCACACGGACCATTTTTTGGCCGGCGTATACCACCCAAGATAGGAGAAAATCGTGAGCAAGGTGAAGAGCGTGGCCAGCAGATTGACCTTCGCGAAGAGGAGGAAGAGCGAGGCGACGCACATCAGCGCGCCCAGCACGAAGGCGGAGCCGGTGGCAACCTTGCCGGTCGGGATGGGGCGGTCGGCGGTGCGCTTCATCCGGGCGTCGGTGTCATGCTCGAGCCACTGGTTGAGCGCGGCGACCCCCCCGGCGGCGAGCGACGTGCCAAGGATGACAAAACAGAGTTTCGTCGGATTCGACGGCGGCCGGGCGGCGAGGTAGCCGACGAGCGCGGTGAGCACCGACAACAAACTCAGCCGTGGCTTCGTGAGCTCGAGGTAGTCGCGAAATGTTGCTGGCGGGGCCGGAAGGGTGGTGGCGGATTCGTCGTTCATGACGCGGGCTTGTTTTCGAGGAGGTCACGATGCGCGAGCAGGGTCAGCCAGAACGTGGCCGCGAGGGTCAGGGCACCGACGAGCACGTGGCCGGTCGTCATCGCGGCCGTGCGTTGCGTCCAGATGATCTGGGCGCCGAGAAAAATTTGCAGGGCGAGGAGGCTGACGAGCGCCGCGGCCATGGTGCGCATGGCGAACGTCGCGCCGCGGTCCCGCACGACGAGCCAGGAAAACACCGGCAGCGCCACCGCGAGCACGGCGGCCATCACGCGGTGCGAAAAATGAATCACCACGCGAAAATCCCAGTGCGCCGGCAGCAGCCCGCCGTCGGGCGTCGAGTAGGGAAACGTCGGAATGGCAAGGCCGGCGAAACTGTGGCGCAGGACGGCGGCGAGGGCGAGTTGGCCTAAGAGCAGCAGGCAGCACGCGACACCGGCGCGCCGCACGATCGCGCCGACGGGCACGGCCCGCTCGGTCCACCCGCGCGAGCACGCGACGGCGAGCGCGATGAGGGTGCAGACAAAAATCTGCGCGAGGCAGGCGTGCAGCATCGCGAGGAGCCGGCCCACGCTGGTTTCGAGCGAGGGCAGCGCGAACGAGTCGAGCAACACGCGCAGTCCGCCGACGAGCGCCTGCGCGAGCACCAGACCGACGGCGAACCAGGCGAGTTGACGCAGCCAGGCGCGCGGGTCGGAGCGCCAGAGCCAGACCGCGAGCACGATGGTGACGGCGCTCATCACCCCCGCACTCAGGCGGTGCGAGTGCTCGGCGAAGGAGGAGAGGTTGTCGAGCCAGCCGGTGGGATTGAGCGAGCCGTTGGAGAGCGGCCAGTCGGGAAATGCCATCCCGGCGCCGATGCTGGTCGTAAAGGCGCCGAGCGTGACGAGCACGAACACCCACGCACTGCCCAGCGCCGCAAAAAGCGCGCGGGCGGATTTGTGGGAGAGGGTGCGGCGGGAGGTGGGCGAGGCGTCCATGAACAAGGTGACCCGCCAGCAAAGCGCCTCGGCGCGGGTCCGCAAACCCTTTGACAAATTTTTCCTTCGGCGAATCCGTAGGGGCATGAAACTCTGCGTTCTCCCGGCGGTCGCGGTGGCAGCCCTGGCCTTGGTGGCAGGGCCCGCGTGCTCCCGGCCGAAACCAGCGGTCGGGGCGGCGCCGGCGACCCCGGCACCGGCGGCGAAGCCGGCGGAGGAGCGGCATCCGCTGACGGGGGTGATCACGGCGGTGGACGCCGCCCGCCTGATGCTCGTCATCCGCCATGACGAGATCAAGGGCTACATGCCAGCGATGACGATGGAGTTTCTGGTTACCGCGGGCGATGCGGCCGTGGCCAAACCCGGCCAACGCGTGCGCGGCGAGATGGTGGTGAGCCCGGGGAGTGACATCCGGCTCGAAAAAATCTGGCCCGCGGATCCAGTGGCAGTCGATACCGTCGCGGCCGGCGCGCGCGCGTTGCGGGAGGACACGCACAACCGCGGCAAGGAGGCTTACCGGGAAATCGGAGAAACGATCCCGAACTTCGCACTCTACGATCAGGAGGGCCGCGTGGTGCAGAGCGCGCGGTTTCGCGGGAAGCAGCTCATGATCAACTTTATTTTTTCCCGCTGCCCGATCGCGACGATGTGCCCGGCGTCCACGGCGAAGATGATGCAGGTGCAACAACTCGCCCGCGAAGCCGCGGTGGCGAACCTCGAACTCGTGTCGATCACGCTGGATCCGGCCTACGACACGCCCGGAGTGCTCAAGGAATACGCCCGCGTGCGCGGAATCGACACGGCGAATTTTTCGTTTCTCACGGGACCGGAGAACGCGATCAAGGATCTGCTCGAGCAGTTCGGCGTGATCGCGGAGTTCCGGGGCGATTTGATCACGCACACGCTCACGACGCTGCTGATCGACGAGCAGGGGAAAATTCGCCACCGCGCCGACGGCAGCGCGTGGGAGCCGAAGGAGTTTGGGGCGAAGCTGAGGAAGCAATGAGTGCGTTTGCCGAAGGTAAGGCGGGCCCGCTGGGCCCGCCGGGAGTCAAGCCGGCGCGCCCAGCGGTCGTGCCCAACCTCCCAGCGCAGCGGCGGCAGTTTCTGGGGATCACGGTCGGCGCGCTGGCGGTGTTTGCGGTGATGCGGTTCCTGCCGACGGGGACGAACCTGAACCACATGGATTTTCGGGTGACGGCGAGGAATGCGATCGATTTTTGCGATCCGCTGAATCCGCAGTTCATCCCGGTCGTGACTGTCGCGTCACCGGTAACGATGACGATCACGAGCATCGCCACGCCACCCGCACCCGGAGTCGAAGCGCGCTTCACGGTCACGTTGAAAACCGCGAGTGGCAAACCCATCGCCCCGGAGGACCTGCTCATCGCGCACACGCGGAAACTGCATCTATTGATCGTCGACCCGTGGATGGACGATTATCAGCATGTGCATCCGGCGCCGGGCCGCCGGCGCGGCGAGTGGACGTTTGGGTTTACGCCGCGGCGGGAAGGGCGCTACCGGGTGTTTGCGGATTTCACGCCGGTGGCCACGGGCCGGGGGTTGTATGCGTTTGCCGATGTGCCGGTGGGTCGGGCGGGTTTGCCGGAGGGATTTACGATGGTGATGCAGCACGACGACACGTGGAGCACCGAGCGCGACGGTTTTCGTTTTGCCTTGACGCCGGCCGCGCCGATGCGGGCGAGTCGGCCAGCGGACCTGAAATTCGCGATCTCGCGGGCGGGGGGCGGCGGAGTGCCGCTGGAACCGGTGATGGGGGCGTTCGCGCACTTGGTGGCGTTTGACGAGGCGCGGAGCGGGTTCGCGCATCTGCACCCGATGGAGGAGGATTTGACGGTGCGGCCCGATGCGGCGCACCCGACGCTGAACTTCAAGATCACGATCCCGCGCGCCGGGCGTTACGTGATCTGGGCGCAGGTCAAGCTCGCCGGGCGCGAGGTATTCGTGCCGTTTTGGTTCGAGGTGGCGGAGTGACGGTGGACGTCGAGTGAGGTTCGCGGCGCGCCCAGCGGTCGCGCCCTACCGCCAGGCGAGGAAACTTTCTGGCCTGAGGGTAGGGCGGGACCGCTGGGCCCGCCGTCAGCGGGAACTCGGCTCCCAAACGTAGGGCCACGCGGCGGCTTCGGCCACCAAGCCAGCGCGCACGGGATTCATGCGGATGTAATTCGCCTTCTCGAGGTAGTTTTCATCGTTTCTCAGCCGGTGATCGAAAAAATCGCGCTGCCAGCGGAGGCCAGTTTTCTTTGCCGCGATTTCTTTCCAATTGGAAATAATTTTCCGCATCGCGATGTCGCGGGGAAAAGAAAGCAAACCGTGGAGGTGATCGGGCATCAGAAGGAGCAGGTGCACAAACCAAGCTTGGCGCGTTTGGCGAAACCTCACTGTCTCGAAGAGGTGATCGGCGATGTGCTGGTGACAGAGTTGATTTTTGCCGCGCGGTGCCGTGCAGATCGTGATGAAGAAGGTCGCCTCGTTCCCAACCCAGGGTGGTGTGCCGTGAGGGAGAAATTTTCGCCGCGGAGGTGGTGTCGTTTGCGAGCCTGGATTCATTCGCGATGGGTCCGATACCCCGAAGCTTGCTTCGGCTTGGTTGGATGAGAGGGTGAGGGATGGAGAGTCGCTACATCCACAAGAGCCACAATGTGTCGGTGCTGATGTATCATCTGGTGTGTGCGGCGAAGTATCGACGAGTGGTGATGAACGAGCAGGTGGACGAGGTGCTACGCCGGGCCTGCCTGGAGATTGAA
>SIBG01000029.1 GCA_009695305.1 Opitutus sp. | reverse complement strand
GCAGCCAGGGGTGCCACTGGGGACGGGCATCGTAGGGTGCGTTGGATTTCGCGCGTGGCTCGTGTTCGCCCGCCACCCGTTCGGCTACGTCGCGAGGAAGGCGGTCAGCTTGAGTAGATCGTCGATCTCCCCCGGCGTGAAGAAGCGCTCGACGGCACTCTGGCCGAGAATCGTGAGCGGCGGCTGATAAAGGTCGGCTTCAGCGAGCGATCTTTGGCGGAGAAAAATCTCCAGCACCGCGCGGATAAAGTCGATCTGCTCGGCGGTGAAAGCATGGGCGGCGATGTGCTTCTCAAAACTGTGGCGGACGATCTGGCTGTAGTCCGGAATGGCATCGACCCCGAATAGGTGGCGGAGAAAGACGAGGTAGTTGTCCATCCTGAGTCCATAGGCTTGATGGAGATTGGCGCGGCTGACTTCGAGCGGGCCGTGGCCGAGTTCGCGATTAAGGATCCGTTCGAGCTCAACAATCCGGCCTTGGGGCACGTCGCGACCCTGCCGGATGGCTTCCATCGCGGGATGATGATCGACAGGGCGAGGACGCGCGCTTCGACCTGCTGCCGGTATTCCTCGACGTCAACCTGCCGCCCACCGTCCCCGAGGGAGATGAAGCCGCGAGTCGCGACCAAATCGGGCAGATCGATGGTGGAAAAAGCGTTGGGCCGATCGCGACGGTGGCGCATTTCGAGCGCAAGGTCCCGGGCGAGTGAGGAGAGTTGGGCGGAGGTCGCCGTGGCCAGATCACGGGAGAGGGCGAGGCGGGCGCTCGGGGATTCTCGGACGATCTCGGGCAGCAGGCGCACGTCGCCGGCGATGGACTGAAGCAGCGCGGGGGCCGGTGCCTGCCGGAGGCGCTGAAGCTTTAACCGCTCGACCTTGCCGATGAAGGTCTCGGCGGCGACATCGACCCTGGACACGTAGCGGAGCAGCGGACCGACGCGCCCCCGAAGCAATTCAACCCGTTCGGGCGGGAGAAACTGCCAGAACGCCGGCTCCCACGCGGCGGCGATCCCGGCCCAGACTTGGCGAACGGAAAACGAGTCGCAGGGGATGCGGTCGAGCATCGCGCGCAGATCAGCAATGGCTTGGACGGATATTTCGGTGGTGAGGACTTGGAGCTGGCTTTCGAGCAGTCGCAGGCGGGTGTTAAAGAGGCCGACCAAGACAGGAATTTCAGGCAGAGCTTGGTCGTCGGCCTGATGGCTAATATCGTTTTGCCAGAAATCGATGACCTTGAATCCGGTTTTCTTCCCCTTCGGCAGGCGGTCGGGGTAACGACAGGCTTCGTGGGTGCGAGTCCCGCGGCCGAGCAGCTGCCAGAGTTTGATTCGCGATTGCACCGGCCGCATGAAAACCAGATTCACGACCTCGGGCACGTCCACGCCCGCCTCGAGCAGGTCCACCGAGATCGCGATGCGGGGAAAATCGTTCTTCCGGAATTTGGTGAGCAGGCCATCGCCATACGCGCCGTTGCGGACGCGTTCAGTGTCGGAATTGATCACCTGCACGAGGCCGACGTGGAGCGGATAACGCTCCTCAAAAACCGTGCGAAGCCGGAGCGCATGCGCCTTGGTCATGGCGAAGATGATGGTCTTGCCGGGCAGCCGGCCGGATTGGTCCTTGAGGCAGGACGCCATGATCTCCTCCCATTGGCCCTAGAGGATATCGAGGTTGCTGATGTTGGCCTCGAGTTCCGTGCCGCTGAAATCAAAGGTGTCGGGCTCGAGGCCCTGTGCGAGGAGGGCGTTGCGATCCTCCTCGGACAGATCGACGCCCGCAACGCCCGCGCGCTGAAAACCGGTGCGCGCCGGTTCGACGTTGAAATCGACGAGGTATTTCTCCTTCACCGCCCTCGGGTAGTCGTAAAGAAAGGTCGGCACTCCGGTCTCGCAGCCGAAGACGCGAAACGTGTCGCGGTCGATCAAGTTGACCGGGGTGGCGGTGAGGCCAACCAGACACGCATCGAAATACTCGATCAACTCGGAGTTGCGCCGGAAGCTGGAGCGGTGCGCCTCGTCCAGTATGATGAGATCGAAAAAACCGGGACTGAATTGCTGGAAACAGTGGCGAAGGGTCTGCTCGGTGGCGACGACCAGGCGTTTCGCCTTGTCGACGGCGCCAGTGTAGATGCGCTCGCGCGGCTCATTGGGCAGAAAAGCCTTGAACCCATCCGTGAGCGCCTGATCGACGAGGGCGTCGCGATCCGTCAGGAACAGGATGCGCCGGGCCTGGTTGGCCCGCAGGGTGGTATCGATCAGCGCCATCATCGTGCGCGTCTTGCCGCTCACCCGCGGCCATCACGACCAAAGTGCGGCGTTGGTGTCGGGCGAATGCCTCGCCCACGCGACGGATGGCTTCGATCTGGTAGGGGCGACCGGCGATGGACGGGCTGATGGGAACCGACGCGAGCGGCTGGCAATTTTGCCGGACGTAAAGCAGGCGGATCAGGTCATCGCGGGTGAAGAAACCGGCGATCATCCGGGGGTGCGGAGTGCCGGCCTCTCAAAACCAGATCTCGCGGCCGTCGGCCATGAAGCCAAACGGGGCGTAGGCTTGGCGCTGGGCAATCTCAGTGAGGTAGTGCCGCAGTTGCTTGTCGGCTCCGCGCGGGTCGCGGCTAAATTTCCTGGCTTCGACCACGGCCAGAACGCTGCCACCGGGGTGGTAGAGGGTATAGTCAGTGACCCCGTCCGCCGGCTCGGCGTCGTAGCCGGTCACCGGGATCTCGCGGAGCACTTGCGTGCGGTTACCCAGTTTCCAATCAGCCTTCTCCAACTGCGAATCGATCAGCAGTGCGCGAGCTTTGGGTTCGCTGGGGATGCAATCGGCCATGAAGAGCACGCTGAGGAAAACCGGCAGTTCCGAGTGGCGCAATCTCGCAATGGGATCTCGGCGCGAGAAATTGAAACCACAAAAACTTGCTTCAGCGCGCTCGCCCCGGCATCGGATGAGCTCAGCCAACCTCGCATGAAACCACTTCGCTGCACTCTTTCCTCGTCATTTCACCTTGGGCTGACCCTCGCCGTCCTGCTCGGCGCCGGCTGCGGCCGTCCGGCCGCCGACCAGCCGAAAGCCGTCGCGGCCACCGCCGCGCCGGTCGCCAAGCCGTTCCATGCCATGCTGGAAACCGACCAGGGCGCGATTGAGGTTGAGTTCTATCCGGCGGATGCGCCCAAGGCCGTCGAAAATTTCCGGCTGCTCGCTGAGCGTGGCTACTACAACGGCCAGACCTTCCATCGCATCGTCAAGGGCTTCATGATCCAGGGCGGCGATCCGCTCGGCACCGGGATGGGCGGCGAAAGCGCGTGGGGCGGGACCTTTGCCGACGAGATCAAGCCGAACGCCGAAATTTACCGGCGCGGTTACAAACGCGGCATCCTCGCCATGGCGAACTCCGGCCCGAACACGAACGGCAGCCAGTTCTTCATCATGCATCAGAACTATCCGCTGCCACCCAACTACGTGATCTTCGGCAACGTGACGCAAGGTCTCGAGGTGGTGGACAAACTCGCCGAAACGCCCACCACGCGAGGTCCGGATGGCGGGATGAGCCAGCCGGTCAAGCCGCCGGTGTTGCGGAAGGTCACGATTCGCCCGTAGCCAGAATTCTCCCGCTCGGCCCGGAAAATTTTTCCGCGCACCGCGCGCTCAACGTCGCAGCATTTCAGTCGCGCCTCGATGCGCCGGATCGATCGCCACCGCCCGCCGCGCGGCCGCCGTCGCACCCGCGCGATCCCCACTGCGCAGGAGCACCGTGGCCAGCGCATACGGATAGTCGGCCGTGCCCGCCGCAATCTCCTCCGCTTTTTTCAGCGCCGCCGCCGCGTCCGTCAACCGGTCGGCCTGCGCGAGCAGCAGCCCGAGATTATACCACGCCCGATCGAAGCGCGGATCGCGCTCCACCGCCAGGCGTAGCGCCGTCTCCGCCTCCGTCGGCCGGCCGGCCGCCGCATACGCCAGCGCCGCGCGCATCATCGCAGGCGCATCTTCCGGCGCGAGCTGGGCCCCGCGGAAAAACGCCGCGGCGGCCTCGCCGGCTTTCCCCTGCGCGTTCAGCACAAAGCCGAGGGTGTCGCGGATCCCCGGCGAATACGGATCCCATTCGATCGCGCGCCGCATTTCCGTCTCCGCCGCCGCCAACTGCCCGCCATTCGCCAAATCCTGGCCGAGCCGCAGCCGGCCGCCCGGCTGGTCGAGCGTGAGAGCGAAGTAGGCGTCCAGCTCCTTGCGCTCCGGCGTGCCGGCACCGAGTTCGGTCGACAGCGCCCACTCCACATCGAGCCGCACCAGCCGCACTGGATCGCGCAACAACGGACGCAATCGGTCGCGGGACGGTGCGTGGCTGCCGAGCACGCGCACCGCCGCCGAACGCTCCAAGGCGTCCTTGGCCGCCAGCCCGGCGACGGCCGCGACGATCACAGCCGGCGACGGTTCGGCCGAGGCCGCAGCGAGCGTAAGCAACGTCGCCCGCCAGGCGGGAATCTCCTCATCCTTGATCAAGGCGAGGAGCGCCACCTCCGCGCCCGGCGCGCCTGCCTGCGCGGCGGCCACCGCGCGAGCCCGGGCCCGCTGCCGCGAGTCGAGTTTCGCCCCATACCACGCCTCGCTTTTTTCGATCGCCCACGCCACTGACTGGTCGGTGTGGCAACGGTTGCACGCGTTCGGGATGCCGAGCTCCTGCGTCAGCCGCGGGTCGGGCTTCAGCCAACCGTGGTCGTGGCGCGGCGCGCGCTGCATGTAATTTGTCACCGGCATATGGCAGGTCACACATTGGTTGCCCGTGCTGCCTGCCGCGTGATGCGAATGCGCGGTCGGATCGATCACCGGCGCCTTCAGTGGGCTCGGCGCCGCGTGGCAACGCAGGCAGAGGAGGTTGTCGCTCGCGGGCAGAATGGTCTTCGTCGAATGGGGATCGTGACAGTCGAGGCAGGTGACGCCGGCGTGGCCCATGCGGCTCAGGAGGACGGAGGTCCAGTTGAAGTCTTCGTCGCGCATCTGGCCATCGGGGTAAAACACGGTGCGCTCGGTCGGCAGCGTGAGGCGGAAATGATCGTGGTAGTTGTCGCCGGGCGAAAAACTGGCGGTGAGCAGTTCGTTGCGCGCATGACAGGGCGCGCAGGTCTGCTGCATCCGGGCGCGGTCGCCGTGAAACGGACCGGGCGATTTTTCCTTCGGTGCGTCCTTCGCCCCGTGATTCGCGGGCATCGGCCCGTGACACTGCAGGCAACCCACGCCGTGCTCGATCCACGTCGAGCGATAAGTATCCGTGGTGGCGTCGTAATTTTTTTGATATCCCGTCATGTGGCAGTGGGCGCACATCGAATTCCAATTCATGCCTCGGCCCGTCCAGTGGCCCCACTCCCCGGCCTGGCGGCCCTCGGGGCCGAAGACATTGAACCAATCCTGTTTCGCCGGATCATACGCCAGCTCGTGCGGCTGCCACCGTCCGCCCGCCGCCGGCACAAGCGGCTGCCAGAGCGGCCGGTGACCGAGAATCAGATCAGGCGCGGCTTGGCCGGCCATCCGGCCCGTCGGCGGAAATGCCGCCAGCGCCGCGGCATCGCGCGTGGGGTCGACCGGCCGGTTGGCCAGCGCATGATCCGTCGGAGTCCAGGCCGCGAACTCCTTTTCATGGCAGCGACGGCAAGACGCCGAGGTCTGCGCGGCAGCCGGCGCCACCGCGGACGCTGGCGCGACGAAGCGTTGGCCGCAGCCGGCAAACCCCGCCACGCCCACCGCGTAGGCGGCAGAGGCGGCGAGCGCCCAGCCCGCGCGCGCGAATCGCTTTGGCGGTGTTATCTTAGCAGTCACGGCCCCCAGCTTCGCGGTAGGAGGCCGGTGAGCAACGCTTTCGTTTCACGGCGTTCACTTTTTCCACCCACAAATTGACCTTGAGAATATTTTTCCCGCCGAGGACAAATCCCGGCCCTCGACCCGCGCTCCTTTTTCGGGGCCGCACGCATGAACGCCTCAGATCCATCGGACAAATCCTGCTGCGCGCCGATGCGCGCTCCCGCCACGGCGGGCGCGGCACCGCCGTTCTCGCGCGCCACCACGGGTGCGGTCGCCAGGATGCGCGCCGTTCCCGGCGGAGAATTCTTGATGGGCACCGACGGCGACTATGGTTTTGCGGCGGACGGCGAGGGCCCGGTGCATCCGGTGAAACTGGCCCCGTTCCTCATCGACGCGACGGGCGTCACCAACGAGCAGTTCAACGCCTTCGTCAACGCGACGGGTTACAAGACCGAGTCGGAAAAATTTGGCTGGTCGTTTGTTTTCTTCGGCCACCTCAGCGCCAGCCAACAGGCGACCGCGGTGCGGCTGCGGGTGCTCGGCAGCGAATGGTGGTGCCGGGTGGATGGGGCGACCTGGCGGCATCCGGAGGGCCCCGGCTCCACCATCAAGCAGCGGTGGGCGCATCCGGTCGTGCAGGTGGCCTGGACGGATGCGTGCGCCTACGCCGCCTGGGCGGGTAAGCGCCTGCCCACGGAAGCCGAGTGGGAATGCGCGGCGCGCGGCGGTCTGGTGCAACGGCGTTTTCCCTGGGGCGATGAATTGGAGCCCGGCGGCAAACACCTGATGAATGTGTGGCAGGGCACGTTTCCGACGCACAACACCGCGGCCGATGGCTTCGATGGCCCGGCGCCGGCAAAGAGTTTCAAGCCGAACGCCTACGGACTCTATCAAATGACCGGCAACGTCTGGGAATGGTGCTGGGACTGGTTCGACCCCGGCTTCTACCGCGTCTCCCCGCCGGCTGATCCCACCGGCCCGGCGACGGGTGAACGGCGCGTGATGCGCGGCGGTTCGTATCTCTGCCACGCCAGCTACTGCAACCGCTACCGCACCGACGCCCGCAGCAGCAACACGCCCGACAGCGCCGCGACCAACATCGGCTTCCGCTGCGTGCGCGAGGCGTGATCGAGCCGGTTGTCCCCAAGCGCATAATTTTGATGGAGCGCGGCGCGCCGTCTGTCACGCTGCCGTCCCATGGCCAAATCCCCGCTTGCCGGTTTGAGTGTGCTGCTACTCGAAGACGAGGTGCTGCTGCGCAAACGTCTGGCCGGTTTTCTGGAACAGGAGGGCGCCGAAGTGACCGCCGTCTCCACCGTCGCGGCAGCGCGGCAGGCGACGGAATCGCTGACCTTCGACGCCGCGCTACTCGACGTGAACCTCCCCGACGGCCGCGGCACCGATCTGCTGCGCGATAAAATTTTCCCTGCCACCACCAACGTGATCATCATGACGGCCGAGGGTGGCGTGGCCGGCGCGGTCGAGGCGCTGCGCGCCGGGGCCGCCGATTATCTGGTGAAACCGTTTGATCCGGAGGAGCTGCCCGTCCGCCTCGCGCACGCGCGACGCAACTTGCAAACCAAACGGGCCGATGAATTCCGCCGCGGGCAGGAAGCCGAGCTGGTGTTCGGCCCGAGCCTGGCGGCGGTGCGCGAGCAATTGCAAAAAATCACCGCCGCGGATCGCCGGCTGGGGGAAAATCTTCCGCCCGTCCTGATCGAAGGCGAGACCGGCACGGGCAAGACCGCCGTCGCCCGCTGGATCCACCGGCATGGTCCGCGCGCCGACGGGCCGCTGATCGAGTTGAACTGCTCGGCGATGCCGGAGTCGCTGGCAGAGGCGGAATTATTCGGTCATGAACGCGGCGCCTTCACCGACGCGAAGGCGGCGCGCATCGGCCTCATGGAGGCGGCGGACGGCGGCACGCTGTTTCTCGATGAGCTGCCCAGTCTCTCGCCCGCGCTGCAGTCCAAATTGCTCACCGTGCTGGAGGACCACATGCTGCGCCGCGTCGGCGCGTCGCGCCCGATTCAGGTGGACACCCGCATCATCGCCGCGACCAACGTCGAACTCGGCGCGCTGATTGCCGCGGGTAAATTCCGCGAGGATCTCTATCACCGCCTCGATCTTTTCCGCGTCCGGCTGCCGCCGTTACGGACGCGCGGCGACGACATCATCGTGCTCGCGGAAGAGCTGCTCGCGCGCGTGTGCCGGCGCTATGCCCAAAAGCCGAAGCCGATTCCCGCAGACGGCCGCACGCGGCTGCTCGCATATCGCTGGCCCGGCAATGTGCGGGAACTCGCGCACGAAATCGAGCGCGCCGTGGTATTTGGTGGCGAACGCGGACTGGCGTTTTCCCATCTCGGGATCGAGTCCGGGGCGAACGCCGGACCGACCAGCTGGTTCCCGGCGGGATTTGTTTTTCCCGAGAGCGGTTTTTTGCTGGAGACCGCGATCGACCAGATCGTCGCCCAAGCGCTGCGTCAGGCCGAGGGCAACGTGTCGGCGGCCGCACGGCTGCTCGGGGTGTCGCGCGATGTCGTGCGTTACCGGCTGAAAAACAGCGCCCCCGGGGCCGGCCAGGTTGGGGAATAGTCCGGGGAAAAAACTGCCTGGTCGGGGAAATCTTCGCAGACCGTCGCGCCGAGCCGGTGGAGCCGAAAAGCCTTAATCGTTGGTCTTCAAGCCCCAGTCCTGGAATCGCGCCTTTGGCATGGCGGGTGCAAAGAAAGCGGATCACTTATCGCGTCGGAGCCTTCGGGCCGAGACCCTTCGCCACCATGAAAGCCCGCTCACACCTCAAGTCCCTCCTCGCCACCATCCTTTTGCTGGCCGGCGCGAGCGTGAGTGGAGCCGCGGAAACGCCGGCCGCGGCGGCGGCGACGGCGGGCACGCAGAAGTTGATCGACCGGGTCAAAGCTCAAGGTGACCAAGTGATCGCCGACCGTCAGGCGATGATCGATCAGCTCAAGAACGCCACGGCCGAACACCGCAAAGCAATCTTGGAAAAAATGCAGGCCCAGCAAAAAGATCTGCTCGATGCGCAGCGGGCGCTCGGGAAACAAATCCGTGATGAACTTCGGAAACTCCGCCAAAGCCAGCCAGCGCCTGGCGGTCGTTGAGTTTCTTTTCGGCGTAATGTTAGTCGAAAGGCAGCCGTCTTCGGACGGCTGCCTTTTTCTTGTCATTTTCGGTGGTGACTCGAACAGGACTTGAACGGCGTGGCCGGCCCCAACAAGCTCGCCCCCTTGATTCCCTTCCTGTGATCGCCGATTTTCGTTTTGTATCACATCTGGCCCTGGCCGTGGGTCTGACCCTGACGCAGGGGCGTGGACAAACCGTCCCCGCCGCGGCTCTTCCACCCGCGCTGCCCCCGGACATCGCCGCGATCCTGGCAGCGCAGCCGGCGTGGAGCAGCTCCGTTGGCCTCTTCACCGATATCGGCTATAAGGACAATGTCCTCCTCAGCCACGCCAACGCGGAGCGCAGCGGCCTGGCGCGCGGCGGGGTCGATGCGTTACTTCTGCACGTGCCGCGCGGCCGGCTCGACGACTATTCGTTCGCGCTCCTCGCGGAAGGCACCCGCTATTTTTCCTCGCGGACGGTCGACCACGAGACGATCGCCATCGCCACCGCGGAGTGGCGCTACCACCCGGGCGCTGCTTTCAAATTCACGCTCGACGCCATCGGGCTTTATTCCGACCAGATTCTCGACCTCTCGAACACCGACGTGCAGCGCGTGGTCGCCGAATTCAAGGTCGGCAGCGCCATCCTCAACCCAACTTTCCGCTGGACGATTCGGCCCACGTGGTGGATCGAAGCGCAGGGCACCGGCAAGCGCGCGACCTATCGCGACGGCGCCAACTACAACTACCACCTCGGCGAGGGTGCGCTCCGGCTCGGCTGGCGACCCGGGGCCCGGTTCGAGGCGAGCGCGGCCGCGACGGAACGACAGCGCCGTTTTGACCAACACGAGCAATATTCGATCAGCGGGCGTGAGCTCAGCGGCACGATCCTGAAAATCACTGAGCGCGAAGCCGCGCTGCAGCTCGACGTAAAATGGGACGCCGCCGCGCGCTGGATAACGACCACGCGCGCCGGCACGCTGCGCTACACGGACAACGGCTCGGGTTACTTCAACTACCGCCAGCGCAAAATCACCCAGTCCCTCGATTGGACGTCCGGTGACTGGCAGGTGCAGGCCGAAGGCGCGGCGAAGCGGCTCGACTACACCGGGCGGACGGTCGGCCTGGGGCTCCGGCCACCGCCGCGGGTCATGGATGAATTTTCCGCCGCGCTGAAAATCGAGCGCAAGCTCAACGCGCAGTGGAGCGTTTACGCGAAATATTCCTGGGAACGCAGCCGGTCCAACGACCTGATCGCATCCTACCGGATGAACGAAGGCTTGCTCGGCGCCCAGTGGAACTGGGAGAAGTGACGGTATCCGTCGCGATGCCCGCTGCTCCCACCCTCCAAATCCCCGCCCGCTTCACCCACTTCGCCGTGCTCACGCTCACCGTGGCGGTCTTCGCCGCGGTGGTGGCGTTCGTCACGCTGCAATTGCGCGCTGGCCTGCGGGAGCAGGTCCTGCTGCGCGAAGCCGAGATGCTGTCGTCCGTCGCGTCGATGCAGCTCGCCAACAGCGCGACCAGGGTTGCCGGACTCGGCTTGACCGAGGTGCCGGGGGAGTTGCTCGAGGCCGTCTTGCAGACGTCCAAGTATCGCGGCGTGATCGCCATTCGCCTCTTCGACGCGGGCCGGCAGATCGCGAACGCGTTCCCCTATGTGTGGTCGGAGGAGCCACCCGACCGCGACGACTGGGCGAGCCTCGTCGCCGATCGACCGATCGCGCGGCTTCGCCCGCGTGACTCCCTCGCCGGTTTGGCGGGACTCGCGCCGGCCCCCGGCGCCCCCCGGACCGACGTGCCGCTCCTCGAGACGTGGGTGCCACTTCGCCGCACCCACGGCGCCGCGATTGCCGGGGCCGCGCAGTTTTGGATCGACGGCAGTGCGGTCGCCGCGGAATTTTCGCGACACGATCGCCGGCTCGCCGTCCAGGCGACGCTGGCGTGGTTCGCGGGCTCGCTCGTGATTGTCGCCGCGCTCAGCTGGGCGCTGCGGCGGCTCGCCGCGGCCAATCAGGAATTGCAGGCGCAGGGCGAGGATCTTCACCGGGCCAACAGCGAGCTCGTCCTCGCCGCAAAAACCTCGGCGCTCGGCGCGGTGACCGCCCATTTCATCCATGAGATCAAGAATCCCCTCGCCGGGCTGGAAGTGTTCGTCGCCAACCAGGCCGAGGCCGGCGCCCGGGAGGAAGGCGGCCAGGAACAGCTCGCCGCCGCCGATCTGACGCGCCGGCTGCGCACGATGATCAACGACGTCGTCGCCGTGCTGCGCGACGAACAACACGGCGCGCACTTTGAACTCACCGGCGCCGAGGTGGCCGCGCTCGCGCTCGCCAAAGCGCAACCCGCCGCCGACCGCCACGGCGTAAAACTTGTCCCGGACCTCGCGACCACGCCGGCGCTGGCCGGGCGTCGCGCGAATCTCGCCGGCCTCGTGTTGCAAAACCTGCTGCAGAACGCCATCGAGGCCGCGCCCGCCGGCGGCACCGTGCGGCTGGGCGCCCGCGCCGCGGCGGACGGCGCGGTGGAATTTTTAGTCGAGGACCCCGGGCCAGGGTTACCGGAGGGGATCCGCGGGCGGCTCTTCCAGTCCTACGCGAGCACGAAGGTGGGTGGCAGCGGTCTCGGACTCGCGCTGAGCTATCAACTCGCCCAGCAAGCGGGCGGCCGGCTGGAACTCTTGCGTAGCGATCCGCACGGAACATGTTTCCGTCTGACGCTACCACCCGTGGTGTAGTCACGCCCGGTTGAGTGGTGGCGCCTGCTGTGATATTTTTTTTCCTCCAAGCCTTTCTTCGTCACGTGATCTCCGGCCCCACGGCCCGGTGGTTCGCTGCTGCCATCGGGTTAGCCGCGGCCAGCGCCCGGCTGCAGGCGCAGGCCGACGGGAGTCTCCGCTGGGCTTACTCCACGACCGGCTTCGTCCAATCGTCGCCGGCGGTTGGACCGGACGGCACGGTTTACGTCGGCGTCCGGCTCAACACCACGCCCTCGCGCGGCCTCGTCCTGGCGATCAAACGCGACGGCTCGCAAAAGTGGCCACTGTTTTCGACCACCGACTGGGTGGACTCCTCGCCGGCGATCGCGCCCAACGGCACCGTCTATGTCGGCTGCTGGGACGGCAAACTCTACGCGATCAATCCCGACGGCACCCGGAAATGGGTGTTCGAAACTTCCTCGTATATCTACAGCTCGCCGGCGATCGGCGGGGACGGCACCATTTACTTCGGGGCCGGCGATTCGGCGCTGCACGCGGTGGGCGCCGACGGCCTGGAACGCTGGAAATTCCCCACCGGCAACTGGGTGGATTCCTCGCCGGCGGTCGCGGCCGACGGCAGCATTTATTTTGGCTCGTGGGATACCAACATCTACGGGGTCCGGCCCGATGGCACGGAGAAGTGGCGCGTCGCCACCGGTGCCGCGGTGCTTTCCTCCCCGGCGATCGGCGCGGATGGCACGGTCTATATCGGCTCGGAAGACAGCCGGCTCTATGCGGTCGCGGCGGACGGCGCGGTCCGCTGGAAATATGCCACCGGCGCCGCGATCGACGCCTCACCCGTCATCGGTGCCGACGGCACCATCTACGTCGGCTCGAACGACAAGTTTTTCTACGCGATCAATCCCGACGGCACCACCAAATGGAAGGTCTCCGCCGGTCGCGCCGTGGTCTCCTCGGCGGCGGTGCGCGCCGACGGCACCATCATTTTCGGTGGGGACGACGGCCTCGTCCACGCGCTTAATTCCGACGGCACGCCCAAGTGGAATTTTCCCACCCTCGACTACGTCGAATCCTCGCCGGTCATCGCCGCGGATGGATCCATCTACGTCGGCTCGCTCGACGGAAAACTCTACTCGCTCAACGGCACGACCGCGCCCGTTTCGCCGCTGTCGACTTACGGGCACTGGCCGATGCTGCATCGCGATGCGGCTCATCGGGGCACGGCACCCGCGCAGGGCACTGGTGCGCGGCTCATCAACCTGGCCACGCGCGGCCCGGCGGGCAATGGCGCCATCCTGATCGCCGGCCTCGTCGTGCAGGGCACCGCCCCAAAAACTTTCCTCCTCCGGGCCGTCGGCCCCACCTTGGAGCAACTCTTCGTGCCCGGTTCCCTCGCCGATCCGACGATCACGCTCAAGGCCTCGGCCTCCGGCGCCACCCTGCTCACGAACAACAACTGGTGCGACGACGGAAAAAAACTGCAGATCGTGGACACCACAGTTGCCGCCGGCGCGTTCCCTTTGCCGGAGAACAGCAAAGACGCCGTGGTCGTCGCCACGCTCCAGCCCGGCGCCTACACCACGTTGATCGACAGCGCCGACGGCGGCGCGGGCGTCGCCCTCGTCGAAGCGTATGACGCCGCCAGCAGCACGCCGAATGCGCGGCTGGTCAATCTCTCCACCCGCGGCCATGTCGGCACCGGCGCCAATGTGCTCATTGCCGGGCTCGTGATCAACGGCGACGGCGCGATGAACGTCCTGGTGCGCGCGGTCGGACCCGGCCTCGCGGGTTTCAACGTCACCGGCGCACTCGTCCAGCCCACGCTGACGGTCTTCGCGGGCGATGGCACGCCCATCCGCAACAACACCGGCTGGATCTCCGAAGGTTTGAAGGGCGACCTAGCCGGCGCGGCGCGCCGCGCCGGCGCGTTCGCCTTCGCGGAGGGCAGCGCCGACTGCGCTGCACTGGTCTCGCTCGGCAGCGGGAGCTACACGATCAAGGTCTCCGGGGTGGGCGATACGACGGGCGAGGCGCTCGTGGAAGTTTACGTCGTGCCCTGATTCGGCCCGCGGATCCCGATCGCGGTGCGCCGCACGCCAGCCGGGTGGGTATTCCAAACCCGCTACGTGTTTTTCTTGCGCGACAAGATCACGCCTCTCCCGGAATCTCTGCCCGTCCCGGCCGCTCGCCGGTCACGCTCCGCCCAACACCACAACGTCCATGGCCTGCATCCTTCTCATCGACGACGACCCTTCGCTCCGCGCCATCCTAGCCAAGACCCTGGGCTATGCCGGGCACACCGTCTACCAGGCTTCGGAGGGAAAAGAGGGCGTCGACATTTTCCGCGCCACTCCCGTGGACCTTGTCATCACCGACCTCATCATGCCTGGCCAGGAAGGCATCGAAACCATGATGCAGCTCCGGCGCGAATCGCCCGACCTCCGCATCATCGCCATGTCGGGCGGCATCGACAATTCCTCCCTGTATCTCCAACTCGCCGGGAAACTCGGCGCCCAGCGCACGCTCGCGAAACCGTTCACGTCCGCGGAATTTCTGCAGACCATCGACGAAGTCCTCGCGCGCCCCGGCCCACCCGACGCGAAGCCGGCGTGACTTCCATCGGTCACCGGCAACCCTAAGCGTCAACGCCGGGATCGAGCGCCGCCACTTTTCACTTCGGCCGCCACGCCGGAAAATTTTCCCGCGGGCCGCCCCGCCTGATTTGGCTCAAGTCGCGATTCGACTTCACCCCCTCGTTTGCTTCCCTCCGCAACGGACCCGCGTCCGCCGCGTCTCGCGGCGGAAACTCCGCCATGAACGCCAAAACTCTCCCCCCGCTCCGGCTCGCCGCGGCCCTCGCCGCGTCCGCGCTGTCCGCGGCCGTCGTCGGCACAAATCCGCCCTCGCTGCCACTCACCGTTGAACGCATCGCCTCACTCCCCTCGGCGCAGCAGCCCGCGTGGCGTGATTACCTCGGACGTTCCATCAAACAGCGCGCCGCCGATCAAAAACTCCTCGCGGACGAACGAAAAAAATCCGGCGTGAAGGAGGCGCCCGTGCCGCCCGAGGCCCGCGGCGCACGCCCCATGCCCCTCAATTCGCCCGCTGCCTGGTATGCCGGGGACGACGCCCGCCGCCGCGCCGACCACCTCATCACCTTTCAGACTCCTGCGGGCGGCTGGAGCAAAAATCTTAATCCCACCGATCACGCGCGGGCGCCCGGCGAAGGCTACTCGCACGACAACACCTCGCGATTTCTCGCGTCTGGCGACCACGACTCGCCCGCCGAGTCGCACTGGAGCTACATCGGCACCTTCGACAACGACGCCACGATCTCCGAACTCCGCTTCCTCGCCAAAGTCGTCACCGCCGCCGATGAAAAGACCAGCACCGCCTGGCGCACCTCCTTTATGCGGGGCCTCGACTACATCATCGCCGCCCAGTATCCCAACGGCGGCTGGCCGCAGGTCTATCCCCTCGATGGCGGCTACCACGACGCGATCACCTTTAACGACGGCGCGATCGTCAACATCCTCACGCTCCTCCACGACATCGCCGATGGAAAAAGCGAATTTATTTTTGTGCCCGCCGAACCGCGCGCCCGCGCCGCCGCGGCCGCCCAGCGCGGACTCCGATGCATTCTGCAAACCCAGATTGTCGCTGCTGGCCGTCGCACGGTCTGGTGCCAGCAGCACGATATGCTCACGCTCGCGCCCACGTCCGCGCGCAACTACGAGATGCCATCGCAGGCGGGCGGCGAAAGCGCCGGCCTCGCAATCTTCCTGATGTCGCTGCGCCGCCCGACACCCGAAGTGGTCGCCGCCGTGCAGGCCGCCGCGGCGTGGTTTGAAAAGACGGCGCTGCGCGACGTCGCGTTTCGCCCTGCGCCGGACGGCAGTGGCCGGGCGCTGCTCGCCGCGCCCGGCGCCGGTCCGACCTGGCCGCGCTACTCCCAGATCGGCACCGACCGACCGCTCTTCGGCGACCGCGACAAATCGATCCACGACCACGTCGAGGAAATTTCGCAGGAGCGCCGCAACGGCTACGGCTGGTTCGGCGACGGCCCCAAGCGCGCCCTCGACCGCTACGCCACGTGGGCGAAGGATTTTCCGGTCAAGTAGTTTTCGCCGCGGACCAACCGTCCGCCGTGCGACTTGCCTTGCCAAGGCGGCGGCCGCTCACAAACGATTCCGCATGCGCCTCCTTTCACTGCTGCGGGTCGGCGTGGTCGCCGGCCTGCTCGCCGCCGTGCTCCGCGCGGCCGACCCATCGGCCAATCTCGGCCAGATCAGGGCCGCGCGCGTCATCGGCGACGTCAACGCCGTCAGCCGGGCCAACCAATCGGTCACACCGCTGCACAACGACGATCTCCTCTCCCAGGGCTACACCGTCAAGACCGGCGTCGAGGCAAGCATCGTCCTCGTATTTTCCAACGGCGCGGCCATCCGCCTCGGCGCTGACACCGAAGTATCAATCGACGAATTTTTGCAGGAGCCGTTTCCGGGGGACGAACTCGCCATGAGCAAACTGGAAAAGGAGCCGACCAAATCCTCCACGAAGCTTCGCCTGACCCACGGCGAGCTCACCGGGCACGTCCTCTCGCTGCGCGCCGGTTCGACGCACACGATCAACACGCCCGTCGGCGCCGCCGGCATCCGCGGCACGACGTTCCGCCACGCCTATCGCCTCAATCCCAATGGCAACGCCGTCTTCGCCAGCGCTACCGAAGAAGGCGACGTGAGCTTCACCGCCATCGGCGGCCAGACGGCGGCGATCACCGCCGCCTTGGAAATCACGGGCCGCGTGCGCCCCGGCCGCCGGGGCGGCGGCGTGCAATTCACCACGCACGAAATCACGCGCCGTTCAAAAGTCATCATCGAGCACCACGTTAATGTGATGCGCGCCGCCCGCGCCCGCGTCATCTTCCGTCGCGTCGAACGCGTCGTGGGGCCCACGCTCCGCCGCGACCCGCTGGCCCGGCGCGAAACCACCGACGACACCAAGGACATCAACCGCGAGGAGCAGGAGCGCGTGAAACAAGATTTGGAAAAACAGGCCAAGGCCGCGAAGGAGAAGGTCGTCAAGCCCGCCCCCGTCCCGAAGACCCCCGCCAAGAAAAAATCGTAGGCCGGGCCGCCAGGAAACTGGAGCCCTGAGCGTGAGTTCCGGGAGGCGGCAGGATCGCAGCCACCCTGCGCTCACGCACAGGACTCCACCCCGTGAGGGGTCGGACCGCACCTCACTATTTTTCGCGATTGCCCGTCTCCCCGCACACCGCACGCTCGCGCCACATGAGTTCCAACCCTGATCCCTCCCCTCCCCTCGCGCTCCACGAAACCGGCGGCCTCGGTGGCCATCCCCGCGGCCTCACCACGCTCTTTTTCACCGAGATGTGGGAGCGTTTCTCTTACTACGGCATGCGGGCGCTGCTCATGCTCTTCATGGTGAAAACCGCGGCGGAGGGCGGCCTCGGCTTCGAGACGAAAAAAGCCGCCGCCATCTACGGCACCTATACGATGAGCGTTTATCTGCTCTCGATCCTCGGCGGCTTCATCGCCGACAACTTCATCGGCGCGCGCCGGGCGGTCCTGGTCGGCGGCATCGTCATCGCCACCGGCCACTACACCATGGCCGTCGGCTCGCTCGTAACTTTCTACACCGGCCTCGTGCTCATCGCCCTCGGCACCGGCCTGCTCAAGCCCAACATCTCCACGATGGTCGGCAGCCTCTACCGCCCCACCGACGAACGCCGCGACGCCGGATTTTCGATTTTCTACATGGGGATCAACATCGGCGCCTTCCTCTCCCCGCTCGTCACCGGCTACCTCGCCCAAAGCGACGGCTGGAAAGCCCGCCTCACCGCCTGGGGGATCAATCCGGTGCACAGCTGGCACTGGGGCTTCGGCGCCGCCGGTGTCGGCATGACCTTCGGCCTCGTCGTTTATCTGCTCCAACGTGAACGCCTGGCCCACGTCGGCGCCGCCCCCGCCCCCGAAGTCGACGGCTCGCGCCCCTGGGGCAAACTCGCGCTCGTCGCTCTCGCCTCCTTCGCCCTCATCGCCGCGATGAAAGCCAGCGACCAATATCCCGCGCTCGTTTACCTGCTCTTCGCGCTGCAAGTCGCCGCGATCCTCTACTTTGCCTTCCGCCCCGACCAGGACAGCAAACGCCTCGCGGCCATTCTCGTTTTCTTTTTCGCCGCCGAGATCTTCTGGGCCATCTTCGAGCAAACCGGCTCCACCATCTCCCTCTTCGCCGACCGCCTCACGAACAATGTCGCCTTCGGTCAGTCCTTCCCCTCCTCGTGGTGGCAGTCCGTGAACTCGATCTGGGTCATCCTCCTCGCCCCCATCTTCGCGTGGCTTTGGATCACGCTCGGCTCGAAACAACCCTCCAGCCCCGTGAAGTTCGCGCTCGGCCTGCTCTTTGTCAGCCTCTCCTTCGTGCTGATGGTCCCCGCCGCCAAACTCACCGCCGGCGGCAAAGTCGGCCCCCTGTGGCTCGTCGGTCTGTTCTTCCTCCAAACCATCGGGGAAATGCTCCTCAGCCCCGTCGGCCTCTCGACGATGACCAAGCTCGCCCCCCAACGCCTCGTCGGCCTCGTGATGGGCATTTGGTTCCTCGCCGCGGCGCTCGGCAACAAACTCGCCGGCGTCCTCGCCGGCGAGTTCAAGAGCGACAACGCCGACCAGCTCGCCACCTTCTTCTGGCACCAAGCCCTCATCGTCGGCGGCTGCACCGTCGTGCTCTTCGCCCTCGTCCCGTGGGTGAAAAAACTCATGGGCGGCGTGCGGTGAGGCGCCCGCCCTTCGCTCCGTTCGGTTGCCGCTTTCTCCCGTTGCCACGATTTTATTTTTCCGCCGATGCCGACGCGCGCCTGCTTTCCCACCTTCATCTACCGTGAGCCGCTCCAGCCCACCGGGCTCGCGCGGCTGAACGCCGACCTCGCCGATGAATGCCGCAAACTCCGCGACTTCGACGCCGCGGGCCGCCGCTGGTCCGCCAAGAATTATCCCGGTGGCTACACGAGCTACGCCTCGATGAACGAGCTTCACCGGTTCTCCAGCACGTTCACCGCCCTCGAAAAAAAACTCACGCGCCACGTCCGCGCCTTCGCCCGCACGCTCGAGATGGATCTCCGCGGCCGCTCGATCCGGATGACCGACTGCTGGGTCAACATCATGCCTGAGACCGCCGCGCACTCGCTGCACCTGCATCCGCTTTCGTTCATCAGTGGCACCTACTACGTCGTCACGCCGCGCGGCTGTCCCGGGCTCAAATTCGAGGATCCGCGCCTGAGCAAGTTCATGGCGGCACCGCCGAAACTCCCCGACGCCCGCGCCGCGAACCGCCCCCATCTCACCTTCCCGGCCGAGGCGGGCCACGTGCTCCTCTTCGAAAGCTGGCTCCGTCACGAGGTCGCCGCCAACCGCGCCGCCGAGGAGCGCATTAGTATCAGCTTTAACTATAACTGGAGCTGAGAGGCGCGCGCTTCCCGCTGGCGAAAAATCGCCAGCCGGATTCGCTTTCTCGATGATCGTTATCCGCCGCCTCGTCGACCGGCACCGGGCCTACACCGGAATCTTCCTGCCGGGAGTGCCGCCGAAGATTTTCCCGACCAGCGACTACGAGCACGCCCGCATCCTCCAGATTTACCTGCAAGACCGCCCGCACGAGGGCGTCGTCAACGATTTCACCGAGTTCGCGCTCGGTTCCCCGCGCGCCCCGAACAGATAAGATATCCGCAACATCGCGGGCCACTGTTGGTCGCGCGCCGCGCCGTGGGAATTTTCTGCCTTCCCGCCGCCACCTCCTCCACTAACGTCCGCGCATGACCACCCCGCCCCGCCTCACCGCCCTCGTCACCGGCGCCTCGCGCGGCATCGGCCGCGCCATCGCGGAGCAACTCGCCGACCGTGGCTGCCGCGTCGCGATCCATTTCCAGAAAAACCGCGCCGCCGCCGAGGCTGCGCTCGCCGCGCTGCCGGGGGCGGGCCACGCGCTCTTTGCCGCGGACATGGCCAACGCGAGTGACATCGCCCGCCTCTGGGCTGAGGTGACGGCCGCCTTCGGCCACATCAATGTCGTGGTGAACAACGCCGGCACCTACACCTACCACGCGCCGCTCACGACGGACTACGCCGCGTGGCAGGCCGCCTGGCAGCAAACCCTCGCCACCAATCTCTTTGGCCCCGCCAACCTCTCCCACCTCGCGGCCAACGCCATGGCCGCCGCGGGCGGTGGCCGCATCGTGAACATTTCCTCGCGCGGCGCGTTTCGCGGCGAGCCCAACGCCCCCGCCTACGGGGCGAGCAAGGCCGGCCTCAACTCGCTCAGCCAGTCCCTCGCCCAGAATCTCGCGCCGCAGGGCGTCTATGTATACTGCCTCGCGCCCGGCTGGGTGGAGACCGATATGGCCGCCGAGTTCATCCACGGCCCGCGCGCTGCGGAAATCCTCGCCCAACATCCCCTCGGCCGCGTCGCGCGCCCCGAGGAAATCGCCCGCGCCGCCGTCTTCTGCGCGCTCGACGCTCCGGCGACCATGACCGGCTGCATCATCGACGTAAACGGCGCGAGCTACCTGCGGACGTAGGGTTGGAGGTAGGGCGCGTTATCCTTAACGTGCCGCTGGTGCTTGCGCCCGCCTGCAAACGGCGGATGAGGGATAAGCCGCCCTACCTCAGCCGCGCGAAAAACCACAGCGCCAGCCCCGCCATGCCGATATTCGGCAGCCAGGCGGCGGTCGCCGGATCGACCAGTTGTTTCGTTGCCAGCGACGCCGCGAAATTCGCCAGCACATAGTAGAGGAAAAAGAGCCCGATGGACTTCGACACGCCGACCGCCGGGTTCACGCGCACCCCCGTCACCGCAAACGGAATCGCAATCGCGATCACGATCAACGGCCCGAGCGCGTCGGCCATGAGACTGAAATACCGGACGGAGTAAGGCACCGCCTTCGGGCTGTGTTCCGCCTCGAGGTAACCGATGAGGTCCCGCAGTTCGTGCTGCGAAAGGTCAATGGGCCGGCGATCGATCAGCAGCATGAGTTGCGGATCTTCATCATAGTTTCCGGCAAATCTTTCGGCGAAAGGCTTCGACCCCAGCAGTTCGCCCGTGGCGGGATCGAAGGTCAGCTCGCGGCCTTCCTTGAACACCCAGCCGTGCCGTGCGGCGTCATACCACGCCTCGGTCGCGATCAGGCGCGTGAGTTCGTGGCGGCGCGCGTCCAGTTCCGAAACGGTCACCCCATAAGCCCGGTGCGTGAACCGGCTGTAGCGGTTGAAAAACCACAGGCGGCGCGCGCGCTGGTTGTCGAACGCGACGCTGTAAGCCGCGCCGATGCGATCAGTGGGAAGCGACGCGGCGTCGTGGTGAAACTGCAACTCGTCCCGCAAAGAGCGCGACTGCTCGACCGACCACGGGACGATGGTCGTGTTGAGCCACCACGAGAGGCCGCAGCAAAGCGTGCCGACGGCCCAGATGGGAGCGGTGAGCCGGAGGAAACCGACGCCCGCGGCCCGCATCGCGGTGAGTTCGTTCGCCCGATGCAATTTGCCAAGGGCATAGAGCAGCGAAATCAGCAGCGCGAGCGGCAGCACGACCGCGAGAAAACTCGGCATCGTCACGCCGAGATAGCGCCAGAGCACCCAGCCGCGCGCGCCAAGTTCGCGGAGTGAGCGAAAGTCGTCGTAGAGCACCTGCACCACGAGCAGCCCGCAAGTCGCCGCGAGGACGAGGCCGAGAATCTGCAGCCACTCCCGCAGGAGGTGCCGGTCGAAGGTGTTCACCGTCGCGAGGAAAACGCCCGCGCGGCCCGACGCAAAGCCCAAACCCGAAAAATTTTCACCGCCGGGAACAAATCCGCGCCACCTCGCACCAGAAGAAAAACAGATTGGTTGAAAACCGCCCGGCCCTCACCTTTGCTCACCGCCGTCTTTCCCTCATTGTCCCCATGCCTCACCCTTTCCGGACTGCCCTGTGCATTTTTTCCGCAGCGTTTTTCGCGGCCGCCGCCCGGAGGGCGGACACGATCAAGATCGGCGAATTCGCCTCGATGACCGGCAAGGAGGCGACGTTTGGCCAGTTCGCCCACAAGGGCACGCTGCAGGCCATTGAGGAAGTCAACGCTGCTGGCGGCGTGCTCGGGCGGAAGATCGAACTGCTCCTGGAGGACAATCAGTCGAAGCCCGGCGAATCCGCGACCATCGTCAAAAAATTCATCTCGCGCGACAAGGTCGTCGCCATCCTTGGCGAAATTGTGTCGTCGCGCTCGCTGGAGGCCGCGCCGATTTGCCAGAACGCAAAAATCCCGCTCATCTCCCCCGGCGCCACCGCGCCGGAGTTTACGACCAGGGGCGACTACATTTTTCGCGCCTGCTTCATCGATCCGTTTGCCGGCACGATCATGGCGAAGTTCGCCAAGGACACGCTCAAGGCGCGCCGCGTCGCCGTCCTTTCCTCGGTTTCCTCGGCGCAGAGCGTGGGCATCGCGAAGTTTTTCCGCGATCGCTTCGCCGCCGATGGCGGCGCGGTCGTCGCTGATCAGAAATTCTCCGAGGGCGACAAGGATTTCCGGGCGCAGCTCACCGCCATCAAAGCCGCGGGCGCCGAAGGTATCTTTGCCCCCGCCTACTACGCGGAGGCCGCGCTCATCTGCAAACAGGCGCGCGACCTCGGGCTGACCATCCCGCTCTTCGGCACCGATGGCTGGGAGTCGTCCGAACTCATCAGCATCGGTGGCGCCGCCGTCGAGGGCTGCTATCTCGTCACGCACTATTCACCCGAAAACCAGTCGCCGCTCGTCGCCGCGTATCACGCGCGCTTTCAGAAACGCTGGGGCGGTTCGTCCAATGCCCTTTCCGCGCTCGGCTACGATTCCGCCATGATGCTGATCGATGCCATCAAACGCGCCGGCACGACCGACGGCCCGAAGCTCCGCGACGCGATCGCCGCCACGAAAAATTTCCCCGGCGCCGCCGGCACCATCACGCTCGACGCCAACCGCAATCCCACCAAATCCGCCGTCGTGCTCACCGTGAAGAACGGCAAGTTCGCCTTCGTGCAGGATGTCAGCCCGTGAGAAAAATTTCCGACTTCCTCCCCGCGCTTTCTTCTCTCCCACTCTTCTCATGAAAACTCCCACCCTCCTCCTCGCCCTCGCCGCGCTAGCAACCTTAGTCGGCTGTAGCCGCTCGCGCGACACCATCAAAGTCGGCGAATACGCCTCGCTCACCGGGAAGGAAGCCGGCTTCGGCCAGACGTCGCACCACGGCGTCGTCCTCGCGATCGAGGAAATCAACGCTGCCGGCGGCGTGCTCGGCAAACAACTCGAACTCGTATTCGAGGACAACCAGACCAAGCCCGGCGAGTCCGCCACCGCAGCGAAAAAACTTCTCTCGCGCGAGAAGGTCGTCGCGCTTATCGGCGAAGTCTCCTCCGGCCGTTCGCTCGAGGCCGCGCCAATCGCCCAGGCGGCGAAAATTCCGATGATCGCGCCTGCCGCGACCAACGCGAAGGTCACGCAGGTCGGCAACTACATCTTCCGCGTGTGCTTCATCGATCCGTTTCAAGGCACCGTCATGGCGAAGTTCGCCAAGGATGACCTCAAGGCCAAGAAGGTGGCGATTCTCTCCAGCGTCTCGAATGCCTACTCGCTCGGCCTCGCGAAATATTTCAAAGAAACGTTCGTTCCCGCCGGTGGCGTCGTCGCCGCGGAGAAGAATTTCTCCGAAGGCGACAAGGATTTTCGCGCCCAGCTCACCGCCGTGAAGGCGGCCAACGTCGATGCCGTTTTCGTCCCCGGTTATTACACCGAGTCCGCCCTCATCGTCCGCCAGGCACGCGAACTCGGCCTGAAGATGCCGTTCTTCGGCGGCGACGGCTGGGAGGACGAGCAGCTCCTCAACATCGGCGGCGAGGCGCTCAACGGCTGCTTCTACTCCACGCATTTCTCGCCGGAAAACACCGACGCCGCGGTCGCCAAGTTTGTCGCCAAATACAAGGGCCGCTGGAACGGCGAAGTTCCCGGCGCGTTTTCCGCGCTCGGCTACGACGCCGTCTACGTGCTCGCCGACGCCATCAAGCGCGCCGGCACGACCGATGGTCCCAAGCTCCGGGACGCGCTCGCGGCGACGAAAAATTTCGCCGGTGCCAGCGGCGTCACCACGCTCGACCAAGACCGCAACGCCTCGAAGCCCGCGACCATCATCGCACTCAAGGGCGGCAAGGCGACGTTCTACAAGACCGTCGCACCGTGAAGCGCCTCGTCCTCATACTCCTCCTGGGAGTTACGGCCCGTGCGGTCGAACCGATCAAATTCGGCGAGATCGAGTCGATGACGGGCAAGGAGGCCGCGTTTGGCCAGTCCGCCCACAAAGGCATCGTGATGGCCGTCGAGGAAATCAACGCCAAGGGCGGCATCCTCGGTCGACCAGTTGTGATTGTGCTCCAAGACAACCAATCGCGCGCCGGCGAGTCCGCGACGATCGCAAAGAAACTCGTGAGCCGCGACAAAGTCGCCGTCGTGCTCAGCGGGGCGATCTCCAGCAATTGCAACGAAGCCGGCCCGATTTGCCAGAACGCAAAAGTGCCCTTCATCGCGACAACCGCCACCGACGCCTCCGTGACCGAGGCTGGCAGTTATATTTTCCGCAATTGCTTCGTGGACGAATTCCAGGGCGCCGTGATGGCGAAGTTCGCGCGCGAGAACTTGAAGCTCCGTCGCGTTGCACTGCTGACCTCGGCCTCGGCCATCGCAAGTGTCAGTCTCTCGAAAATCTACCGCAAAAGCTTCACCGCGCTCGGCGGCGAAATTCCGGTGGAGCAAAAATATTCCGAGGGCGACAAAGACTTCCGCGCGCAGCTCACCGCGATCAAAGCCTCCGGCGCCGACGGACTCTTCGTGCCGGCCTACTACACCGAGGCCGCGCTCGTCTGCCGGCAGGCGCGCGACCTCGGGCTGAACTTCCCGATTTACGGCACCGACGGCTGGGAAGCGCCCGAGCTAATAGAAATCGGCGGCAAGGCGGTCGAGGGCACTTACTACTCGACGCACTACACGTCGGAAAACACCTCGCCCGAGGTCGCCGAGTTCGTGAAGAAATTCCGCGCCCATTTCTCCGGCGAAATCCCCGATTCGATGGCGCCGCTCGCCTACGACGCTGCACTCATCGCCGCCGCCGCGATCACGCGCGCCGGAACGACTGACGGCCCGAAAGTGCGCGCCGAGATCGCGGCGACGAGAGATTTTCCCGGCATCACCGGCCGCACGACGATTGACGCGCACCGCAACGCATCGAAAGACGCCGTCATCGTCACTGTGCGCGGCGGTCAGATCAAATACGTCACCACCGTCGCACCATGAAGTTTGCTTCGCTCTCACTCACCACATTCGCCGCCGTCACTCTCTCCCTCGCCGCGCTCACGTCCTGCACCCGCAAACAGGACACGATCAAAGTCGGTCACTTCGCCTCCCTCACCGGCAAAGAAGCCGCCTTCGGCCTCGCCTCGAGCAAAGGTATCCGTCTCGCCGTCGAGGAACTCAACGCCGCCGGCGGCATCCTCGGCCGGCCGGTTGAATACCTCGTCGAAGATATCCAGTCGAAGCAGGGCGAGTCTGCGACCGTCGTCAAAAAACTTCTCTCCCGCGACAAGGTCGTCGCGATCCTCGGTGGCAACCCCTCCACCAACTCCCTCGAAGCCGCGCCTCTCTGCCAAAACGCGAAGATTCCCATGATGGCGATCTCCTCCACCAACCCCAAGGTCACCGAAGTTGGCGATTACATCTTCCGCATCTGTTTCATCGATCCTTTCCAAGGCGCCGTCCTCGCAAAGTTTGCCCACGAAAACCTCAAGTCCCGCCGGCTCGCCCTGCTCACGTCGGTCACTCCCTACGGCATCGGCCTCTCCAACGTCCTCCGCCAGCGATTCACCGCACTCGGCGGACAAATCGTGCTCGAACAGAAATACGCCGAGGGCGACAAGGACTTCAAAGCCCAGCTCACCGCTCTCCGCGCACTCAAGCCCGACGTGATCGCCGCCACCGGTTATTACACCGAAGCCGCGCTCATCTGCCTCCAAGCCCGCGCCCTCGGCTTCGAAATCCCCATCATCGGCGGCGACGGCTGGGAAGCCCCGCAACTCGCCGAACTCGGCGGCAAAGCCGTCGAAGGCACGTTCTATTCGACCCACTACGCCGCCACCAACGTCGCCCCTGAAGTGCAGTCGTTCGTCAAAAAATATCGCGCCCGGTGGGACAACGAGACCCCCGAAGGCGTCGCCGCCCTCGCCTACGACGCGATGAAACTCTACGCCGATGCCATGACTCGCGCCGGCACCACCGACGGCCCCAAAGTCCGCGCCGCCCTCGCCGCGACGAAAGACTTCCCCGGCATCACCGGCCGCACCACGATGGACGCCCAGCGCAACAGCTCCAAGCCCGCCATCATCCTCACCGTCAAAAACGGCCGCACGGAATTCGTCACCGCCGTGGCGCCGTGATGCGGCGCAACGCCGCAAAGTTGAGAGTTGAGTGCTGAGAGTGGAGAGTCTTCAAACACGCGAATGTTTAACTTTGAGAAACTTGAAGTCTGGCAGAAAGCCATCGCCTATGCCGGCCAAGTTTACCGCGTGACCAAAGTCTTGTTTGGCCTCACGAACCAAGTTCGCCGCGCCGCCAATTCAATTTCATCCAACATCGCCGAGGGCTCCGCTCGGCCACCGGTCGATTACGCCCGATTTCTCAGCTACGCGGCCGGCTCGCTTTTCGAGGTCGTGACGCAAGCCACGATCGCCCGAAACGAAGGCTTCCTAACGCCCGACGTCGACGAAAAGCTCTACGCCGAAGCCGAAGAAATCAGCCGAATGCGCAGCGGCCTTCGTCGCTCCCGCGGTGAGTGACAACGCAGTCCGAATCTCTCAACTCTCAACTCTCAACTCCTCTGTCCGAATTCCTCCAGCAACTCCTCAACGGCCTCTCCCTCGGGGCGATCTACGCGCTCATCGCGCTCGGCTACACGATGGTTTATGGCGTGCTGCGCTTCATTAATTTTGCGCACTCGGACGTGTTCATGGTCGGCGCCTTCATCGGCTACTATGCCGGCAAGCTCGTCCCCGAAAACACCATCTGGGGCGGGCTCGTGGTGCTCGCCCTCTCGATGCTCGGCTGCGCGGTGCTCGGCATGACGATTGAGCGGCTCGCCTACCGGCCGCTCCGGGGCGCCGCCACCCTCAACGTCCTCATTACGGCCATCGGCGTCTCGCTGCTGCTCGAGTATTCCGGTCAGGTATTTTTCGGTGCCGCCCCACGCACGTTTCCGGCGATCTTCCCGGTGAAAAATTTCTCCGTCGGCGGCCTCGTTATTTCGACCAACCAGCTGAGCGTGATCGTCGTGGCGGCGCTGTTGATGGTCGCGCTGCAATTCATCGTGCATCGCACCAAGATCGGCACCGCCATGCGCGCCGTCTCGCTCAATCCCAAGGCCGCGCAGCTCGTCGGCATCAACATCGACGTCGTCATCTCGTTCACCTTTGGCCTCGGCTCCGCGCTCGCCGCGGCCGGCGGCATTCTCTACGCGCTGAACTACCCCTCGATCGATCCCCTGATGGGCGTGATGCCCGGCCTGAAGGCGTTCGTCGCCGCGGTCCTCGGCGGCATCGGCAACATCCCCGGCGCCGCCCTCGGCGGCCTCATCCTCGGCACCGTTGAGACCTTTGTGAACGGCAGCCAGTGGTCGACCTACAAGGATGCGATCGCGTTCGCGATTCTGATTATCATCATGCTCTTTCGTCCGGCCGGGTTGCTCGGCAAGTTCACCGTCGAGAAGGTTTGAGCCGGAGGTTAACCACGAATTTCACGGATGAACCCGGATCAATCCCATTCTCTCGGTCATGCTGCGGGCCGTGAAGTTACCAGGCGAAGCGACCAGCTTGGGTCATCCCCACGAATGCTCATCCCCAGGTCCGTCTCACTCTTTCACTGCCCACGTCCATCCCCGCTGGTCTGCATCCGGGTTGATCCGTGAAATCCGTGGTGAAAAATTCTGACTCTTAAGACTGTAGCCCAGCCCGATGCCTCGCCCCCACTTTTACCTTCTCGCCGCGCTGCTCACCGCCCTCGGGATCTCGCATTTCTCCGATCGCATCGATCCCTACCACCTCGATGTGATCATTGGCATCGGCATCAATATCATTCTCGCCGTCTCGCTCAACCTCGTGAACGGCTACACGGGGCAGTTCTCGCTGGGGCACGCCGGCTTCATGGCGGTGGGCGCGTATCTCGCCGCGGCGGTTTCCCTGTTCCTCGGCCCCAAACTCCTCGGCGCCAGTGGCGGCACGGCCCTCCAGCAAAACGCGCTCTTCCTCGCCGCCCTCGGCGTCGGCGGGCTCAGCGCCGCGTTCGCCGGCCTGCTCGTCGGCGTGCCCTCCCTCCGGCTCAAGGGCGACTATCTCGCCCTCGTCACGCTCGGCTTCGGCGAAATCATCCGGGTGATTTTCCAAAACGTCGAGGTGCTCGGCGGCGCCCTCGGCCTCAACGGCATCCCCGCCTACACCTCGATCTTCTGGGTGCTCGCGTTCGTGGCGCTGGCCGTGTTCGTCGTCACGTGCCTCGTTCACTCGACCTATGGGCGCGGCTTTCTCGCCACCCACGATGACGAGATCGCCAGTGAAGCCGTCGGGCTCGACACCACCCGCTACAAGATCATCGCTTTTGTCATCGGCGCGTTTTTCGCCGGCATCGCCGGCGGTCTCTACGGCCACTTCAAACTCACGATCACCCCGACGGGCTTCTCCTTCGACAGGAGCATCGAGATCGTCGTCATGGTCATCCTCGGCGGCATGGGCAACACCATCGGGGTGATTCTCGCCGCCGTGCTGCTCACGCTCCTGCCCGAACTGCTCCGCCCCATCGCGGAATATCGCATGATTCTCTATTCGTTCCTCCTCATCGTGCTCATGATCGTGCGGCCGCAGGGGCTGTTCAATTTCAAGTTCGGCAAAGTGAAGCTCTGATGTCCACTCCGCTCCTCCAGCTCGACAAGGCCACGATCCGTTTCGGCGGCCTCACCGCCGTCAATGCCGTCGACTTCACCGTCGGGGAAAACGAACTCTGCGGACTCATCGGCCCGAACGGCGCCGGCAAGACCACCGTGTTCAATCTCATCACGGGTGTCTACCAGCCCACCGACGGCACCGTCTCGTTCAACGGGCAACCCATCGCCGGCCTGCGCGTCAACGACATCGTCGAGCGGGGCATCGCGCGCACGTTTCAAAACATCCGGCTCTTCGGCTCGCTCTCCGTCTTCGACAACGTTCGCGTCGCCTGCAACCTCCACCGCGCCACGCATCCCGTGCAATCCCTCGTGCGCCTCGCCGCCTTCCGCGCCGACGAAGCCGCGATCACCCAGCGCGCCGAGGAGCTGCTCGATATTTTTAACCTCCGCCGCTTCCGCGACGCTCCCGCGAAGAGCCTGCCCTACGGCGAGCAGCGCCGCCTCGAAATCGTTCGCTGCCTCGCGACCAAACCAAGACTCCTCCTGCTCGACGAGCCCGCCGCCGGCATGAACCCGACGGAAAAAATCGAACTCGTCCGGCTCATCCAGGAAATCCAGCAGCGCTTCTCGCTCTCTGTCCTGCTCGTCGAGCACTCGATGAAGGTCGTCATGAGCTGCTGCCAGCGCATCGCCGTCCTCGACTACGGGATGAAGATCGCCGAGGGCAGCCCCGCCCAAATCCAAGGCGACCCCAAAGTCATCGAGGCCTACCTCGGCGAAGACCATCAAAAGAGCCTCGCGCACCACTAGCAGAACTGCCGATTGCCCATTGGCCATGCTCACCGTCTCCGATCTCCAGGTTTCCTACGGCGCCATCAGCGCCCTCGCCGACGTCTCATTCCAGATCAAGCCGGGCTCCATCGTCACGCTCATCGGCGGCAACGGTGCCGGCAAGACCACCACGCTCCGCACCGTCTCGGGCTTGCTGCGCGCCCAGACCGGAAAGATTATGTTTCTCGGCGAGGACATCACCGCGCTGGCCGCCCACAAAATCGTCGCCCGCGGCCTCTGCCACGTGCCCGAGGGCCGGATGATTTTCTCCAATCTCACGGTCGACGAAAATCTCTCGATGGGCGCCTACCTGCAGACCGACGCCACCCTCATCGCGAAGAACCGCGCCTATGTTTTCGATATTTTCCCGCGCTTGAATGAGCGCCTCAAGCAGACCGCCGGCACGCTCTCCGGCGGCGAACAGCAGATGCTCGCCATCGGCCGCGCCCTCATGGGCAACCCAAAATTTCTGATGCTCGACGAGCCGTCCCTCGGGATCGCCCCCCGGCTCATCAGCACGATTTTTGAAAAAATCGTCGAGATCAACCGGGTCCACGGCATCACGATCCTGCTCGTCGAACAGAACGCCAACCTCGCGCTCGAAATCTCCTCCTACGCCTACGTCCTCGAGACCGGTCGCATCGTGATGGAGGGCGAAAGCAAAAAGCTCCGGACTGATCCGCAGCTCAAGGCCACCTACCTCGGCGGGTGACCAGGTCAGGCCGGCGGCTCGCGGCTGCGTTGGAGCGCAAAGCAGCATTGCCGCGCCCGCCCGACTCCCCAGCATCCATCCCCATGGCTCCCCTCCTCCCCCGCCCTCCGTCTCGCCGTCTCAGTCTGGCCGCACGCTTTGCCTTCGCCGTCGCCTGCCACCTCGGGTTCGTCGCTGCTGCGTCTGCGGCCACCCCAGCCAACACCGCCCCGCGGCCGAACATCGTCCTCATTCTGTCCGACGATCACGGCTGGGCCGACGTCGGCTGGCACGGCACCGAAATCAAAACTCCGAATCTCGACGCGCTGGCTGCGGCGGGCGCGCGCCTCGAACAATTTTATGTCCAACCGGTCTGCTCGCCCACCCGCGCCGCGCTCATGACCGGCCGTTATCCGATGCGTCATGGTTTGCAGGTCGGCGTCGTCCGCCCGTGGGCGCAATACGGTCTGCCCCTCGAAGAACGCACCCTCCCGCAAATGCTCAAGGAGGCCGGTTACGCCACCGCCATCTGCGGCAAATGGCACCTCGGCCATTTTGAACGCGCCTACCTCCCCACCCACCGTGGCTTCGATCATCAATACGGCCACTACAACGGCGCCCTCGACTACTTCACGCATATCCGCGACGGCGGACACGACTGGCATCGCGATGACCAGGTCAACCGCGACGAAGGCTACAGCACCTTCCTCGTCGCGAACGAAGCCGTGCGTCTCATTCGCGAGCAGCCCGCCGGCCAGCCGCTCTTTCTTTACGTTCCCTTCAACGCCGTCCACGCACCGCACCAGGTGCCCGAAAAATACAAGGCTCCCTACGCCGCCCTCGCCGAGCCCCGCCGCACCTACGCCGGCATGGTCGCCGCCGAGGACGAAGCGATCGGCCAGATCGTCGCCGCCATCGACGCGAAGGGCCTCCGCGGCAACACGCTCTTCATCTGGTCCAGCGACAACGGCGGCCCCGCGCCCGGTCGCGTCACCAGCAACGGCCCGCTCCGCGCCGGCAAGGGCACGCTTTACGAGGGCGGCGTGCGCGTCCCGGCGTTCGCCACGCTGCCCGGTCGCATTCCGCCCGGCACCGTCGTGAACGCGCCGATGCACATGGTCGATTGGTTCCCGACGCTCGGCGGCCTCGCCGGCGCCCCGCTCGCGCAAAAACTGCCGCTGGACGGTCGCGACGCCTGGCCGGCCATCGCCGCCGGCCAGCCGTCGGCGCATGACGCGATTCTGCTCAACACCACCCCGACCAGCGGCGCGATCCGCCTGGGCGATTGGAAACTCGTGCTCAATGGCGGCGCCGTGGATGCCGATGACGGTGATGCCGCCCCCACCGCCGACGCCGCGAAAAAGAAAGCCGCGAAGAAAAAAGCGGCCGGAGATTCCGTCGAGCTCTTCGACCTCGCGAAGGACCCCTACGAGAAAACCAACCTCGCCGCGGCCAACCCCGCCAAAGTCGCCGAGCTCCGCGCGCGCTACGATTCCTTTGCGGTCCAGGCGGTCCCGCCGAAATCTCAGCCGCGCGCGCCCGGCTATCAAACGCCCAAAGTCTGGGGCGAAAAAGATTGAGCTCATCATTTCGAACCACCCCCGACTACGCCGAGTGGCTGAAGAAAATCGGATTGAAAAAATGAGCGACGCGACCAGAGCCGTCTTCCTGAGCTACGCGTCCCAAGACGCGGAGGCGGCGAAGCGCATCTGCGAAACGCTGCGTGCGGCCGGCATCGTCGTCTGGTTCGACCGGAGCGAACTGACCGGCGGCGATGCGTGGGACCGAAAAATCCGCGGCCAGATCGCCTCGTGCACGCTCTTCCTGCCGGTGATTTCCGCAGCCACGCAGGCGCGCCGCGAAGGCTATTCCCGGATCGAGTGGAAACTCGCCGCGCAGCGCACGCACGCCATGGCCGACGGCACGCCGTTCGTGCTCCCCGTCGTGATCGACGCGACGAAGGACGCCGACGCGCTCGTGCCCGACGAGTTTCGCGCCGTGCAGTGGACACGCCTGCCGGGTGGTGAGACGAGTGGAGCGTTCGGCGAGCGCGTGAAGACGCTACTGGGCTGGTCCGAAGCTGTGGGAGGGGCTTCACGCCCCGATGTTTTGCCGGAATCGCGGCCTGAGGCCGCTCCTACCGCCAAATCTTCCGCCCGCTCACGGTTCGTGCCCGCGATCATCGCCTTCGTGGCCATCGTCGCCCTCGCTCTCTGGCAGCCGTGGAAATCGAAAGCCCCGCCGGTTCGTTCCGCTCCCATCGCGGTGAGCGCCAGCGAACCGAAACAAGCGCCCACCGCTCCACTTGCCGCCGACGCGAAATCCATCGCCGTATTGGCGTTCGACAATCTGAGCAGCGACAAGGAGCAGGAGTATTTTTCCGACGGCCTCTCGGATAACATCCTCGACAAGCTCGCAGGTATTCCTGGTCTGCGCGTCACGGCGCGCACCTCGTCGTTTTCCTTCAAGGGCAAGAACGTCCCCGTGCAGCAAATCGGGCGGGAGTTGCAGGTAGGCAGCGTAATCGGTGGCAGTGTGCAGCGGCTGGGCAGTCGGCTGCGGATCACCGCGCAGCTCATCAACGCGACCGACGGCCTGCAGCTGTGGTCGGAAACTTACACCAAAGATCTGACGGCGGCCGATATTTTCGCGATTCAGGATGAGATCGCCCTGAAGATCGCCACGAAACTTCGGCTCAGTGGCGCCGTGGTCGTGGCGACCAGCCAGCCGACGCAGAACATGGCGGCTTACGAAGCCTACCTGCGCGGCCGCAGTGTCGAAGCCAAGGGCTTCTCGCAGCTGAGACGGCAGGCCGTGCCGTATTTTGAAGAAGCGGTCCGGCTCGACCCGGGCTTTACGCTGGTCTGGGCGCGTCTGGCCTATGCGCTAGCCTGGATCCATTGGGCGAACGGAATAATCACGGGCGATGAACTGGACCGGGCACAGCAAGCGCTCGCCGCCGCGATGCGCCTGCAGCCCGATCTGCCGGAGGTGCATCTGGCGCGGGCAGCCATCCTGAAGGCCGATGGGGTGAATTTGGGTGAGGCGGATCGCGAACTGGTGCTGGCCGAGATTAAGCAGCCCACGAATCCGGATATCATCTATGAACGGGCACTGGTGGCCCGCTTCTCGGGGCGACTGCAAGACGCGCTCGCCTTGTCTTACCGGGCGGCAGAACGCGATCCCTACAATGCCAACAATTCCAATACCGCGGGCATCATCCTGCGCATGCTTGGACGCTATCCGGAGGCTCTGGCGGCTTTCGCCCAAAGCGCCAAGCTGAGTTCGGGCCCTACGCTCAACTTCAATCCCTATCTCAACCGGGCAGCTACGATCCTGCGCGCGGACGGCGATGCCACCAGGGCCTTGCGCGAGCTTGCTGCGTTGCCGCTCGAGCAACTCGACGCGGACTACCGCGCGCGCGTTGCCGCATTGCAGAATGCGGGTGAGTTTCATGCAGAGGCACTGGCCAAGATCAACGCCATCGAGCAGACCTCATTCCTCTCGCAGTGGGCGTTTCATATCCGGGCGCTCCTAGCCGGGCGGACGCGGGAAATGATGGGTGATGTCGCCGCCGCGCAGCGCGACTACACGGAGGCTCTGCCGCTGGCGATCGCCTATCGGAACCAAAACCCCCAATCGTGGCGGGCCTATTCGGGGGTGGCGCTGGCGGCGGCGGCTTTGAGCCAAAAGGACGAGGCGCTGGCGGCGGCGCGCAAAGCGCTAATACTCGTGCCGCCCGAGGAGAATCCCGTCTACGCCGCGGTAGCGACGCTGCCGGTCTTGGTGGAAGTGCTGGCCCGCTTCGGGATGATAGATGAAGCGCTCGTGATCGTGCGCGAGCAAATCGCCGCGGGCTGGTGGCGCCGCAACGATCTGTTGTTCCTCCAGGACTATTTCATCATCCGCAAGGATCCGCGTTTTCGCGCGCTCGCCGAAAAGGCACCGCTATGAGCGAGGTCACTCAAGCCGTCTTTCTCAGTTACGCGTCCCAAGACGCGGCGGCGGCGAAGCGCATCTGCGAAGCGCTGCGCGCGGCGGGCATCGTCATCTGGTTCGACCAGAGCGAACTAACCGGCGGCGATGCGTGGGACCGAAAAATCCGCGGCCAGATCGCCTCGTGCACGCTCTTCTTGCCGGTGATTTCAGCGGCCACGCAGGCGCGGCGCGAAGGCTATTTCCGCATCGAGTGGAAACTCGCCGCCCAACGCACGCACGCGATGGCCGAGGCCAAGGCCTTTCTCCTCCCTGTCGTGATTGACGCGACCCGCGATGCCGAGGCCCACGTGCCGCCCGAATTCAAGTCAGTGCAATGGACGCGCCTCCCGGCCGGCGAAACCTCCGCCGCGTTTTGCTCGCTCGTAAATTCCCTGCTGACCGGTTCGTCAGCGCCACGGGCTTTCCCGCCGGTGAGTCCCGCCCCCACCGCCAGAAACACCCGCCCGTGGCGCACCCCAAGCCTCTCCCCATGCGCCCCACTCTTGCCCTGATCGCCGCGTCGCTCCTGCTCACCCTGCCCGCCTTCTCCCAGTCTCCGGCCCCGTCTGACTCCCTCGGCTGGCCCGAGATCACCAAAGAAAACAAACCGTGGACCCGCTGGTGGTGGCCCGGCAGCGGCGTCGACAAAGCCAGCCTCACGCGCCAGCTCGAACAATTCGCCGCCGCCGGCCTCGGTGGCGTCGAGATCACGCCCATCTACGGCGCGAAAGGCTACGAGGACCGTTATATCGATTTTCTCTCGCCGAAATGGGTCGAGATGCTCGAGCACACCGGGCGCGAAGCGAAGCGCCTCGGCCTCGGCGTCGACATGGCCACCGGCACCGGCTGGCCCTTCGGGGGCCCCTGGGTCACCCCCGCCGACGCCGCGCAAAAAGCCGCCCTCAACTCGGCCGGCCAACTCGTCCCCGAGCCCACGAAACAACTCGTGAAACGCCCCGCTCCCGGCGGCGAAGGCTTCGTCCTCGATCCCTACTCGCCCGACGCCCTCGGCCGCTACCTCGCGAAATTCGACGAAGCCTTCACCGCCGCCAAACTCCCGCGCGGCCTCATCCGCGGCCAGTTTCACGACTCCTTCGAATACTACGGCGCCAACTGGACCGCGAAACTCCCCGACGTTTTCCGCGCGATGCACGGCTACGACATCCAAACCTACGCCGCCGCCCTCCTCGCCCGCTCGCCCGCCGACGTCACGACCATCGACCGCGACACCCTCGGCCGCATCAAGAGCGACTACCGCGAAACCCTCGCCCAGCTCCACCTCGACTACCTTCGCGCCTGGGTGAAGTGGTCGCACGACCGCGGCTACCTCGTCCGCAACCAATCCCACGGCGCCCCCGGCAACCTCCTCGATCTCTACGCCAACGCCGACATCGCCGAGACCGAGATCTTCGGCTCCACGCCCTTCCCCATCCCCGGTCTCCGCCGCGACGCCGCCGACATCGCCAACAACAACCAAGACCTCCCCGAGTCCCTCGTCGTCCGCCTCGCCTCCTCCGCCGCCCATGTCGCCGGCCACAACCTCGCCTCCTCCGAGAGCGCCACCTGGCTCCGCGATCACTGGAAAGAGTCGCTCGCCTTCGTGAAGCCCGAGCTCGACCGCATCCTCGCCGACGGCATCAACCACATCTTCTACCACGGCGCCGTCTTCTCCCCGTCCGACGCGCCGTGGCCCGGCTGGCTCTTTTACGCCGCCACGCAGTTCAACCCCAACAACACCTGGTGGGACGACTTCGGCGCCCTCAACCGCTACATCGCCCGCATCCAATCCGTCCTCCAAGCCGGCCAGCCCGACAACGACATCCTCCTCTACTGGCCCTTCGCCGACCTCCTCGACGACGAAGCCGGCACGGTGAAAACCTTCACCGTTCACAACGTGAAGTGGCTCCCCGACCAGCCCGCCGGCAAAATCGCCCGCGCGCTCATGGAGAAGGGTTACACTTTCGACTACATCTCCGACGCCCAGCTCCAGCAAACGCGCACCGAATCCGGTGCCCTCCTCACTGGCGGCAACACCCGCTACCAAGTGATCGTCGTCCCCGCCACGCGCCGCATGCCCGTCGCAACGCTTCAAAAACTCGCCACCCTCGCCGCGAGCGGCGCGAAAATCATCTTCGAAAAACTCCCCGAAGGCGTCCCCGGCTTCGGCCGCCTCGCCGAGCGCCGCGCCGAATTCAAAACCGCCCTCGCCGCACTTACTCCTCGCGTGGCCGTCAACGCCGACATCCTCACCGCCGTCGCCACGCATGCCCGGCGGGAAGCGCTCGCCGACGCCGGCCTCAACTTCATCAGCCGCGCCACGCCGCAGGGCCGCGACTACTTTATCACGAACCTTGGCGCGAAGGCCCACGAGGGCTGGGTATCCGTCGGCACCGCCGCCCGCGTCCTCGTGATGAACCCCGTCAACGGCCACTTCGGTTTCGCCAAGAGCCGCGCTGCGGCCAACGGCGCCCTCGAAATTTTCCTCCAAGTGGCCCCTGGCGAATCGTTCGTCCTCCGCGCCACCAAAGCCGCCCCCGCCGCGAAAATT
Source organism: Opitutus sp. (assembly GCA_009695305.1). Lineage (GTDB taxonomy): Bacteria > Verrucomicrobiota > Verrucomicrobiia > Opitutales > Opitutaceae > SIBG01. Next base: position 8,521 of record SIBG01000029.1, on the reverse strand, counting down.
GGCCCGTGGTTCAACACCACACCCGCCGCCGCCCCCATCGCCCTCACCGGCCCGTGGAAAATCTCCTTCCTCAAAGGCGGCCCTGAACTCCCTCCCACTCTCGAAACCGCCGATCTCAAATCGTGGACCGACCTCGGCGGCGAAGAAGCCAAACGTTTCGGCGGCACGGCCCGCTACCGCCTCGAATTCGACTTCGATTCCATCGTGGCACGGGCTTTCCAGCCCGTGTCTGGAGACACGCCAGCAAGCAACACCGACGACTGGCTCCTCGACCTCGGCGACGTCCGCGAAAGCGCCCGCGTCATCCTCAACGGCAAAGAGATCGCCACCGCGTGGAGCATTCCCTTCCGCGTCCGTCTCGCCACGAGCCAATTCAAGCCCGGCCGCAACGTCCTCGAACTCGACGTCACCAACCTCGCCGCGAACCGCATCCGCTACATGGACCAAAACAAACTTCCGTGGAAAATCATGCGCGACTCGAACATCGTGAACATCAACTACCGTCCCTTCGATGCGAGCGCCTGGCCCCTCACCCCCAGCGGCCTCCTCGGCCCCGTCACGCTCACGCCACTGAAGGCGTTCACGCCGTAGCTCCGGTTATCAGGCCCAGCGGTGGATCGCGTTGTCCTCAACGCGCTTTTTGGGCACCGCCACGCTTCCGCCGAAATCGATTGAGCCATCGCGCGCCCGGCACAGGCTCGGATTGATGCCGGAAACCGTTACCATCCTTCTTCAAGCTTTGCTCGTGCTCGCGTTGGTCGCAGCCAACGGCTTCTTCGTGGCCGCGGAGTTCGCGCTTGTGAAAGTGCGCGCGAGCCAGCTCCGCCCGCTCGAGAAGACCGGCGGGTGGAAGGTTCGGTTCGCGCTCAAGGCCACCGAGCACCTCGACTCCGCCCTCTCGGCCACGCAGCTTGGCATCACGCTCACCAGCCTCGGCCTCGGCTGGGTCGGCGAGCCGTTTGTCGCCCGCCGGCTCGAGCCGCTGCTCACCGGCTGGGGTGTGAGCGATCCGACCGTGGTGCAATCGATCTCGTTCGCGGTCGCCTTCGTCACCATCACGTTTCTGCACATCGTGTTTGGCGAACAGGCGCCCAAGATGCTCGCGATCCAGCGCGCCACGCCCGCCACGCTCTGGCTGTCCGCGCCGCTGATGGCGTTTCAGTTCGTCTTCTACCCGCTCATCTGGCTGCTCAACGAGAGCGCCAACCGACTGATCCGCTGGGTGGGCCTCGAGCCTTCGGACGGCGCCGGACACGATTTCAGCGCCGAGGAGCTCGAATACGTCTTCAGCCACGCGCGCCACTCCCATCCGGGCGACGCGCTCATCAACCGGCTCATGGTGCAGTCGGTGCGCCTCCGCTCCGTTACCGCCCAGCAGGTGATGCGCCCGCGCGACCAGATCGTGGCGCTGTGGTTCGACCGGCCATTCGCCGAAAACCTGCGCATCGCGCAAACCAGCGGCTTCAGCCGCTTCCCCGTGGCCCGCGGCAATCTTGACGAAATCACCGGGATCGTCCTCGTGCGCGAGTGGCTCTGGCAAATCCAGGTGCTCGGACCCGACGCCTCTTTCGAAGGCCTCGTGCGGCCCGTGCTCACCTTTACGCTGCGCACACCGATCCATTCGATGATCGAACTTTCCCGCACGTCGCGCACTCACCTCGCGATCGTGCTCGATGCCAATGGCGTCACCGCCGGCCTCGTGTGCTTCGAGGATGTGCTGGAGGAAATCGTCGGCGACATCCGCGACGAACTCGACCTCGGGCGCGGACCGGTGTTCGAGCGCAGCGAGACCGCCATCGTCGTCAGCGGGCTTTTCAGCATGCGCGAGCTGCAGGCGGAAACCGGCTGGAATTTCGAGTGGACACCCCGCGAGACCGTCGCCGCCTGGGTCGAGCGCCTGCGCGGCCAGCCGCTCAGGCGGGACGAGACCTTTGTCGCCGGCGACTACCGGGTCACCGCCATTGAGGTCGGTGCCGAGCGCCTGCGAAAAGTGCGCGTTGAGCGGCTTCCCGCCGCTTGATTTTTTCCCGGACCCGCTAAACTAGTGGGCTCTTTTCGTTTCTACCCTCGCTCTCAACCGCGATCTCCTATCTCTCAACCCTCCCATCTTCCATCTCCGCTAACCCATCGCCCCTTCCTATGCCCATGTCCACCGCCACGCCGCAAAAATTCGAGTTCCAAGCCGAGATCAAGCAGCTGCTCGATATCGTCATCCACTCGCTCTACACGGAGAAAGAAATCTTCGTGCGTGAGCTGGTGTCCAACGCCGCCGACGCCCTCGAGAAGCTCCGCCACACCCAGCTCACGGAGAAGGAAATCTTCGACGACAAACTTGAGCTCGAGATCAACGTCACCACCGACGACAAGGCGAAGACGATCACCATCCAGGATTTCGGCCTCGGCATGACGCGTGCGGAACTGGTGGAAAATCTCGGCACCATCGCCCACTCCGGCTCGAAGGCTTTTCTCAAGGCCCTCGGCGAGGGCGCCCAGAAGAACGCCAGCCTCATCGGCCAGTTTGGCGTCGGCTTTTACTCGGCGTTCATGGTCGCGAAGTCGGTGAAAGTTTACTCCCACTCCTGGCGCGCCGCCGAGCCCGGCCACGTCTGGACCAGCGACGGCGCGGGCAGCTACGAGATCGAGGAGAGCGAAGGCCAGCGCCGGGGCTCGAAGATCGTGGTCGAGCTGAAAGACGACTGCGCCGAGTTCGCGTCGGACTGGAAGATCAAGGAAATCCTCGAGCGCTACAGCGCGTTCGTCTCATTTCCGATCAACCTCAACGGCAAACGGGTCAACACCGTCCAGGCCCTCTGGCTCCGCTCGAAAAACGAAATCAAGGAAGAGGAATACACCGAGTTTTATAAATTTCAGTCCCACGCCCACGAGGAGCCGCGCCTCCGCCTGCACTTCAGCGCCGACGCCCCGCTCGCCATCAACGCCCTCCTCTTCGTGCCGAAGGAGAACACCGAGAAACTCGGTTTCGCCCGCACCGAGGCCTCCGTCGCACTCTATTGCCGGAAGGTGTTGATCGACGCGAAACCGAAAAACCTCCTGCCCGAGTGGCTGCGTTTTCTGAAAGGCGTCGTCGATAGCGAGGATCTCCCGCTCAACATCTCGCGCGAGACGATGCAGGACAAGGCGCTGGTCGAGAAACTGAACAAGGTCATCACCAAGAAATTTCTCCGCTTCCTCGAGGACGAGGCGAAGAACCACGCCGAGGCCTATGCCGCGTGCTACGCAGAGTTCGGCCTCTTTCTCAAGGAAGGCGCCGCGATGGACTTCACGCACAAGGACCAGCTCGTGAAGCTGCTCCGCTTCGAGTCGTCGCTCACGGAGAAGGGCAAGACCACCAGCCTCGCCGACTACGTCTCGCGCGTCACGAGCGACCAGAAGGAGATTTATTATCTCGTCGGCCCCAACCGCGCCGCCATCGAAAGCGGCCCCTACCTCGAAGCGTTCAAGGCCCGCAATCTCGAGGTGCTCTTTTGCTACGAGGCGGTGGACGAATACGTGATGAACAACGTCCGCGAATTCGACAGCAAGAAACTCACCGCCGCCGATCACGCCGAGGTAAAGCTCTCCGAACTCCCCAAGCCCGAGGGCGCGCTGAGCGAGGCTGACACGAAAAAGCTCACCACGTGGCTCAAGGCCACGCTCGGCGAGCGGGTCGCCGAAGTTAAGGCGAGCGAACGCCTCGTTGACTCGCCCGCGCTCGCGCTCAACGCCGACAAGTTCATGTCGCCCCACATGCGCCGCATGATGAAAGCCATGAGCAAGGACAAGGACGGCCCCGATGCTCCGCTGCGCGTGAACCTCGAGATCAATCCGCGCTCCGCCGTGATGAAGCGCCTGTTTGAAACCCACACCGCGTCGCCCGAAAAAGCCAAACTCGTCGCCGAGCAAATCCTCGACAACGCCCTGATCTCCGCCGGCCTGTTGGACGATGCCACGCCAATGGTCGCCCGGCTTTACAAGCTGCTCGAGAGCGTGTGATACCATCGTCTTGATTGCTTTGGACTATTGAGGTGGGGCTCGCTCTCCGAGCGGGCCTGCGCTCCAAGGTGATTTGCATCCTGAAACTCAGGCCGGTTCGGAGAACCGGCCCCACCTCGGAAAAGTCAAAATATTACCAGATATTGGTGTGAGCCGCGCTCGGGCGCGCTCCCCGATTGGTCCGAGCGGCCACCCGCCGCGAAGCCGCACGTTTGGGGCTGGCTGGGCGATGCGGTTCGCACCACCGTCAGCCCACGCCGGGTCACCGCCCTTTTTCGGCGCACCCGCCCCGATGCAACTTCCCATCAAACGCACGCTTGAGCGCCTGCCCGGCGGAATGATGATCGTGCCGCTCGCACTCGGCTGCCTCATCACCACCCTCGCGCCGGGGGCGCCAAAGTTTTTTGGCTCGTTCACCGGCGCACTGCCGATCATCGCCGTGGGCTTCGTGTGCATGGGCGCGGGTATTTCCATCGAGACCACACCCCACCTCCTGAAAAAAGGCGGCGCCCTCCTCGCGACCAAGATCCTGTGCGGCCTGCTCGTCGGCGTCGTGCTCGGGCGGCTGCTCGGTGAACAGCCGGTCACGAGCGGATTCTTCGCCGGACTCTCGACCCTCGCCGTCGTCGCGGCGATCAACGACACCAACGGCGGCCTCTACATGACACTGATGGCGCAATTCGGAAAGCCGCGCGACGTCGGCGCCTACTCCATCATGTCCGTCGAGAGCGGGCCGTTTCTCACGATGCTCACGCTCGGCGTCGCCGGCCTCTCGGCGTTTCCGTGGCCGACCCTGGTGGGCGCCATCCTGCCGCTCGCGGTCGGAATGCTGCTCGGCAATCTCGACCGCGAACTGCGTGAGTTTCTTGGCCGCGCGGTGCCCGTGGTCATTCCGTTTTTCGCGTTCGCGCTCGGCGCCAGCATCGACGCCACCAGCGTCTGGCGCAGCGGGCTGCTCGGGCTCGGCCTCGGACTGGTCGTGGTCGCCGTTTCCGGTGCGCTGCTTTTCGTGGCCGATCGGCTCACCGGAGGCAACGGCACCGCCGGTCTCGCCGCCGCCTCAACCGCGGGGAACGCAGCCGCCGTCCCCGCACTCGTCGCCGCCGCCAATCCCGCCTACACCGCCGCCGCGCAACACGCGACCGTGCTGGTTTCGGCCAGCGTCGTCGTCTCGGCCGTGCTCGTCCCTTTCATCACCGCATTTTGGGCGAGGCGAGTCACTCGGAAGGCAGTAGAAACGTAGCAGTTTTAATTAGTTGTTTAATAAGGCGATGGCTCAGCAGACATACTTTGTATTTGTGGTATGGCAGTGAGGCCATACCGTGGAGTTATTATGAAAATGACGATGCACATCGATGAGGACGTGTTGGACCGGGTGATGAAAATTACCGGTGCCAAGACCAAGACTGCAGCCGTCGAAATCGCTCTCAGCGAAATGGCACGGCGCCACAAGATGAAGGAATTGTTCTCCGCCGGCCTGGGTATGACGCCGGAGGAGCTGAAGAATTCTTTTGATCCCAATTCCTACCCCGAGGAGCCCGAACGCGTGAGCCTCGTCGCGGAAGCACCGGCGCCCCATGGCAAACCTGATCCTACCTGACAGCAACGTCTACATCGGGGCCGTTCGCGCCGGTCGCGATCCCTTCCAGCAATTCGCCGCCGGCATCGACGACCGCGATTGGGAGTTCGCCACCTGTGGGATGGTGATGCTGGAAGTCTGCCGCGGTCAGCGTGACCCGAATCTGCTCAAACGGTTTCGCGAGCGCTTCGCCGTGATGATCATAATCCCGACGACGAGTCAGATTTGGGAACGCGCCGCGCAGCTGGCTTGGTCGCTGGATCGCCAAGGCCGGGTGCTGCCCGCGCCCGACTTGCTGATCGCCGCCTGCGCGTTGCAGGCCAATGCCGCGGTGCTCACCGGCGACGCGCATTTCCAACAGATCCCCGGCCTCCGCGTGATCGATCAACTGAAATAGGCCGTCGCTCGCCCCGCGGCCCCGTCCGCGCCGGCCGATTTTCGCGCGCGAAAAAATCTGCCTGAACGGCCCCACCCACCGCGCGATCAGGGCAGCGGCCGGATGAACAATTCCTTGTAGTAAGTTGTGCTCTTCGGGTCGTGGCCCTGCAGGGCGATCGTGCCCTCGCTGAGTTTGCGGCCCGACATGTTTTTCAAGGCGGTGGCGGGATCCCAGCTTTCGGGCTGGGTCCAGTCGGCCGTCGTCTGGCCGTTGATCTGGAGCACGACATGCCGGCCCTCGACTTTGATTGAGTAATCAAACCACTCGTTGTCCTTGCTGGGCGCATTGTTCAGCACGTCGAGGACGCCGTAGAGGCCGCCCGTTTTCTTGACGTCGGTGTGCGACGTATTCACCTGGCACTCGAACCCCTTGGTCGGCCAATCCTTCGCCTGAAATTGCGTGTGAAAATAAATGCCGGAGTTGGAGCCGGGCGTGGTCATCACCTTCGCCTTGAACTCAAAGTTCTTAAAGTTCGCCTTACCGTCCGCGCCCTCGAAAAACAAATGCGCGCGCCCACCGCTGACCTTGATGATGCCGTCCGCCACGGTGAAAACATCCGGCTTCTCGTCGTTGGATTTCCATCCGGTAAGATCCCGACCGTTAAACATTTTAGTCCAGGCCTGAAGGTCGGCCGCTTGGCCGGCCACCAGCCCGAGCACCCATCCCGCCAGAAGGAAAGCAGATCGTGTTTTCATAGGTCCGCTTGCCTAGGGTGAGCCGGACCCCATGTCGAGAGTCGTTCAGCCGAAACAGAATATTCCTCCCGCCAGAGCCTGCCGGCGATTCACCGTCGATCACTGATCCGAAATATATTCGCGCCACTGCCCGTTTCGGCGGGATGGCGGATTGCACCTGGTCGGCGCGCGCTCCATGGTGCCGCGATGTCCTTGATTTCGATCAACCCGGCTACCGGCCGGCGGCTCGCGACCTATCGCGAGCACTCGCGCGCCGACCTCGCGCAGGCCGTCACCCGCGCGCAGGCCGCGCAACTGGGCTGGCGCGAACTCACGCCTGCGGCGCGGGCGAAACACCTGCGGACCCTCGCCCGCGTGTTGCGCACCCGACGCGATGAACTCGCCGCGCTGGCCACCGCGGAAATGGGCAAGCCGCTCGCCCAGTCGCGCGCCGAGGTCGAGAAGAGCGCGCTCGGCTGTGAATTCTACGCGGCCCATGGCCCGCGCTTGCTCGCCGATGAGCATCCGGCCGGCGCGCCAACAAATTCCCGGGTCACCTTCGAGCCACTCGGTGTCGTCCTCGCGATCATGCCGTGGAATTTTCCCTTCTGGCAGGTGATCCGCGCTGCGGCACCCGTGCTGATGGGCGGAAACGCCCTGCTCTTGAAACACGCGCCTAACATTCCCGGCTGCGCGCGCGCGATCGAAGCCGTCTTCGCCGAGGCGGGAGTGCCGCCCGGCGTCTTCCAGTCGCTGCTCATCGGCACCGCCCCCGTGCCCGCGCTCATCGCCGACCCGCGCGTGCGCGCGGTCACGCTCACCGGCAGCATCACCGCGGGCCAGAGTGTCGCGGCCCTCGCCGGGGCCGCGATGAAGCCCGGCGTCTTTGAACTCGGAGGCAGCGATCCGGCGATTGTGCTCGCCGATGCCGACCTCGCCCACGCCGGAGAAATCTGCGCCCACTCGCGGCTGCTCAACTCCGGCCAGAGTTGCGTGTGCGCCAAGCGCTTCATCGTCGTCCGCTCCGTGCGCCGCGAGTTTGAAAAACACTTCGTCGCTCGCCTCGCCGCGCGGCGGATCGGCGATCCCACCGACCTCGCGACCGACATCGGCCCGCTCGCGCGCGCCGATCTGCGCGCCAAACTCCACGCCCAGGTCACGCGCAGCGTCCGCCGGGGCGCGCGCGTTCTGCTCGGTGGCGGGCCGCTCCCTGGTCCGGGATTTTTCTACGCGCCCACAGTGCTGACCGACGTCGCTCCCGGCATGCCCGCCTACGACGAGGAACTCTTCGGCCCCGTCGCCGCGATCATCCCGGTGCGCGACGAAGCGGAGGCCATCCGGGTGGCCAACGCCACAGCCTACGGCCTCGGCGCCGCGGTGTTCACGCGCAGCCGGGCCCGCGCCAGACGGATTGCCCGGCAACTCGAGGCCGGCGCGGTTTTCGTCAACGACTTTGTCCGTTCCGATCCCGCGCTGCCGTTCGGCGGCGTGAAGCAAAGCGGTCATGGCCGCGAGCTCGGCGCCTGGGGCCTGCGCGCGTTCATGAATGTGAAGACCGTCGTGGGGGCGTGACACGCACTCGCGCGAGTGCGTTGCGCGGCCATTCACCTCAACGTCCTGGAAGCCTGCCGCTCGCGCGGTGGTCCGGCAGTTCTCCGCCCGTAAGGCAGGAAACACCTGCGGTGGTCAGCCAGTCATCGATCACAAGTCCGGGGATTTGTGTCACGCAATATCCGATTGCCCCGTCGCTAGGAAACATTCGGCTTCCGCAGCGTCGCCTGCGCTCGCTGGAGGGGCTCGGACATTATCCCCCCAGCGCGAAGGCCTTGATGTGCT